>JBEKVS010000442.1:0-4609 GCA_049513795.1 Occallatibacter sp. | reverse complement strand
TCGCTATATGCAATGTGCTTGGAATCCGGTGACCAGGTCGGGCTATAAAAATAGCTGGGCTCCGGGCCGAGGTCGATGACTGTAGGCGCCTTGAAGCCGGTCTGATCCTGCAGATAAAGCTGGTATTCGCCGGATGCATCGGAGAAGTAAGCGATGGTCTTGCCGTCGGGACTCCACGAGGGGTCGCGCTCGGCCACGTTCGAGGTCCGCGTCAGGTTGCGCGTTTCTCCTTTTTCGGCTGGGACGGTGAATATCTCTCCATGCGCCTCGAACACAGCCCGCGCGCCGGTCGGAGAAAGTGCGGCATTGTGGATTTCATTCGGAGTCAGAGCCACCCGGTGTGGCGCGAGGCTCGACAACTCGCCATGAATCTGCACTGCGATGGCTTTGTCGGTGTTGGCGGCCGTGTCATAAAGGTGAATGGAACCGAACTGCTCATAGACCAGCCCTCCGGGGCCGGCCTGAAATGTCTTCAAGTCGAGACCCGTGTTGGGCGTGACCGGGGAGACTTGCTTCGATCCTGTGTCGTAGCGGAACAGGGATACCGGGCCGCTGCGGTCGGAGAGAAAGTAGATGGAATTTCCTACCCAAACGGGGTTAGAGTCGCTGGAGTTTTCGCGCGGCACCTTGACCAGGTCGAGCGTCTTGAGATCGACGACCCAGATGGGAGTTGTCTGGCCGCCCACATAGCGCTTAAATGCGTCCTGCCACTTGGTGATCGGCTGATAGGCCAATGACTGGCCGTCTGGCGAGAACGATGCCTGCACCCCCGTAGGCACCGGCAGCGGTTCCGGCACACCTGATCCGTCAGCATGTACCCGGAAGAGCCGGTCGTAATCGCGGTAGCTGGTCTGGCCGCTGCGGATCAGCACGTCTTTGCTGTCGGGCGACCAACCCACCACCATGCTCCCGTCCGGATGCCACGTGATGCGGCGCGGGATGCCGCCCGCGGCTGGAATGACGTAAGCGTCGGTGTTGCCGTTCAGGTGGGCTGAGTAGGCAATCCACGCGCCATCGTACGAATAGAAGGGACCTCCATCCACATGCCCATCCGAGGTTAGCCTCTCGGCCTCGCCCCCCTGGCGGCTGACTGTCCAGATATCGTCCGCATAGAGAAAAGCGACGCGATCCTGGCTGAGAGAGGGATTGCGGAGCAGCAGAGGAGCCTGGGCAGAACAAAGAACCGGCAGCAAAACGGCAAGCGCAAGCCAGGCGCGGGTGCGGATCATGGGTGCCTCCTAAGCGATGTTTGGTGTGGAGCGATGTTCGGTTCGGAATCGTCGCGAAGATTGGATCGAATCGGCGCGCCAACCCATAATATGCCCTGCCGGAGCCAAAAGTCCCCGGAAATCAGCGCTTGAGCCCAGTCCTTCGTGATTTGAGCTTCTCGGCAGCGATCCAATTTGCGTCGCGCATGGGTTGTATCGACTAAGCAGGACCGGGCAAAAAGACCGGGCAAAAGGACCGGCAACACTCGCGTCAAGCTCGGTTGCCATATAGCGCGGTTGCCAGATCCGGATTAGAAATGATTTGCGCGATGGAGGGGTTTCGGATAGGGTGACACAAAACAGGAGGCCAGGGGATGGGCGGGCTCGCGCAGCATTTCCGGTACGCATTTCGAAGACTGAGAAACGATAAGGGATTTGCGTGCGTTGCCGTGTTCACACTGGCCTTGGGGATTGGCGCGAACAGTGCGATGTTCAGCGTGGTGAATGCGGTGCTGCTGCGGCCGCTGCCTTATCGCGACCCGCAGAGACTGGTGCTGCTTGCGGAGCATTGGCCGCAGTTTCCAAGGCTGTCGGTGTCCTATCTGAATTTTCGCGACTGGAGAGATCAGAGCCATTCGTTTGAGGCCGTGGGCGCGGTGCGAAACACCCTGATGACGATGACCGGGAGCGCGGAGGCGGAACGAATTCCGTCGCAGAACGTGACGGCGAATCTCTTCGATCTGCTGGGCGTGAAACCGGAGATGGGGCGCGCCTTCACGGCTGCCGATGATACGGCCGGAGCGCCGGCGGTTGCGCTGCTCGGTCACAGTCTGTGGCAGCGGAAATTCTCGTCTTCGCCGGCGGTGATCGGCCAGACCATCAATTTGGATCATCGCAGCTATTCAATTGTCGGCGTGATGCCGGCGAAGTTCGAGATTCTTGAGCAGACGGCGGACGTGCTGGTGCCGCTTGAGCCCTGGGCTCGCACGCTGCCGGACGATCGCAACTGGCATCCGGGGATTCTGCCCATTGCACGCTTGAAGCCGGGAGTAACAGTGGAGCAGGCGCGGTCAGAGATTGCGGTGATTGCGAAGCGCTTGACGGAACAGTATCCCGACACGGACGCACATGTTTCTTCCCTGGTCGATCCGGTGCAGGAACAGATGGTGGGAAACGCGCGGCCGGCGCTCATGGTACTGATCTCCGCGGTGGGAGTGGTGCTGCTGATTGCATGCGCCAACGTCGCGAACCTGCTGCTGGTGAGGGCTGCCGGGAGGCGCCGCGAGATGGCGGTGCGTAGCGCTCTTGGTGCGCGGCGAGGGGATATTGTTCGGCAACTGGTGGCGGAGAGCCTGCTGGTTGCGGTTGCCGGCGGCGCAGTGGGGCTACTGTTGACATGGGTCTCGATGCCGCTGCTGGTGAGGCTGGCAGGGACGAGTTTGCCGCGGAGTAATAGCGTGGCCGTGGATGGCTCTGTGCTTGGCTTTACTGCGCTGGCGGCTTTAATCGCGGGCATTCTGTTTGGACTGGCGCCGGCACGTCATGCATGGCAGGTTGACTTGCGGCAAGCATTGAGCGAGACCAATCGTGGCGGGTCTTCTTCCGGGGTGTTGAGAACACGGTCTGTGCTGGTGGTTGCAGAGATCGCGCTGGCCATGCTGTTGCTGGTGGGCGCGGGGCTACTGTTCAAGAGCTTCGAACGATTGTCGAGTGTGTCGCCCGGGTTCTCGACCGATCACCTGATGGTGGCGGATTCGATGAGGTCGCCGGACGCTTATCCGGATGCGCATGCTCGGCTGGATTTCTATGACCGCCTTTTCGAACAGATCGCGGCACTCCCGGGTGTCAAGGCGGTCGGCGGTGTGTCCTCGCTTCCGGTCACCGGACGGGGACAGTCGCTGCACTTCAATATTCAGGGGCGGCCTCCGAAGTCTTCAGGGGAGTACATCACTGCGGGGTATCGTGTGGCGAGCGCGGGGTATTTGAAAGCTCTGGGAGCGCCGCTGCTGGCTGGGCGCTGGATTGAAGATCGCGACGGCGATGGGGCGCCCACGGTGGTGGTGGTGAACTCGAGCTTCGTGCGGACATATTTTCCCAATGAATCTCCGCTGGGGAAGTTCATGCAGGTGGGCGCGATACCCGAGGCGGATGTTCCGTGGATGCAAATCGTGGGGATCGTCGGCGATGTGAAGCAATCGCTCGGCAACGATTCTTCGACGGAAATGTACGTGCCGTACCGGCAGGCGGACAAGGTGTTGCCGGTGGCGGCGCTGTCGATTGTAGTGCGCACGGCGGGAGATCCGCTGGCCCAGGCGAATGCCATACGATCGCTGGTGCATGAAATCGATCCGACGCAGCCGATTACCGGCGTGCGAACCATGGAAGAGAACGTGTCGCGATCGATGACCGAGCCGCGCTTCCGCACCGTGCTGTTGACCATTTTTGCAGGGATCGCGCTGGTGCTTGCTTCAGTGGGAATCTTTGGCGTCATGGCGTATTCGGTGTCGCAGCGGACCCGGGAGCTAGGATTGCGGATGGCGCTGGGAGCTTCGCGTGCGGACGTTTTGCTGATGGTGCTGGCGCAGGGGTTGCGGCTTACACTGGCGGGCGTCGGAATTGGCCTGGCGGCCACATTTTTTCTAACGCGGTATGTCGCCAGCATGCTGTTCAACGTTCCACCCTACGATCCGTTGACGCTGGCGGGCGTAGTTTTGGCGTTGATGGTTATTTCGCTCTGCGCGTGTTATCTTCCCGCGCGGCGGGCAACGCTGGTCGACCCGATTGAGGCGCTGCGGGAGCAGTAGAAAAGGGCGCAGCTAGCTTTGGCTCCCGGCCGCGGTTTGCCGGACGCTGGCTTCTGGTCTTCCTGGAGGTCTCGCAATCAGTCGTATGAGCAAAAGGTATAGAATTTGACCGTATCGAGGCGTCCGAATGAAAATGCGCATCCTGGCACTGGCGGTGGTCTTTGCGGTCTGCGAGTTGCCGGTGATAGCGGACTCTGTTCCCAAGGAGGGCATCACTCCGGTTCGAGCAGAGCTGATGTCGGGCATGTATGCGCACAAACTCCAGCCGGGAGCAACTGTTTTTGCGCGTGTGCTGGCTGACTGGCGAAGCGCGGACTGCGTCCTCGACACCGGGTCGATTCTCGAAGCTCATGTCATTTCAGTCACTCCTCATACCAAAACCGCCAAGGGCTCCGAACTCGATCTCGCCTTTACGAGAGCGCAGTGCGGAGAGCGGAAGCTGCGCGAGTTTCCCTTCCTTCTTGCCGCGCTGGCTGTGGTGCCGGAACAGGGGGATCAAGGTATTTTCAGCGATCCTCTGCCGTTTAACCCTCTGGGCGGAGGAACCTCGGCGGCAGACTCATTTCGTCAGGCGGCCAGTGTCAGTTGGGAAGTGAC
>JBEKVS010000441.1:0-4611 GCA_049513795.1 Occallatibacter sp. | reverse complement strand
TTCGCCGGCACCAGTTCTGTTGTCTGGTCGGTGAAAACATCCGCGGTTGACCCGCCCCCTCCCAGAGGAATATGACTGACGAGCCCGACAGACTTTACGCCGGGAACCGTCTCCATGGTATCGATCATGCGCCTCTGCATGGCCGGTACCCTGTCGCCGCTGTACCCGGCCATGCTAAGAGTTGTATCGATCAGCATCGCGTTCCGCGATTCAAATCCGAAGTTGCTGTGCATCGACCGCACCAGCCCGCGTACGGCAACCAGCGAAGATGTCACCAGAACCGCGCAGATGGCAATCTGCACCACAAGCAGAACGTCTCGCGCGGTAATGCGCCGGCCGCTGTTGCCCGCAACAATGCCGGTCGATCCGGCCTTGACAACTTCATAGGGATTGGTGCGGAGTATCTGCCTCACCGGGACCGCGCCAAACAGGAATCCACTCGCCAAGGCCAACAGGAACGCGGCCAGATAGACCTTTGCGTCCGCGTACACAGGAATATGTATGGGAAATTGGGGAGCGGGATGGAACCCGCTCAACTCGCGCAGCAGCACGACGCTGCCGAAGAGTCCCAGCCCGCCACCGAGCAGCGAAAGCAGCAAGGCTTCGGTAAACACGCCGCGCAAAATGCGCTTGCGGCTCGATCCAAGCGCGAGGCGCAGAGCCACTTCGCGGGAGCGGTCGGCGGCGCGCGCGGCAAACAGGCTGCCCAGGTTGGCGCATGCGGCCAGCAGAATCAGCCCCGCCAGCAGCATCATGCCCGTCATGAATCCCTTCACCCCGGGCCCGAGCATATCACCGGCAAGACTCGGACGCGCCAGCGAATAAGTCATGTAGGCATCGGTTTTGGGGTACGTTTTCTCGAGATACGATCCGACAGAGTTCAAGTCGCCAATGGCCTGCGCCGGAGTCACTCCTGCCTTCACATGGCCCAGCACCATGTAAATATCGCGTTGTCCGCGGTCGTTCAAAACCTTCAAGCCCTGGAGCTGTTCCTGCTCGACCATCGGCGCCCAGAAGTCGGGAAAGAAAAATAGCAAGGTCCCCTGGAACTCGGGCGGGGCTACGCCGAGGATGGTGAAGGGATGCTTGTTGACTTGAACCACGCGTCCCACCACTCCTCGATCTTCCTGGAGTTGACTGTGCCAATAGTCGTAACTGATAACGAGATACGGAGCGCTGTTGGGACCGTGCTCATCGGCGTCGTGGAAGAACCGCCCAAGAAAAGGCTGGATACCCAACGCATCGAAATAGTTTCCCGTCACCTCATAGCCCCAGGCCTGAGATGGATTGTTGCCCGTATCCAGCCCCACCGGAACCAGAATGTACGCTGTAAGAGCATCGAAGCTGCGGTTGCGATCGCGCAGATCGAGATAGTCGGGGTACGAGGTGGCCTGCTCCTTATAGCCGCCGCGCTCAATTGTGTAGAGGCTTGGCGAATGAGGTACATTCAGTGGCCGCAGAATGAGCGCGTTTAATACGCCGAACACCACGGCGTTGGCGCCGATGGCCAGGGCCAGCGTCAGGGCAGCGGTGATTGTGAAGCCGGGCGACTTGCGCAATGCACGCAAGCTGTGGCGCACATCCTGAAGCACACTCCCGATAAAATTACCGCCGAACGTCTCGTGGATTTCCTCCTTGTACTTCTCTCGCCCGCCAAACTCAATGCGTGCGCGGCGTTCGGCTTCAGCGCGGCTCAAGCCGGCGCTCTCCAGATCATCAGCGCGATGCTCAATGTGCGCGTGAATTTCCTCATCCATCTCGGCGTTCAATTGAGAGCGCTGAAATAGGCTTGCGATGCGGAAGCGAAGCGAGTCGAAAAGTCTCATACTTCCTCCGGTTGGGGGCCGAGTGCGGAAGCGATGGCCGTGGCGAGACGATTCCAGCTGGCGGATTCTTCGCGTAAGCGTTTGCGGCCGGCGGCGGTGAGCTCATAAAATTTTGCGCGGCGATTGTTCTCCGACGTTCCCCAACTCGCCTTGAGCAGTCCCTGGCGGACGAGGCGAAATAGCCCCGGATAGAGCGCGCCCTGCTCAATCATCAACGCATTGCCGGAGATTTGGCCGATGCGCAGCAGGATGCCGTAGCCATGCAATGGGCCGAGCGAGACGGCGCGCAGAATGAGCAGGTCGAGAGTTCCGGGCAGAAGCTGAGCCTGGTCGGTCACTGTTCCCCCTAAGTTGATTAGGAGGCTACGCCAACTCTCCTAAGCTGTCAAGGGGAAAGATTTCCGGGATGAAGAGTGCTAGATGGGGTGCTTGAGCCACTCCCGCGTTCCAGCGTATCGGCAAGACTCAGACGCGACCTTCGCCGCTTCCGCCAGGGCTTCCACCATTCCACAGCCGGTCGAGAGGTGGTAACAGAACGCGCCATGGAAAAAATCGCCGGCTCCGAGCGTATCCGCCACTTCGACTTGCGGAACGCGCAGAACTCCGGAGGTGCTGGGCGATACAAAACGAACCGGTTCAGCTCCATTGGTGCGCGCAATTCTCAGCACGCCGTGCGCCTGAAGGTAGGCGAAAACTTCATCTTCCGTTGAACACCCCGGGGGTTTGAAATCTGCTGAGCAGATCGCTGTGTCCACGCTGCGAAGGAGTTCTTCGGTCCCGTTCTTCCAGCTTCCGCCATCCATCACGACGTGAATTCCCTTCGCGCGCGCCGCCGCCGACCAGGCCTGACACGCCTCCATGTAGTGACCATCTACCATGAGCACCGAGGCTTCCTGAAGTTCTGCTTCGTCGATCCGCGCTGCCGGCGCGCTTAAACGGGTTGCATTGGCAGAGACTACGTTGCGATCCCCTGCCCGATTGACGGAAATGGAGGAGATAACAGGCGCCTGCGTAAACTCCGGATACAAATCAATTGGCTGAATTGAATGACGCCTGAATTCGTCTATGAGAACACTGGACATGATGTTACGGCCAATAACTGTGACCAGCGCCGGCTTTCCGCCCAGATGTGCGAACGCTACAGCGGCGTTGGTGGCGGGGCCGCCGACAAACAATTCCTGGCTCTCCGCTTCGACTTTCGTATTGACCGAGGGAAACTCAACTACGCTGTGAACAACATCAATTGTCGACAGTCCAACAAAAATTCCTTTTGCCACGTTTCCTCTCATTCAAAGACCGTCCGCAACCATTCTAGACTTGCGCCACCTATAAAATCGGGCGCCGGCCATGGTTGGCGTCAAGGTCGTTAACAAACCGGGAAGATGTAAGGACCCACACGGTCCTCACGAATCTCACCGCAAGCTCGCCGGCGGCGGTTTCACGGCCGATAGCTTGGTGAAAAGCTCATCCGGCAATTTGATCCCGGCTGCTGCGATGTTCTCTTCCACATGAGCGACGGACGACGTTCCCGGGATTGGCAGCATGAATCTCGATCGGCGCAGCAGCCATGCCAGCGCCACCTGCAAAGCAGTCGCGCCAATCTCGCGCGCAATCGACGAAATGATTTCGTGCGCCTCCCGATTCTGTCCCAAAGGCGCCCAGGGAATGAAGGCGATCTGATTCTGCTCGCAATGGTTCAACAGGTAATCCCACTCCCGGTCGGCAAAGCTGTAGCGGTTCTGCACCGAGACAATGGGCACGATCTTGCGGGCGCGCTCCAAATGCTCCAGCGTCACGTTGGACAGCGCTACATGGCGAATCTTCCCCTGCTCACGCAGCCGCGCCAGCGTCTCCATTGAAGCGTCAAAGGATACAGCGGGATCGGGTACGTGGAGCTGATAGACATCGATTCGCTCCAGGCGAAGCCTCTTCAGGCTGCCTTCCAGAGCATCTTCCAAATGCTTCGGGCTCGCATTGTGCACCCACTGACCAGGGCCAACACGACCCCAGCCGCCTTTGGTGGCAATGATCAAACCCGGCGGATAAGGCAACAGCGCTTCAGCAATCAACTCCTCTGAAACATACGGACCATAGGAGTCAGCGGTGTCGATAAAATCGACGTTGAGTTCAACGGCGCGGCGCAAGGTAGCAAGTGCGGCTGCGCGATCCGCCGGTGGACCCCAGACGCCTTTGCCGGTGATGCGCATCGCGCCGTACCCCATCCGGTTAACTTGGCAATCACCGAGGATGATTGTGCCCGCGCTCGATGCGGAGGTGACTTCTTTGACAGTGTCCATATTCTCAATCTCCCTGCTCGTTTAGGATGACGGACGAGGGCCTGGCAGTGCGGAGGTTAGAACGCAGGATCTGCTTCCGCTGGCCGCGTGGCTATCCAGCACGCAGCCTCGGGTGTCCATTTTTTATTGCCATCATCGCGCTCGATGCAGCCGGAAAGCAGCGCCTCCAAATAATTAAAGCATCGGAGGGTCGCTCTTTCTAAGATGCCGAAGATTGGCCAGTGGGAAGTCTCCAGGCTCTCCGATCTGTGCCCTGCGCGGAGTGAGCGCAAACGACACTCCAGCTTGGCTTGAATTCAAGGGATTGAGATTGGAAGATTAGAAGAATTGAGATTGAGAAAAGGTAGAGAAATCCACATTTTCAGTGTTCTCACTTTAGGTCCCATACGAAGCTAAGTCCTTTGCTTTGTATGGCGGGGACGACGGGGCTCGAACCCGCGACCTCTGCCGTGACAGGGCAGCGCTCTAACCAACTGAGCTACGTCCCC
>JBEKVS010000440.1:0-4618 GCA_049513795.1 Occallatibacter sp. | reverse complement strand
CAGAATCTAAGTCCAGCGTCTTCCCGAGAGGTTGGCAACGGCGAAGACAGTCGCTGCAAGTCAGGCGTCGGCAGCCACTTGTGGATACCTGTCTCCCTCCACCCAATCCAAGGAACCGACCCTGAGCTGCGTTTCCTGTGCCAGGATCATCGCTGCCCTGCGCACGCCGTCGAACTGCCGTTCGACGTCGACGCGAATTGCGGCCAAGAATTCCGGACCGAAATTCCAGTTGTGGCCCAGGGAATTCACCTCAGTCACCGCGAGACGACCGGTCAGGGCATTCTTGAGGATATCCACGCCCAGTAACGGGACATCGGGGAATGCACGGGCTGCACGCTCTCCGAGAGCGATGACGTCTTGGTCGGTGCAGAACACGGCACTGGAATCGCGCGCGTTCGAGACAATGGATACCGACTTGCGGGCATCGCCGCGCGCGTCGAAATCCTCGGGTCCCGTGAGTGCCTGGCGCGCCTTGTTGGCGGTGATGACTATACTGTAGAGCATCCGGCCGAACAGTGTATTGACTCGATAGCTTACTGGCCAAGCTCCCGTATACACGAACTCCTGCACCAGCAGGCGCGGACTGGGCCCGGCCGCGGAGGTCACTATCGGCTTCCACCGGACGCGCTCGCGGCGGACGATGCGCACTTCGGCGCCTTTGGCACCATAATCCGGCTTTCGCACCACGTAGGCTCCAAAGCCTGACAGATCAGGCGGGAGCCCATCCTCCAGCACCACCCACTTCGGCACCGGGACACCGGCACGCTCGAGGATTCGATACTCCTCGCTTTTAGCCAACGGAAAGCCGCAGCACACCTGAGCCGGCAGCGCCGGACGGTGGCGCAGCAGCCCCGGCGAGACCACGAGCGTCGGCAGTGGTGCGAGTCCGGCATCCCAGCCGGGCACGTCGGCTACCGCGCGAGCGTCGATGCGATCGTCCATTTCCCCGACTATGCGCGCGGCGCGCTCGAGACTCTCCCGATCAACGTCCGGGCTGATGACCAAGACGAGATTGCAGCGGCGGTGGCCGCCGCCGGCCGCCGGGACGGGCCGCGAGCGCTCGCTGCGCGCCGCGGCCGCGGGTGCCGGGTACGCGGGCGGAGCACAGGGGGTCTGCGCGCTCTGGACTGGCAGTACGTCTGCGGTGCTTCGCGTCTGCAGCAGCGCCGCTTGGGCCGCAATCGTAGGGTGTTCGAAGATCTCCAGCAGCGACAGCTCACCCAAGCCCGCCTCGCTGAGGGCGCTTACCAGGCGCATGGCACTGAGGGAATGGCCGCCGACGTCCAGAAAGTCCTCTTCAACGCCGATCTCCGGCAGACCGAGGACTTCGCGCCAGTGCTGCGCAAGCGCCGCCTCGAGCGCATTGCGCGGCGACAGCGCGAGGTTTGCCCGCGACGCGAGGTCGGTCCCCGGATCCGGCAGGCTCTGCCGATCGACTTTGCCGGTCGCCGTCAGCGGCAGCGCCTTGAGAGTCACGAAGGCAGCGGGCAGGTACTGCGCGGGAAACCGCTCGCGCAGATACGCTCGCATCTCAGGGATGGCGGGCGGATAGGGCGTTTCCGGCACGACGTAGGCAATCAGCGAGGGCTCACCGTCGCGATCCGGCCGCGCCACCACGGCGCAGGAAGCGATCAGCGGGTAGCCGATCAGCGCATCCTCGACCTCGCGCGGTTCCACGCGCACGCCGCGGATCTTGACCTGATCGTCGGTGCGACCGAGCAGTCGATAGCGGCCTGGCTCATATTCGATTCCGAGGTCCCCGGTCCGGTAATAGATTTCCTGCGCGTCGGTCCCACGTCGAACAAAGGCGCGTTCGGTCGCCTCTGGATTATCGCAATAGCCGAGACTGAGCGAGCGACCGCCTATGAAGATCTCACCCGTCTGCCCCGGGGCGCATGGCGCGTCCTCACGATCGATCAGCTGGATCTTCACACCCGGCAGCGGACGGCCGACCGGTATGAACGAGCGCTTGGTATCCGCGGCCTCGACTCGATGCCAGAACTGCGCCATGGTGGCTTCGGTCGGACCGTATAGGTTCACGAGCTCAACCGCTCGGCCGTAGCGGCGACGCCACCGCCTGACCAGCGACACGTGCAGCGTCTCGCCCGAGGAGAGCACGATACGCAGCGCGGGCAGTCGTCGGATGCGCGCGGGTGCGCTAACCATAGCATTGATCAGCGAAGGCCCGCAGTGCATGAGCTCGATGCGTGCGTCGCGCAGCCACTCTATGATCCGTTCGGGCTCGAGCCGGGACGGGAAGTCCGGCGGGAGCACGATCGTGCCGCCGGCGCAAAGCGGCACGAAGATGTCGCGAAACCAGGGATCGAATGTCGCCGTAACAAGCTGGCTGCAGCGCGTACCGGGCTGGACGCTGAACGTCTCGATTTCCCACGCGATCCGGTCTGCCAGCGCGGCCAGCGACCCTACGATGGCTTTGGGCTGTGCGCTCGAACCGGACGTGAAGTAGATGTACGCAGGAGCTTTTGTCGGTAGACGAGCGATCGCCGACTGGACTTGATGCGTGAGGCCGTCGTCGCCCGGAATCGCGATGGGCTCGCACGTGTGCGCGCCGGCGTCGGCCCGGTAGCCGCGCGCGGCTTGCACCAGGTGCGCGTCGTGCAACAGCACTCGGGCTCGTAGTCGTCCCAACCGCAGTCGCAGCCGCTCTCCGGGTGCATCGTGGTCCAATGGGACGAATACGGCACCGGCGTTCAAGATACCGAGCATCACAGCCACGAGCGCGGCGCGATCGTTGGTCCACACCGCGACCCGGTCGCCCGGCACGCAGCCAGCCTCCTGCAGGGCGCACGTGACGGCCAGCGCGTGTCGCTGCAATGCCCCATAGCTGCACTCGATGCCGCTCGCTTCGATCGCCACGGCGTCCGGGACGTTTCGCGCTCGTTCTGCGAAGCGCTCAAGAAGGTCCAGCGTCACGTCAGGTTCTCCCCGTTGAGCCGCGGTGCGCGCAGCTGCCTTGTTATGGGACACTGTACCGTGATTGCACCGCGGATGTTTTGGCGACGCTGCCAACGCCACGGGTGCAGTGTGTTTACCATAATAAACGGCGCTGACTAAAGTCATGCAGCGCCGGCATCCACTGGATCCGGACGTGAAGTCAGGTAGCGAGGGAGTGTTGGAAACGACGAATGCGCCACGCTCTGCCGAGCGGGCAGATCTGTCGCGGCGCCCGGCCGTCTACCCCGCATCACTCGGCCAGCAGCGCCTGTGGTTTCTAGACCAGCTCGATCACGCCGCTGGCGCGGCCTATCATCTGGCGAGCGGATGGCGTCTGCGGGGCAGCCTCGATGAGGTCGCCCTGCGGCTGGCGCTCGATGCCATCGTGGCCCGCCATGCGATCTTGCGCACGAGATTTGCGCTGCTCGATGAGCAGCCGATGCAGTACATCGAGCCGGCGGACGCGGGGTTTCATTGCGTGCAGCACGATTTGAGCTGCCTGTCGGCTGAAGCTCAACGCGAGCGGATCGATGAGCTGAGCACGCGGGAAGCGAGCGAGCCTTTTGATCTGTCAACCGGGCCGCTGATTCGCGGTCGGCTGCTGCGCCTGGCAGCGGAAGATCATCTGTTGCTGTTTACGCAGCATCACATCATCTCCGACGGCTGGTCCGAAGGCGTATTGCGTCGCGAATTAAAAGCGCTCTATGCCGCGTTTAGCCAAGGTCAAGGCGATCCACTGCCGCCGCTCGATCTCCAGTATGCGGACTACGCGCTATGGCAACGGCAGTGGCTGCGAGGACCGCAGTTCCCGCGGCAGCGGCAATTTTGGAAGTCTCATCTGGACGGAGCGCCGGCGTTGCTGCAGCTGCCGACTGACCGGCAGCGTGCTGCTGAACAGAATTATGCCGGCAGCACTCTGCCGTTGACGCTGTCGCCGGGATTGACGGCAGCGCTACGTCGATTGAGCCGGCGCAACGGCGTGACGATGTTCATGACGCTGCTGGCGAGCTGGTCGGTACTGCTGTCTCGGCTAAGCGGACAGACAGATGTGGTCATCGGAACGCCAGTCGCCAACCGATCGCGCCGAGAGTTCGAATCGCTGCTGGGATTTTTTGCCAATACGCTGGCCTTGCGCGTGCGGCTGGAGGAAGACCCGACTGTTGCCGATTTGCTCAGGCAGATCAGGACCACGACGCTTCAGGCCTATGCGCATCAGGAGATACCTTTCGAGCAGGTAGTCGAAACGCTGCAACCCGAGCGCAGCCTGAGTCACAACCCGATCTTCCAGGCCATGCTGGCGTACCACAGCGTCTCGGGCGAGGAGCCGCTGAGCCTGCCGGGCCTCAATGCCAGTGAATTCAGACCTCCGCGTCGCAGCTCGATATTTGACCTGACCCTCTGGCTGCGAGATGTGGGCGAGAGTATCGAGGGGGCGCTGGAGTACGCCACCGTCCTGTTCGAGCGTGCCACCATCGAGCGCATCGCCACGCACCTGCAAGCCTTGCTCGAGGCCATGGTCGAGGACGATCAACAGCGCATCAGTAGATTGAACCTCTTGTCTGCGGCGCAGCGTCGGCAGTTGCTGGTGGGTTTCAATGAGACGCACACGCCGTACGAAAGCGGGCGCTGTATCCACGAACTGTTTGAGGCGCAGGCCGCCAGC
>JBEKVS010000439.1:0-6332 GCA_049513795.1 Occallatibacter sp. | reverse complement strand
AACAGGCTTTGCGAAGAAAGGTTGCGGCTCGCGTCGAAAATAAATCAGCGCAACTTTCCATCGAGATGGGGGTCTACGGAAGCCTTTTCTGCCCCATGCGCTGCTCCGACTCGGCCAATGCTACAGTGAAGAGTCGCCCTCCATGTTCACCACCTCCCAGCACGCGCACTTCATCGGAATCGGCGGCATCGGCATGAGTGGCATCGCCGAGATCCTGCTCTCGCTTGGCGTCAAAGTCTCCGGCTCCGATCTGCGCCGCAGCCCGGTCACGGATCGCCTGGCCAGCCTCGGCGCCACCATATATGAGGGACACGACGCAACCCACGTTGCTGGCGCGACAGTCGTCGTTACCAGTTCCGCCGTCAGCCCCATGAACCCCGAGGTGCTCGAAGCCAACGCGCACAAGGTTCCCGTGATTCAGCGCGCCGAGATGCTGGCGGAGCTGATGCGGCTCAAATATGGCATCGCCATCGCCGGCATGCATGGCAAGACCACCACCACGTCGATGGTGGCCTCTGTACTTACCGCCGGCGGCCTCGACCCGACCGTAGTGGTCGGCGGCCGTGTCGATGCGTTAGGCTCGAACGCCCGTCTCGGCACCACGCAATACCTCGTCGCTGAAGCCGACGAAAGCGATCGTTCTTTTCTCAAGCTCTCACCCATCCTCGCCGTCGTCACCAATCTCGACCGCGAGCACATGGACTGCTACAAAGACATGGCCGACGTCGAACGCGCCTTTCTCGACTTCATGGACAAGGTGCCCTTCTACGGCGCCGTCACCGCCTGCGTCGACAATCCGCAGTTGAAGGCGATCCTTCCGCGCGCCCGCCGCCGCGTCTACACCTACGGCTTGGCCGACGATGCCGATTACCGCCTCGAGTTCCTCACCGCCGCACCGGGCCGCTTCGCCCGATTCCTGGTTCACACTTCGCCTGAACCGTTGGGCCCATTCGAGCTCCACGTCCCCGGACGGCACAATGTTTTGAACGCCACCGCGGCGGTCGCCATCGCCCATCAGCTTGCTCTGTCGCAGGACCAGATCGCCGATGGCCTCCATCGTTTTAGCGGCGTCGATCGCCGCTTCCAGCTACGCGGCCAGGTGCGCGGCGTGTCGGTCGTCGATGATTACGGCCACCACCCCACGGAGATTCGCGCCACACTCGCCGCAGCGCGCGATTGCGGCTATAAACGCATCCACGTCATCTTCCAGCCGCATCGCTTCAGCCGCACCCTCGATCTGCTCGAGCAATTCGGCGGTGCGTTCGCCGATGCCGATACATTGGACGTGCTGCCCATTTATGCGGCCAGCGAGGAGCCGATCCCGGGCGTCACTGCCGAAGCGTTGGTCGCCAAAATCGAAGGACCGAAAACGCAGTTCGCTCCCGACTTCGCCTCGGCCGTCGCAAGCGCAGTCTCCCAAGCCGCCGACGGTGACCTGATTCTCACCCTGGGCGCCGGCAGCGTGAGCCAGTTAGCCCCGCAGATTCTGGCCGCGCTGGGACCAGTTCAATAGACTCCACCGCCAGCCTGTGTCGAATGAATCACGCCGTCCTCTACGGCAAGTCTGTACGTGATCCCGTCTCCGGTCCATGTCCTCACGTCGAACGATTGTCCGGGCGACACCTTCTTGACATTGAAATCGTCATCACTCAGCGGCCGGCCTTTGGCCACCACGCCCGACGCGCCCTTCTCGTTCACAAAATATGCGCAGCCTTCGCCGACAACCCTGGCCTTTCCATCCGGCTCCAGCAGCACTGCGGCACGCTGCTCAATGCCAATGCCACGTACCGCCGTCGCCAAGGCGCTGTCGCTTGTCGCGTTCAGCCGGGCCAGAAACACCAGCAGCCGCCCCATGCGATTGCGTCTGGCAAAATGGCTGTCGGTGATGATGCCCTTCAGAATCGGAATCGCCAGGAAACCACGGTTCAGCGTGATGCGCGGACCAAACGGATCTTCCATCGCAGTCTTGCCGTCGAGATTCGGATCGTCCGGCTTGTCGCCCTGCGCCGTGTAAGCCCACTCGCCCAGCACCGCCAGACCCGCGCTCGTTCCTCCAATCGGCACTCCCCGGGTGATTGCGTCGTTCAGCGCCGCCTGCACCGGCGTCCCCTGCCAGAAGTTGATGTAGTTGGCCTGATCTCCGCCGGCAATGAAGAGCGCCGAAGCGTGACGAATCGCCTGCTCGACAAATGGCTCCTGCGCGGCGGTGCGGTTCGGCATCACCACCGTCGCCACCGAGTTCAAATGGCAGAGCTTTTGAATGTAGGGGTTGTAATCGTCCTTGCCGCTGGCCCGCAGCACCAGCAAATCGCCGCCGTCGGCGCGCTCGCAAAGAAAACGGAATGCCTCGTCCAGGTCAGCCCCGCCACCCATGAGCGCAAAGCCGGCTCGCGGAGTCGCCGCTTTGTTGGCGGCATTTCCAACGCGGAAGTATCGGTACGCTGTCGGAGCTTGCGGATGGGCAACCAAGGCAGCGCACAAAAACAGAACGAGCAAGCAATCGAAAAGACGAATTCGAGGCATGAGGCTAGCTTATGACAAGCAATCTCGACGACCGGATTCGACTCCCGGAAGCCATCCTAAAAAATTATTTTCATCACCCCGTAACGATCTGGGTTCCACCCCCTCTCGCTGCGGAAAAAAGCGGGCAACTCGACCCCTATAGTGAAGGCTGGCGGCTCTCTACGACCCCTGTCCAGGCGTGGCTAACCAAAGTAGAACTCAATCTCGGCCTCTGATTTTTGAGGATGAACCGTCCCCGGAAACCCGCTTCCGGCGCGCCCAGCCATCTGCGCGCGTAAATGGCCGCTCTGTGTCCAGCCCGCCTCTGGAGGTGGGCGATGCGGACGACGAAGATTCGCCGCGATTCGGCAATCGATTCGGCGCCAATCGCGACTCTCAGCCCAGCGGACCCTGGTGGCGACCGGCCAGCAAATGGGGGCGCATTTTTCTCGGTTTGGGAATTCTGAGCGTTTGCGGCGTTTTGCTCGCCGGCATTCTCACCGTGAAGAACTACCTTAGCCGCGACTCCCGCTTCCGCATCGCTGGAGTCAGCAACATTGAAGCCACGGGGCTCACCGAGGTCACACGCGCGCAAATGCTTCCAGTGTTCGGCGAAGACATTGGCCGCAACGTCTTCTTCGTCCCATTGAGCGAGCGGCGCAAACAGCTCGAAGCCATTCCATGGGTTCAGCGGGCGACCGTCATGCGCCTGCTTCCCGACCGAATCCGCATTTCGGTCGTCGAACGCGAGCCGGTGGCCTTTGTGCGCCAGGGACAGCAGGTAGGCCTGGTGGATGCCGACGGGGTGCTGCTTTCCATGCCGGCCGCAACCATGGCCCAGCACCACTACTCGTTTCCAGTTGTCACCGGCATCGAGCCGCGCGACCCATTGCCTTCTCGCCGCTTGCGCATGGCCGTCTATGAGCGCCTGCTGGCGGAACTCGACGGCAACAATCAGCATCTTTCGCAACAGATTTCCGAAATCGATCTCAAAGATCCCCAGGACGCTCGCGTGTTAATGCCCGAGCAAGGCGCCGACATTGTGGCGCACTTTGGGGAAGAAAAATTTCTCGAACGCTACCAGCGCTACAAGGCGCACATTGCCGAGTGGCGTCAGCAGTATCCCAAACTCACGGCCGTCGATCTGCGCTACGAGAGTCAGGTGGTGCTGGAGATGACTCCCGGCACCGACGCCGTCGCCGCAACGCTGGGCATGGATACTTCAAGCGCACCGAGTCTGGTGGCCGCGCCGGCAAAACCTCCGGCAGGAACAGCGAAGGCAAAGCCATCTCCCTCGCAGGCTGCGATGGCGGACGTCGCTGCGGGAAATCCTGAAGTCACTAAACCCGAACCCGTCAGGCCTGAACTAGCCAAGCCTTCCCCGGCCAGGTCGGCGCCGATCCCGTCTCAGCCCGTAAGCGCCGCGACGAACCAGAAGCCCGCCAACCCGACAGTCACCCAAGTGGCAGCCAAGCAGACCGCAAGCACCAAGACGAAGGTTCCCAGGCAGTCCCCTCGCATCGAGATGCTTGCCGCCAAGCAGCGCGCCGCCCGCCAAAGGGCCGCCAGGGCCGCGCATGCAAAGCAATTGCGCGACAAAAAACGAGCCGCCGATCAACATGCCGCTCTGAGTCCCACTGGGAAGAAACCATCAACCACCCGGACGGCTTTGCCCGTCGCCGAAGGGCAGTGAGCGCGTGAGCCAGAGCCAGGACAACCTGATCGTCGTGCTCGACATTGGCAGCGCGTACACGCGGGTTCTGGCTTGCGATCTGAATGAAGGCGCGCTGCGCTATCGCGGCCACGGCATCGTCGATTCGGCGGGAATGCGCAAGGGGTTGATCAGCGATCTGGCTCCCGCGGCGCGCGCCGTCAAGTCGGCCAGCGAAGAGGCCGAGCGCATGGCCCGCGTCAACATCGACACCCGCGAAGATGTGCGCACCGCGGTCGATCGCGCCCGCGCCGTCGAGCGTCCTCCCGATCGCGAGATTCTTCACCTGCTGCCGCGCCAGTTCATCCTCGACGGCCAGCCCGGCATCTTCGACCCCGTGGGCATGGTGGGCGCGCGCCTCGAAGTCGATCTGCACATCGCCACCTGCTCCGGCAGCGCACTGCAAAGCACCGTCACCTGCGCCAACCGCGCCGGTCTTGAAGTCACCGAAGCGGTGTTGGAATCGATTGCGGCGGCTGAAGC
Source organism: Occallatibacter sp. (assembly GCA_049513795.1). Classification (GTDB taxonomy): domain Bacteria; phylum Acidobacteriota; class Terriglobia; order Terriglobales; family Acidobacteriaceae; genus Telmatobacter. The sequence continues at coordinate 1,636 of JBEKVS010000439.1, read as the reverse complement.
CACGCTCACCGCCGATGAGCGGGAGCTAGGTGTCTGCCTGCTCGATATTGGCGCTCACTCCAGCGACCTGGTGGTTTTCTTCGAGGGCGCGGTGGTGCATTCGGCATCAGTACCGATCGGTGGCGCGCACTTCACCAACGACCTCGCCGTCGGCTTGCAGATACCCGTCGCGCAGGCCGAGGAACTGAAGTGCCGCTACGGCCACGCCGTCGTCACGTCCGTGCCGCAGCTGGCCGAGATCGAAGTCGATAATCTCGCGCCCGGGGCCGAGTCGACAATCCGCCTCCGCTCCATCGCCGAGATTCTTGAGCCGCGCGCCCGCGAGCTGCTCTATTACGTGCGCGAAAGCCTTCGCCAAGGCGCCGTCATTGAAGCTCTTGGTTTGGGCTGCGTGCTCACCGGCGGGGGCGCCATGCTGCCCGGAATTCTCGAAGTGACCGAGAGTCAGCTCCGCGTCCCGGCGCGGCTGGGTATGCCCGTACGCCTGTCTCACATGCCCGGTGAACTGGCCCAACCCGGTTTTGCTACCGCCATCGGAATGCTTTTGTACGTGCACCGCACCCGTGTCTCGCGGGCGGCGGAAAACAATAGTCTGCGCGCCAAGCTGCGCGCCATCTTTGCATCCAGTTTCTAACCCAAGAGGAGGGCAGACCGCCATGGAAAAGGAAACGAATCAGCCTGGAGAAATGCGCATTCAATACTACGACGAAGCGGTGCGCGGCGCCCGAATCAAGGTGATCGGCGTGGGCGGCGGCGGAGGCAACGCCGTCAACCGCATGATCCAGGCGCGCATGGAAGGTGTCGAGTTCATCGCCGCCAATACTGACGTGCAGGCGCTCAAGCTGTCGCAGGCGCCGGTAAAGCTTCAACTCGGCGTCCGCCTCACCAGCGGCCTCGGCGCCGGAGCCAACCCCGACGTAGGCCGCCGGGCTGCGCTTGAAGACTCTGAAAAGATCATCGAAGCTCTCGAAGGCGCAGACATGGTCTTCGTCACTGCCGGCCTTGGCGGCGGCACCGGCACCGGCGCGGCGCCCGTGATCGCCTCGCTGGCCAGCGAAATGGGCATCCTCACCGTCGCCGTCATCACGCGGCCCTTCGCCTTCGAAGGCAAGCGCCGCCTGCAACAAGCCGAGCGCGGCATGAAGGAGCTTCTCGAAAGCGTCGACACCATGATCGTCATCCCCAACGAGAAACTGCTCGTGGTGGCTCAGGATGCCGGCTTCTTCGAGAGTTTCCGCATCGCCGACGACGTGCTGCGCCAAGGCGTGCAGGGCATCAGCGACATCATCACCATCAGCGGCATCATCAACCGCGACTTCGCCGACGTGAAAACCACCATGGCCGGCATGGGCCACGCTGTAATGGGCACCGCCGTCCGTTCCGGCGCGCGCCGCGCGGTTGAGGCTGCGCAGGCGGCCATGGCTTCGCCGCTGCTCGAAGCCGGGGCCATCGATGGCGCTCGCGGCATCCTCATCAACATCACCGGCTCCAGCTCGCTCAAGCTGTCCGAGGTCAACGAAGCGTCTTCGCTCATTCAGTCCGCCGCGCACGAGGACGCTAATATCATCTTCGGCGCCGTGCTCGACGAAAAGATGGGCGACGAGGTCAAGATCACCGTCATTGCCACCGGCTTCCG
>JBEKVS010000438.1:0-4649 GCA_049513795.1 Occallatibacter sp. | reverse complement strand
GCTGGGGCCGGAAGAGAAGGAAACGCCGGGGCAGAATCCGTGAGGTTGGACGCTTGGCTGGTTGAGTGCTGAGGCTTCCCACCCATTTCGCAAAGAGCTCGAAATGGATGGGGCACCCGGCAGCTGTGGCGGCCCACCCTTTTCGCAAGAGCGCGAAATGGATGGGGCACCCGGCACCCGGCGAAAGGGATGGGGCGCCCGGCTGAGATGTTCTGAATTGACGGAACCGGCGCGGCGGGGCAAAGTGGTCCTATGTCCGTTTCGCAGCCCATCGTTCTAAGTCCTGCCCAGGCACGCGTGCTGGGCGCCCTGGTGGAAAAGGAAGTCACCACTCCGGACTACTATCCTCTCTCGCTCAACGCGCTGATCAATGCGTGCAACCAGCTCAGCAATCGGGAGCCGGTGATGCGCCTGGATGAAGACGAGGTGCGGCTGGCTTTGCGGCGTCTGGAGGAAATGGGACTCGCTGGGCGTGCGCGTGGGGCCGATGGCCGGGTGACCAAGTATGAGCACTGGCTGGGTGAGGCCTTCAACTTTACGCGCGCCGAGGCAGCCCTGATTTGCGTGCTGCTTTTGCGCGGGCCGCAGACGCCGGGAGAGTTGCGCGGCCGCACTGACCGGCTGCACCGGTTTGATGAGATCGGGGATGTGCTGGGCGGGCTGCAAAAGCTGATGGAGCGCGAGCCGGCGCTGGCAGCCGTGCTTCCCCGCCAGCCGGGAACGAAAGAGGCGCGGTTTGCGCATCTGCTCTCAGGGCCGGTAGAAGGGGCGGTGGCGGCTGAGGTTGCGTATGGGGTTGCGGCTCGGAGCGCTTCCTCGCCACACGCGGCGGTGGCGCACACGGCTCGCGGCGAGAATGACGATCCGGCGCATGAAGGGCGCATCGCGCAGTTGGAGTCGACCGTGGCTGCGCTGCAGCAGGAGGTAGCAGCGCTGCGGCAGAAGATCGAGGATTTGTTCGGGGATGGTTAGGTCTCTGCGCCGCTGGATCCAGTTGACTTGAGCCGCTAGGGCTGAAGAGCCTGAGGCAACCAAGGAACGTCCCTCGGGGGCTAAAGCCCGCAGTCTGGGCGGCTTTCTCGGCACGGCTGAAGCCGTGCCCTTTCAAAGCCGGATTTATGCAACCAGTTCTAGCGTCTTCGGATCACGAAGTGGCGGGCGCGAATTTCGTAGTTGCCGCTGACGACGCGGGCGATGGCTTCGGGATAGGCGAGATGCTCTTCGGCGAGAATGCGTGCGGCGAGGGAGTGGGCATCGTCTTCGTCATGAACGGGAATGGCGCGTTGCAGGACAATGACGCCGTGGTCTAAATGCTCGTCGACGAAATGCACGGTGCAGCCTGCGACCTTGACGCCGTGATCGAAGGCTTGCTGCTGCGCGTTGAGGCCGGGAAAGGCGGGCAGCAGCGAAGGGTGGATATTGAGAATGCGGTTGGGGAATGCGGCGATGAACTGGGGCGAGAGCAGGCGCATGTAACCGGCCAGGCAAACCAGGTCTAAGCTGTGGCCTTGCAGGCAGGCGATGACGTCGGCGTCGTGCTCGGCGCGCGGACGGCCTTTGGAGACGAGCACGGCGTGCGGCAAGCCCAATTGGCCAGCGGCGATGATTCCAGGAGCTTCGGCTACGTTGGAGATGACTACGGCGATTTCGACGCCGGTCAGGCGGCCTTCGCGAATGGCTTGGGCGATGGCCAGGAAGTTGGAACCGCGGCCGGAGAGAAGAATGCCGATACGGGTTTTCGAGACGGATTCCAAGTTTCCCTCGGGGGCTAAAGCCCCACTTCTCAATCGGCGAATTCATGTACGGGCTGAAGCCCGTACCCTTCGATCATCCCAAGACAGATCTGGTCGAGAGTTGGAACTCCTTCCGGCGCTGAAGCCCGTACTCTTCGATCATCTCAAGACAGATCTGGTCGAGAGATGGAACTCCTTCCGGGGCGTCGCGACCTTTCTTCGGTTCATGGGCCTGGAGGCTCATGCTCTCTCCGTCCGATCAACGCGCCTGCTCGCCTGGTTTCCTTCCGTCATGTGTATTGCACGCGGTGGTCGCCTTTGACGATGCGGCCGATGACGTGGAACTTCTCTTCGGCGCGGTCGAGGACGGTTTTGGCGCGAGCGAACTTGGCGGCGGGGATGGCGGCTATGAGGCCAATGCCCATGTTGAAGGTGCGCATCATTTCTTCCTGGGAGACCTGGCCGAGGGTGCGCAGATGCTCGAAGACGGGCAGCACCGGCCAGGAGCCGATTTCCACCTGCGCGGCGGCGGTTTTGGGCAGGATGCGGGGCAGGTTTTCGGTGATTCCGCCGCCGGTGATGTGGGCCATGCCGGTGGTCACTCCTGCTGTCACAAGCTTTTGAATCACGGAGAGATAGCTGCGATGGGTCTTCATGAGGGCAGCGCCGGCCTTGTCTTTGATAGCGGAGACGTATTGGGTCGGTTTGTAGCCGGCGACTTCAAAAAACAGCTTGCGGGCTAGCGAGTAACCGTTGGTGTGCAGACCGGTGGAGGGCAGGCCGATGAGCACGTCTCCGGGCTTGATGGCGGCGCCGGTGATGAGCTTGTCGCGGTCGACGGCGCCGACGATGAAGCCTGCCAGGTCGTACTCGTGGTCGGCGTAGAAGCCGGGCATCTGCGCAGTCTCGCCGCCGATGAGGGCGCAACCATTGGCCTTGCAGGCGTCGGCCAGACCGGTGATGACGCTTTCGGCCACTTCGGCTTCGAGGCGGCCGGTGGCCAGGTAGTCGAGGAAGAACAAGGGGATGGCGCCCTGCACGGCGATGTCGTTGACGCAGTGGTTGACCAGGTCGGCGCCCACGGTGTGGTGGGAGCCGAGCTCGAAGGCGACCTTGAGCTTGGTGCCCACGCCATCGGCCGAGCTGACCAGGATGGGGTTCTTCCAGCGCTGCGTGTCAAGGCGGAAGAGCGCGCCGAAGCCTCCGATGCCGCCCATGACATTGCGATTAAAGGTCTTCTGCGCCAGGTACTTAATGCGCTCCTTGGTGCGGTCGCCGCTGACGATGTCGACACCCGCGTCGGCGTAGGTAACGGGCTTGGAATTCAATGTTTCTGCCACGGGGAGAGCTTTCTGGGGATGAAATCAGCGGCGTGCGGGCTGGCCGGAAAGCACGATTCTAGCAGGGATTCCAGGGGCGCGCCGGTGCATTACAGGAACCTTGCGCGCTCCTGGGCTGTGGGAATCGGGCAGGATTCGAGCCGACCCCAGATGCGATAGCGATAGCGGGCAACCAGCCGATAGCCGAGGTCGCGTATCGGGCGCGGAATCCATCGCATGACCGCCGCGACGGCTGGCCAGGGGTTGGGTAACGCAGCAAGCATGGCGATGGCCGCGCCGGAACGCACCAGCACTTCTTCGCCGGGTGTCTGCGGATGGCGAACGACTATGATTGTGCTGGGTGCGAAAGCGCTCGAAGCCAGGCCTTGATTGGACTCGCTGATTCCGTGCCTGGTTAAGAACCCGGCTACTTTGGGCGAGTCCGACGGGACGAAGCGCAGGCGGTCGTTGCGGTCGCGGGTGAGGAACCAGCGCACCGAAAGGTTGCAGAAGCCGCAGACGCCGTCGTAAATGACCAGCAGCCGCTCGCCGAGATGGTCAAAATCGCTCACGCTCAAAGTCGCCCACACTTAGCAAGATGAAAACACATGCCGAGCCGATTCAATTCGACCGGCCGCCATTCCGGCAGCTTCTATACTGAAGGCATCATGAGCTCGCCAGTCGAAGTACCCACTCGCACCCGCTCTCAGGCCCTTCAACAGCGCGCCGAGCGCTTCTTTCCGGGAGGGGTGAACTCGCCGGTGCGGGCGTTCAAGGCCGTTGGAGGTGCGCCTCCGTTTGTGGAGCGGGGCGAGGGCGCGTATCTCATTGACGCGGACGGCAATCGCTACATCGACTACTTCGGCTCCTGGGGGCCAATGATCCTGGGGCATGCGTTTCCGCCGGTAGTTGAAGCCATTGAGCGGGCGGCGCGGAACTCGGCCAGCTTTGGGGCCTCGACGGCGGCCGAGGCAGACCTGGCGGAGCGGGTTGTTGCCTGCTATCCCGCGATTGAGAAGATGCGCTTTGTGAGCTCGGGAACGGAGGCGACCATGTCGGCCATCCGGCTGGCGCGGGCGGCGACGGGGCGCAAGATCATTGTGAAGTTCGAGGGCTGCTATCACGGGCACTCGGATGGCCTGCTGGTGAAGGCCGGGTCGGGCGTGGCTACGCTGGGCATTCCCGGCTCGGCCGGCGTGCCGGAGGAGATTGCGGCGTTGACCCTGGCATTGCCGTATAACGACATCGCCGCGGTGGAAGCTGCGTTTGAGGCACACCCGAACGAAATCGCTGCCATTATTGTTGAGCCGGTCGTCGGCAACGCAGGCTGCATTCCGCCGGCCTTTGGTCATCAGCCTCTCATGAGTAAGTTCTACGAGGCCAACGCCCATTTCGGCGGTGTCACTCCGACCGCCGAGGACTACCTCGACGGGCTGCGCAGGCTCACCAAGCAAAACGGCGCCTTGTTCATCGTTGATGAAGTCATGACTGGCTTCCGTATTGGGCTGGGTGGCGCGTGCGAGGCGTTTTCGATTGATCCCGACCTTGTTACATTGGGCAAGATTGTGGGCGGAGGTCTGCCGGTAGGCGTTTTTGG
>JBEKVS010000437.1:0-4691 GCA_049513795.1 Occallatibacter sp. | reverse complement strand
TTTAGATGCTGCCGCAACTAACCATCTCTCTCCGTGTTTGAACTAAACATTCCGGTCGCCGGCGCCGTGGGCGGTTTGGCCGGCGATGGGCACGCAAGGTTGGGGGCGACCGCAATGGCCGCTGTGAGGGAATATGAGACTCGAGTCTTCCGTGGCACGATTCAAACCTGCGCCGCGCTTGCGCCCCGTATTCGTTACTTTATCGGCGGGATTGGTGTTGGCTTTCCTCGCTCCGCAAGCTCTCAAAAGTCAGCAGTCTTGGGCTGGAGGAACCCAGTACCCAGGTTCGTACCCAGGCTCACCCTATGTCCAGGCCGCGCCGAACTACGTCCAATACGCCCCCGGCCAGCAGCCGGCGTATCCGCAACAACCGTATGGCCAGCAGAACCCCTACGCGCAACAGCAGGGTTATCCTCAGCAACAGCAATACGCGCAACAGCCTTACGCCGATCCATCGCAAACCGGTCCGGCCCAAACCGGTCCGGCCCAACCCGATCCGAACCAATACGACCCGCAACAGGACTTCGGCCAGCAACCGGCGCCAGCGCAACCCTTCGCCGCCGAACAGCTTGAACAGCTCGTTGCACCCATCGCTCTTTATCCCGATACGCTCGTCGCACAGATCCTGGCTGCTTCCACTTATCCGGCCCAGGTGGTTGCCGCGGACAACTGGCTGCGTAGCCAGGGTTACGCCTCGCCCGACCAGATTGCGTACGGAGCCAGCGCTCAGACCAATTGGGACCCCAGCATCAAGGCTCTCACCGCTTTCCCCCAGGTTCTGGCCATGATGAATCGCGACCTGCGCTGGACCACCGACCTCGGCAACGCCTACTACAACCAGCCGCAGGATGTGCTCCAGACCATCCAGGTGATGCGCCAGCGAGCCCAGTCCGCGGGAACTCTGCGAAGCACCCCGCAGGAGCAAGTCTCCTACAACCAGGGTTACATTCAGCTCACCCCGCCCAACCCTGAAGTCGTCTACGTTCCGGCATACAATCCCTGGGCCGCCTACGGCCAGCCGGTCGCGCCCTACCCCGGATTCTCATTCGGCGATGCTCTCGGCGCCATCGGATCGTTCCTTGGTCCCGGGCTGCGCTTCGGGGCCGGGATCGGGTTGGCCGCCTTCAGCCACACTCCATTCGGCTGGGCCGGCTGGGTGCTGAACTGGCTTGCATCGAGCATCTTCTTTCACCAGTCGCCCTACATCTCGCACAGCACCACCGTCGCCCATTTTGGTGGCTACGGAGGCGGCTTCCATTCCCCGGTTGGCGGCATCAACCGGCGCCCGGCTGGTTTCGACCGCCAGCAAGAAGGGTACAACCGATTCGGCAACGGATATGCCGACCGCAGCGTTGCCCGTCCACCGGTCCGTGAGCCAGAAAACTACGCCTACAATCGCGGCGTTGCACGCGGCCTTGATCGCTCCGGCCGCGACTTCCCCGAAAGCTACACCCGCCCGGCGTTTCGCCAGGGGGTTCAGACCGCAGATCGGGTTGACAACTTCAACCATCCCCAGCGAGCGATACCGGCGCGCCCCGGCGGCTTCGCCAACTCCTACGCGGAAACCCGCCCGCTCTCCCAGCCCAGGCCCATGGCTTCCTACGGCGGCTCACAGTTCGCGCGCCCGCCCGCCAACAGCTACCAGCGCAACGATTTCGCTCAACACTCCTACGCCGAGCCACGTTCCTACTCCGGCGAACGCGGCTATCAACAGGCCTTCCGTTCTCCCGAGCACTCTGGCGGGTTCCACATGTTTGGCGGCGGCCATGGTGAGTCTTCCCACGGCTCCTTCCACGAGCCGAAAGCCCCCAAAGCTCCCAAGATGTCGGGCGGCGGCCATCACTCTGGCGGCGGACATTCCGGCCATCACGGCCGTTGAGCTGTCAACCGGAGCCATGCATCACACGCGTTGATGAGTGCTCGCGTTGAAGGGTACGGGCTTCAGCCCGTACAAAGCAACCGATAGAGCGACTGGGCTTCAGCCCCCGAGGGAATGCGCGGCCCCTAGCCGCGATTGAACCCGCGATTGAACCAAAGTGCTCCCCAGTGCCACAGACTTTCCGGGCTGCCTTCGGATCCGGGGCCTCCCGGCTGATATATTTCCCTCGACGCAAAGCCGCGCGCAATCGCAGCGGCAAATCCGGCGGCGAAGGGAAACAAATCATGGAGTGGAGCCAGAATTCAAGACGGTCGTTTTTGAAACAGATGGGCGCAGCTGGAGCGCTGGCTCTCACCGCCGCCAACACGGACGCCGTCGCCTCGACGGAGTCGCCCTCCGCGCAGACTTCCGATTCCCCGCAAGCCTCGACCCGCGCCCAGCGCATGGCCTGGTGGCATCAGGCCAAATTCGGCATGTTCATCCACTGGGGCCTCTACTCCGTCATCGGCCAGCACGAGTGGGCCATGGAAGTCGAAGGCATTCCCATCCCACAGTACGAGTTGCTCGCCAAGCAGTTCAAGCCCAAGCCCAACGCCGCCCGCGACTGGGCCCGCCTGGCCAAAGCCGCCGGCCAGAAGTATATGGTGATGACCACCAAGCATCATGAAGGCTTCTGCCACTGGGACACCAAGCTCACCGACTACTGCTCGCCGAAGCAAGGCCCCGGCCGCGATCTGGTCCGCGAGTTCGTCGATGCCGCGCGCGCCGAGGGTCTCCGCGTCGGCTTCTACTACTCACTCATGGACTGGCACCACCCCGACGGCGCCACCTGCAAAACCGATCTCGCCGCCCGCAAGCGCTTCGTCGATTACACCCATGGCCTGATCCGCGAGCTCATGACCAACTACGGCAAAATCGACGTCCTCTGGTACGACGTTGACTGGCCGCTCACCGCCCAGGAGTGGGAGTCCGAGCGCATGAACAAGATGGTCTTCGAGCTCCAGCCCGAGATCATCGTCAACGACCGCAACGGCCTCGAAGGCGACTTCGGCACCCCCGAGCAGGAGATCCGCGCCGCCAAAACCGGCCGCGCCTGGGAGACCTGCATGACCCTCAACGACAGTTGGGGCTTCAATCGCGGCGACGACAGCTGGAAAACGCCCAAGGTGATTGTCTCCAACCTCGCTGAATGCGCCCGCGGTGGCGGCAATTACCTGCTCAACATCGGGCCAAAGCCCGACGGCAGCATTCCCGAAGAGTCTGTAACGGTTCTCGAAACGGTTGGAAAGTGGCTTGGGACGAACGGCAAAGCCATCTACGATACCGAGCGCGGCGACTTCAGCTGGAACACCAACGCCCAGTACACGCGGCGCGGCAACACCCTTTACATCCACCAGCAATACTGGCCCGGCCACACACCCGCAGCCGAAACGCTCAACTTCTTCCAGCCCGAAGTGGTCATCGGCATTGGCGGCCTCAAAGCCAAAGCCAAATCCGCCCGCCTGCTCAAGACCGGCGAAGAAGTAAAGTTCACGCAGGACGAATGGTCCTTGCGCCTCACCGGCTTGCCTCTAACCGCTCCCGACCAACCCGCCACAGTCATCGAAGTTGAGTGCGACGCCGAGCCAACCATCGACCACGAAGCCCCGCGCGCCCACTGGCCGCGATACAAAGTTGGGATGAGTTAGGTACTTGACGAACGGGGACGGTAGTATCCTGTTTGCATCGTAACTCTGAGTATCTAGAGTTGGCCCCTGCAGTCCTGCAGAAAGCTGATGAAATGTCGAGAAAGACGGTCACTTTCCGATCCCAGACAATGGGCAGCATTTCCGATCTAATCAGGGATGAAGGGCTGGTCTGCCAGGAATCCCAGAGCATGCTCTCCTTCCTGGCTGGCGAGCTTATTCTGTATCTGGACGAAGGAGTTGACCTAAGTCCCACAGTTCTGTTTTGCACAGATGCCGCGGCAGTTTTCTCTGGGATTCCGGTTTCAACAGGCCACATCATTGGAACTGCCCCGCTCCACGCCAACGCCATCAAGAGAGTTTTAAAGGAATGTGCCCCCTTGGCAAAGGGAAGTTGGAACGTATACATCGAGCGAACAAGCGCTTTTAATTGCAATTACGGAGTTTTCAGCTACGTCGCCTCGCCAACCACTATTCCTCTACCAGAAGCAATTGGTGTGACCTCGGCCGGAACTTGCCTCATGATTCGCAAGGTCGGGCCAAACACGATCGAAGTGAAAGGTTCAAAGGGGAACGAGCTTTTGCTCGGATTCTCGACTACGAAGGAAGAGGAAACCCAGCATATTAACCCAGTAAAGGGATTCGCCGCCGCTTGTTGCGGGGATTTGCCGCCTGGGGCGTTTGCGGACGAATTCAGGACCTATTTCAAGCGCCTCTTGGAGGAGGGGCTGGGCCGGTCCCACGGCGCAATTCTTGCTTGTGCTTCGAGCCCGTCGTTAAAGGATATCGGCGACCTGGAGGATGGAATCGAAATAGCTCCCCAACTCGATTTCTTTGTACCGTATCGAGACTATCGGGTTGACAACACGGCGGAGTCAATTCTTCGGCTTCAAAGCGCAGAGGGACTGTTTAGCGGTATCCTTCAGGCAGATGGAATCATCATGTTTGACACACGCGGGCGCCTTGTGGCGTACCGCATATTCTACCGATCGAGCCAACGGGCAGAAACGAAAGCGTCGGCCTCTTTGGCGGCGCCCGCCGTCGGGCATTCGAGGGGGTCAAACAGATGGTGGGGCGATCGCTGATTTCAGTTCTGTTCCGATCCCAAGACGGGCTAACGATTCGAG
>JBEKVS010000436.1:0-4695 GCA_049513795.1 Occallatibacter sp. | reverse complement strand
ACTCCCGGTTCTGGGGTTTCGTGCCGCGCGAGAACATTGTTGGGCGGCCGCTGTTCAACTACTGGTCGTTCATTACCCCTGATGACCGGGAAGATCAAACAGGCGTGGCGAGCGGCGTGGGGTGGATGGCACACGTGGCGCTGCACTTCTTCAGCGACACGCGCTGGACGCGGACACTGCACGTGATTCGATAAGGCGTCAATTCCAGCCGTGCCCGTCCGCTGCGGAATACCGTAGATTAGAAGATGATGGCAGACGTCCCAGGTTGGAGAAAGAAACGCAGGCGGCTTTGGCTTGCATTGGCACTGATGGTGGTGCTGCTGGGATGTGTCGTCGTCCCGCCCCTGGTGGGCATAAGCCGCTACAAGAGCCGCATTACTCAGCTGATTTCCGCGTCGCTGGGCAGACCAGTGCGCATGTCTTCCGTCGAACTGCGGCTGATTCCCGTGCCGGGATTCGTGCTGACCGACCTAACGGTCGACGAAGATCCTGGTTTTGGCGCCGAACCCATTCTGCGCGCCAATACGGTTACCGCCTCCATCCGCTTGCTGTCGCTGTGGAGGGGCCGGCTGGAGATCAGCACCATTAGCGTGGATGAAGCCAGCCTGAACGTGGTTCGCACCGCGGAGGGCCGCTGGAACCTGGACCCGCTGTTCCGCACGGCAGCCGCGAAGGTGAAGCCGGCGGGTCCAGGCACGGGGCCGGACGGAGCAGGGCTGGGGAAGCCGAAACGCGTGATCCCGCTGCCTTATCTGGAGGCGACTCACTCGCGCATCAACTTCAAGCAAGGCGTGGAGAAGTTGCCGTTCAGCCTTGTGGACACAGAACTTTCCTTCTGGCAGGAAAATCCCGGCGACTGGCGTCTCCGGCTGCGCGGCCAGCCGGCCCGCACCGATCTGAGCCTGGATCTGGCAGACACTGGCCAGGTGCGCCTCGAAGCGAGAGCGCAGAGCGCACCGGAGCTTGAGAAGATGCCGCTTCACCTGGACATGGAGTGGCGGGAAGCGCAACTGGGTCAGCTGACCCGTCTGCTGATCGGGTCGGACCCGGGCTGGCGCGGGGACCTGACCGGGGAGTTGCATCTGGATGGAACAGCGGATGCTGCCCAGATCCAGACCCGATTGCGAGCGACCGGCGTTCACCGCGCCGAGTTTGCTCCGGCGGCGCCGATGGATTTCGACGCGACCTGTAGCTTCTTATTCCATTCTCCGACTCGAGCGATGGAGAATCTGGCCTGCGATTCTCCACTCGGCGATGGCCGCATTCGCCTGACCGGTGATTTGCCCGGCAACGGAATCTCGCCTCGCTTGTCTGTCGAGCTTGACCGGATCCCTGTGGCCGCCGGCTTGGATGCCTTGCGCACTGTCCGCAGCGATTTTGGACCGGGAATGGAGGTGAAAGGCTTAGTCAGCGGAAAGATCAGCTACGATGCCACCATTCTGGCTGAACAACCTCCCGACCGGCATGGCGCAAAAAATAGCAGCAAGGCTCGCTCAGCACGGATCCATCCAGTTCCCGCGGGTCCGCTCAAAGGTAGCTTCACCGTAGAGGGCTTTGAGCTTAGCGGAGACGGGCTCAGCACGCCCATTGAAGCTGCAAAGCTGATACTCGAGCCGTTGGTCTCGCCGCAAGGCCCGGTTCAGGGCAAGATTCAGGTTCAGGGCTCCAGTCGTTTGCCGGCTGTCTTCGAGCCGGTTGGCCTGGAAGCGAAGGTGCCAATTTCTGCGGGCGGGCCGGCTCCGCTTGTTGTCACCGCCCGGCTGGCCCTCGCGGGATACCAGGTCACGGTTCGCGGACAGGCATTAATCGCGCGCGCCAGGGAGTTGGCGCATGTGGCCGGAATGGCGGATGCGTCCGCATTGGAAGCTTTGGCCGGCGAACCCCTGTCCCTCGACCTGGCCGCCGATGGTCCATGGCTACCGACCCTGAAGTCTCCTTTCGCAGCCATTGCTCCCGCCTCCGCCATTGATCCGCCTCTCGATGCAGCCACAGGTCCGAGGATTGGTCCTGAGCCTGCAGCGCCTGCTTCTGCCGACAACCTCTCCGGGACCGTGACATTGCATAACGCCAACTGGAAAGCTGATTACCTCGCCAATCATGTAGAGATTACGCAGGCTGTGCTGCACCTGGGCGACGGAGAATATACGTGGGACCCGGTCGTGTTTTCCTACGGGCCGATCAAGGGGACGGCGACCGTGAACACGCCCGCACGCTGCTCGGAGAAACAATATTGCGCCTCCAAGTTTCAGCTTCATTTCGACGAACTGGATGCGGGTGCCTTGCAGGCCGCTCTGCTGGGCGCTCACGAGCCGGGAACGCTGCTTTCCACCTTGCTCTCCCGGCTGGGCACGTCTAGCTCCACCAAATCGCCGGCATGGCCGTCCCTCGAAGGCACAGTGAACGCCGATTCCCTGATTCTGGGCCCGGTCACCCTTGCCGACGCATCGGCTGACTTGCGTATTGCGGACGATGGCGCGAAGATCACCAATCTCGATGCAGACCTGCTGGGCGGGCATGTGAGCGGGGCAGGAACGATGCGCGCCGCCGGAGCCGCGAATGCCAAGCCTTCTTACACGCTGGAAGGTCATTTTGAGAAGCTCAGCCCGCCTGCCGTGGGCAAGCTGCTGGGGCAGGACTGGTCAGGCCGCAGCATCGACGCAGACGGCACGTTCGACCTTTCCGGCTTTACGGGCACCGACCTGGCCGCGTCTGTGAACGGGACGCTGCACTTCGATTGGAGTCATGGTTCCGTGGGCCTGCCGGAAGATACCTCAGACTCCCCGGTTACGGTTCCCCCGGCGCTGGCCCACTTTGACAAGTGGACCGGGGACGCCGAGTTTGCCAACGGCAAGGCTGATCTGAAAGATAGCCAGGCGCAGCAAGGCGCGCGCAAGCGCGATGTGGACGGCGCGCTGACTCTCGGCGACCCGCCCAGGTTGATCTTTGGGCCATCAAAGGAGTTGCAGGCAAAGCGCTGAGCCTGCCCCGAATCGAATTTGCTGCCGATAGAATGGATTCATGGCCTTATCCAAAACTTCTTCCCCCATTCTGGTCCAATGCAAGGGAATTCTGTTCGATATGGACGGCATTCTGATCTCTTCCCTGGGTTCGGTGGAGCGCAGTTGGACCAAGTGGGCACTGATGCGCGGCATCGACCCGGCCTACGCCTGCAGCATTGCCCACGGCTGCCGCAGCATTGAGACGGTGGCCATGCTGCGGCCGGATCTCGACGCTGAAGCAGAGAACAAGATCGTCGAAGACCTGGAGATTGAGGACCGGGAGGGAGTTCATGTGCTTCCCGGCGTGCTGGAGCTGCTGAACGGGTTGCCCAAAGGCAGTTGGACCGTGGTTACCAGCGCTACGCGGCCGCTGGCCATGGTGCGTCTTGCCATCGGCGGCATTCCCATCCCCGACCGGATTGTGACCGCCGATGACGTCAGCGAAGGCAAGCCCCATCCGGCGCCCTACCTTGCCGGAGCCGCGCTGCTTGGTCTCAAACCGGAAGAGTGCGTGGTCTTTGAAGATGCGGCCTCAGGGACCAAAGCAGGCCGAGCGGCGGGCTGCACCGTGATCGCGACGACCTTCTCGCACTCCGTCGAGTCGCTGGCTGCGGCGGATTACCTGATCTCAGACTTGACCGGCGTCGAAGTCGTGAGGCTCGCCGGCAACGAGGGCTTGGAACTGCGCTTCGCGCCGCTGGGGCGCTAGGATAGCCAGGCCGCCTCTCTACTCGTTGGCCTCGATGCGGCGGCCGTGCAAGTCCTGCAAGGGTCGGGAGTTGACTTTGAACAGCGTGGCGAATGCGCGCAGCTGATCGCGGCTGAGCGTGAGCTCCTGCTCGAAGATGAACCAGCGCACGTCCTCGGTGCATGGCGGAATGGTCAGCGAACCCATGTAGGTCCAGTAGCCGCGGTCGGGGGGGAGCAGGCCGCCGGGGTTCACAAAGTCCGTGACCTTCTGGCTGCTGCCGGCGGTGGTGGGCAGATGTGGCCACAGCTCGGCCAGCACGGCGTTAGGCGGGGTAGTGCGGTCCTCGCTCAGGCGGATCGCCACCACCGCCTGCTTGCCATCGGCGCTCTTGTGCAGCAGGTGTACATCCAGGTCGGTGATCTTACCCTTCACGGCTTCTTCGGCGGGATGGTGGAAGTGGAATTGAACCAGGTCATAGCGCACGCCGCCGGCGATAATGTAGCTGCCCGGATCGACGTGGACGATGACGGTCTTGCCATTGTTCTCGAGCGTCACCGGGCCCGATATGTAGTGAAACTCGATGGGCTGGAGCGCCTTGTTGAGATGCGCGCCGCGTATGTCGATCGGCGACTGCTCATGGCCTTGCGAGCAGGCTTTGTAGGCCGGGTCGAGTTTGCCCCATTCGAGCGCGCCGCGTTTGCCTTCGTAATCCCAAGGCGCGGTGGCCGGTGCCGTGGTTTGCGTGTGGGCGAGCGTGACGGCGCTTAGGAGAAAAACGGCAAGTGCAGGAAAACGCATCGATTGCTCCTCGATGAAGGGACGCAGAATGTGCCAGAATGCATTCTAGTTCATCTTCGCGAGACGGAAAAAGAAAGGGGCCCATCCAGTCGATGAGCCTCCTTTTGTCTGAAGAACTGCGGCAAGCTTACTTGGCTGCAGCCACAACTCCGGCCTGTTCGGCGAGGGTAGCGGCCTTGTCGGTGGCTTCCCAGGTGAACTCTTTCT
>JBEKVS010000435.1:0-4706 GCA_049513795.1 Occallatibacter sp. | reverse complement strand
TCCCCCACAGTGCCATCACCTGGCGCCTCAATTTTCGTATAGCCGAGGTTTACTTTTGCCCCATTTAGCGCCGCTTCTTTCGCATGCTGGTCAGCGATGAGTTGTAGATCTTGCGATTCCAATACCGCCTTCGTGCGCCTCTCGGCTTCCGCCGCGTCTTCGTTGCTGCGGAGCATAGTCTTCGCCTCTTCAAGATCCGCCTGCCGACTTGCGAGCTGCGCGGCATACCGCTCGTCATCGGCGACTGCCTGCTCCACTTTCTGCTGCGTGGTCGAGCGAGTTTGCAAGAGCGCTTCCTGGCGGGCACGCTCGGCGTGCGTGCGCACCACGTCCGCCTGCGCGGCGTCTATTCCTGCTTGGGCGGCGACGATCTGTGCCTTTGCCTGATCAATACCGGCGACCGCGCGCTCAATCTTGCTGTCCTGAAGCTCGCGCTGACGGTGATTGTTCTCAATTGCAGCTTTCGAAGCCTCAACCGCCGCGGTGGCCTGATCCACCTGTGCGCGGAAATCGTCATCATCCAGCTCGACTATCAAATCTCCTTTGTGCACTTGCTGGTAATCCGAAACCTTTACGTACCGCACGATGCCCGCAACTTTTGTGCTGAGCGGAGTCAGATCGCCGCGTACATAGGCATCGTCTGTGACCTGTTCAGCTCGCCCACCCTCCCAGGCGTTCCAGTTCCAGGTAATCGTGGCGAAGATCACAACAGCCAGCAGAACGACCAATGCGGGCACTACAAATTTCCGCCATTTGGCTTCAGGCTTTGCCTGAGCTTGCTCTGGTTCCGGCGCCTTTGGAGGAGCCGGCGTGCCCGCTGTGGCCATCCTTGATACTCCTTTTATACTGGCGTTGCGGCCCGCTCCGGATCGAACCACCCTTCGGTATGCCGAATCCGCATTCAGCATTCCGGGGTCCGAGCTGCCATCGCATCAATCTCCATGGAAAGAAGCACCTTGCTGCCGAAAGAGGCCCATCGTAATTGAGTGTTCGTGCCAACATTCCGGCACTTGCCAAGATGCTGACAGGACGGGCGTCAGCCATAACCTCAGAAAGGTTTGGAAAATGGCCAAAAGGCATATAATGCGCGCCATGGCCACTCCAAGACGAGAATCCGAGTCGTTGAATATTCAGCTTCTCGTGGATTCGATCCCCGCGCTGATACACACCTCCAGGCCTGACGGCTACCTCGATTACTTCAATAAACCTTGGCTGGAGTTCTTGGGCGCCACGCTGGAACAAGTGAGCGGCTGGAATTGGACAGCTTTCATACACCCTGAGGATGTTGACGGGATTGTGGCGAAGTGGCGAGCCAGCCTCGCAACAGGAGAAATCTTCGAATACGAGACTCGCGTCCGCCGGGCAGATGCGGAATACCGCTGGATGTTCCACCGCAAAGTGCCACTCCGGGACGAACACGGAACCATCGCCAAGTGGTATGGATCGAGTCTGGATATTGAGGAGCGCAAAACTGCGGAAGAGCAGCGCCGGAGAAATGCCCAAGCGCTACAAAGAAGCGAGTTTTATCTCGCCGAAGGGCAGCGTCTTGGCCACATGGGAAGCTGGGCCTTCGACCCTGACGGATTCGACTATTGGTCTCCTGAGTTATTTCGAATGTACGGCCTCGATCCGGCCGGCAAACCGCCTAGTGTCCAGGAATACCTGGATTTTGTCCACCCACAGGATCGCGAGTCCATGGCAGATCTAATCAACGGACTCGTGGCGGAAGCTACGCCATTCGACGCCACCAAGCGCATCGTGCGACCCGATGGCCAGGTCCGCTACATTCGTTGCGTCGGTGTTCCTGCTGTCGGCAGCCGAAGCCTCAAAAAGTACGTCGGCAGCGCCATAGATGTCACCGAGCACGAGCTCCTGACCCAGGAGCTACGACGGCGCGAAGCCTACTTGGCCGAAGCTCAAAGGCTCAGTCACACAGGCAGCTTCGGCTACAGCCCTGCCACTCGGAGAACCCTCTACTGGTCCGAGGAACTGTTCCGGATTTTTGGATTGAATCCTCAGCGCGGAATCCCCGATTTTGACTTGACCCGTCAACTTGTGCATCCCGAAGATATCGACAGGGTTTCGGAAAGCTGCCTGGCGGGATTCCTTGAGAAAGCGGAGTTTTCACAGGATTACAGGTTAGTGCTGCATGACGGGACTCTCAAGCACCTTCACGTGATCTGGCATCCGGTGCTTGATGAAGCCGGGGACCTCGTCCAATACATAGGCACGGCGGCCGATGTGACCGAACGCAAACGCGCGGAAGAAAAGATTCGCCAAAGCGAGCAGGAGCTGCGCACGATCATCGAAACAATTCCCGCCTTCATCGGAACCAACCTGCCGGATGGATCCACTGATTTCGTCAGTCAAAGTTTTCTTGATTATCTCGGCATTTCCAGGGAGCAATGGCTGGACTGGGGTTGGCTGACTGCCACTCATCCCGACGACGTTGCCGGAGCTGTCGAGAAGTTCAAGGCGGCGCTGGCAGCCGGGCGGCCTCTCGAGTATGAACAGCGCCTGCGCAAGTCGGACGGGACGTATGGCTGGTTCTGGAGCCGCAACGTTCCGCTGCGTGACGCTGGCGGAAAAATCGTCAAATGGTATGGCGTCCTCAGCGACATCGAAGATCGCAAAAGCGCAGAAGACAAGATTCGCCAACAGCAGACCGAGCTTCGGCAGATTCTGGACCTGGCGCCTCAAATTATTGCGGTGTACGGGCCTAACCGCGAACAACTTTACGCCAACCGCGTCTTGCTCGATTACCTCGGTCTTACCCTTGAAGAGTGGCAGCAGAGATTTGATCGCGCTGGGATTGCTCATCCTGATGAATGGGACCGGGTCAACCGTCATTTTGATCGTGCTCTCACTAGTGGCGATGCTTTCGAGTTGGAGATGCGACTGCGCAAAAGTGATGGAAGTTATCGCTGGTTCCTAGCTCGTTTTAACCCATTGCGCGACGAACACGGACAGATTACGCGTTGGTATGTTACCGGGACGGACATAGAGGATCGCAAGCAGGCTGAAGACAGGCTTCAGCGCGAGAACATAGCTCTTCGGGAAGAAATCGACAAAACCTCGATGTTCGAAGAGATTGTCGGAGCCTCTCCAGCTTTGCGAACTGTGCTGTCGCGCATTTCCAAAGTTGCGCCAAGTGATTCGACAGTGCTCATAACCGGCGAAACGGGAACGGGCAAAGAGCTCGTTGCGCGGGCCATTCACCGACGATCAAACCGGGCCTCGCGCGCATTCGTTAGCGTGAACTGCGCAGCAGTTCCGCGCGATCTGATTGCCTCGGAGTTGTTCGGTCATGAGAAAGGTGCATTCACGGGCGCGACTCAACAGCGCCTAGGCAGGTTTGAATTAGCAAACGGCGGTACGCTCTTCCTGGACGAAGTGGGAGAACTTCCAGCCGAGACCCAAATTGCCCTCCTGCGGGTTTTGCAGGAGCATGAGTTTGAACGTGTCGGCGGGACACGCCCGATACGCGCCGACCTTCGGGCGATCGCAGCCACGAACCGTGACTTGCAGGCCGCTATCAGCGCTGGGTCTTTCCGCAGTGATCTGTTTTACCGCCTGAATGTCTTTCCGATTGAAATTCCTCCTCTTCGGGAACGAAAAGAGGACATCCGCCTGCTGGTTGAATACTTTATCGATCGCTACGCGCGCAAAGCCGGTAAGAAAATTACAACCGTCGACAAGAAGACTCTCCGATTGCTTGAGTCATACCCTTGGCCCGGAAACATACGCGAACTACAGAACGTCATCGAACGATCCGTCATCGTGTGCGAAACCGAGAATTTTTCGGTAGATGAAAGCTGGCTGTCCCAACAGCCGTCGAACGGGAAAACGGAGAGCCAGCTTTATCTCTCTGAGAAGGTGGCAGCTCAAGAAAAGGAAATCATCGAAGCAGCTCTGCGAGAAAGCCAAGGACGGGTCTTCGGACCGTCGGGTGCCGCCGCGAAACTAGGGATCGCGCGGTCCACGCTGGAATCGAAAATTCGGTCACTCAAGATTAACAAGAATCGCTTCAGGGCTATCCCGGGAACTTGAGGGCTCCGGTCTCCTCACAAATTACCCTTAAATATGGCAACATATTTCAGGTCGGGAAGTTGAGTTTCTTCAAGAAAGCGGCATTGCGTGGGTCGCTGTGCAAGCTCTTCAGTAGGAACCCACCTTCCTTTCGATCAAACCGTCATCGCGCCTGTGCAATTCATTTTCGGAGCTTGGCGTACTCGGTTTTGGCTTGTTGATAGATGGGAATGTCCGGGTCGGCGTCTTTCCACAAATCCAAGAAAGTCTCGTAGGACTTCCGTCTAGCGACTTCATCGCCCATCATCTTCTGCGCGCGGCCGAGCTGGAGCCATGCCAAGGGTCCCGTGACATGTCTCACGGTAAAACCAGGATTGTCGATCAGCTTTTGGAACTGAGCCGCGGCCGATTGCCCATCGCCGAGCTCCAGATACGCCAGTCCGCGGATGTAGGCGGGGTACAAATAGTCGAATCCCGTAAACGCCAGATCGTACTTGGCAGTGCCACGGAGCAGATCGATGGCTGTCGCCGGATCGTGTTGCCGCAGCTTGATCTCGGCCCGGATGGTGGGAACAAAGTAATGCTGCACGAGCGTGTCCTCGGGCCTTTCCGCGCTGACCTGGTCTGCGATTGTACTGGCTTCCGCTGTTCGTCCTGATCGTGCGAGCGCTTGCGCC
>JBEKVS010000434.1:0-4711 GCA_049513795.1 Occallatibacter sp. | reverse complement strand
GTTTCGCGATTCTGGATTGCCCAGGAATCTAGAGTCCTGGCCACGCGCGCTTGAACACGGTTGCCGCGCGAACGCGTCGTATTCGTTCGAAAAAAGGCGCATTCATCGCGCGACCGCGAAAAGGGGAAGATCCTCTTCAACCGTGGGTAGCGTAACACGCGCGCCAGGTTTGAGGGGATGACTGAGAGCATGAATCTCGACTTCCTGAAGCACATCCTCCCTTTCGATTCGTTTCGAGAGCCACCGTTTGGCCCAATAGTTGCCAATGGCCTCGGTGACCGCGATGGGTTTGATTCTCGGGAGAAGATACTTGGGCCGCTTGGTACGCCCCAAAAGAATGTCTCGAAAGTTTGATGCCAAACATATGCCGTAGATCAACCGCGGGTTCCCATGTAGCAAGAGGACATCTGATGCAAAGCCCGCCTCAGTTAGTCCATCCCGAATCTTTCGGAGTCTTGGATTCACTCCCTCGCCAAAAATGCTGTTAACCCTTCGACCGTTCTGGCTCTGCGCGAGAAGGACTTCAATCTCAGCCACGGTCGTGGCAGACAAGTGATACGAACCGTATCCCAAGGAACGGCCCAAGAGTTCATAGGACAGTGAAGCATCAAAAGACCCTCCGACTTCGGCGGCTGGAATTCGAATGCGATTGTATTGACTTGAGGAAACTCCATACAGACTCGTAGTGCCCAATAATGCGAGGTGAGGTTTGCGGATCACGGGTCTTCCCGCCATAGATGAGGCGATGATGCTAGAAGACCGACTATATTTTCTCTCATAGAACATGGCAATTTCTGGACTGGTCATTATCATAGACACAAGTTTTCCCCCTAATAGAGCGTTATACGGAGGGATGGCGCCGCATACCGTGATGTCGAGCATGTCGATGCCAATGTGAATGGCCTTCATATGCTTGAGGACCACCTGGATTGCGTGTCTTCCTGCGTTGGTTCTGAGTGCAGCCGCCAGTCCGTCCGCAGTTGGCGCTTTGAATCCGTTCTGGTGAAGTTTTTGTTTTGCAGCAAGTAGTCCGGCCAGAACGCTTGCGCGTTTGGCTCGGAACAGATACGTTTTCGCTTGGACTTCCCAGTCTTGTCCAGACTTCTTGTGCTGACGACTTTTAGGATATTTGGCGTGCCGCAGACGAGCTTGGTCGGCTACCTTCGTAAGCTTCTCTACAAGAGCGGCGGTTGGCGCCCGCAGGTCGGAGCGATCAAAGATGCGCTCTTTGAGGAAGTCTCTGATATAGAGTCTCTTCGTTAAGTCTCGCAAGGACGTGTCAATCCACCGAGCCCATGTGGTCGTCGGGTGCTTCTCAAGTTGTTGAAGAAATATCTCGGGCGTCCAACCGATCCAATTATCCCGGGGCGTCAGTTGAACGACGGCGCTCCCAAGGGCCGCGATACCGATCACCGGATGGTCGGGCGCAGCGCGATCCCGGATGAGAATCCAGAGCTGTCGACCAGGAATGCTGTAATAGGGAGTCACCCAAGTATGCCGGAAGTAGCGCCAAATATCGGTGAGTTTGAACCCCGTGAATTCACAGACGGCGTTCGGTTCAACGAACTGAACGTAAGGATCAATACATTTCTTGAGTAAATTGTCTTGACGGTCTTTCGCTTCCCGCTGACGCACTGTCCGCAACTTCTCGGCAAGTTCGCGACCATCTCGCATTAAGGAGAAAATAGAGGCCCAGCCATTTGGCCCCAGACGCTGTCTCTCCATTCCCTGAATAAATTCCCGAACGGCCGGAATACGAAGCTGGCAATCTCTTTCGAAGAGATGGGCCTCGCGGATTCGTCGCTTCTCAAGGAGCGGCGAATCGGAGTGAGATTGCGGAAGAGACCCCCACATCTGTTGACCCTCAACCTGAAAAGTCCATCCCTGAACCCGAAGATCGCAAAAAACAGAGATGCACACCCGCAGCATTTGTTTATGCCATTGCGATCGTTCCGTCGCTCGTAGGCCGTCGGTCCGGACACGAAGAACCTGCTTTAAATCGTTAACAGCGGCGAGGACCTTAACGATATCGACGAGGACACGACGGGCCTGGCTGCCGGCAGGTAGGCTGGGGTTGAGCGGAATCCTTGTCTCTTCTGCCACTCTAGCTCCCGAGAAATGTAGCTAAGATATTGCTCCAAGCTACGCGTTTGCGATTGTACCAATACTGTTGCGCCCCAGCCCGTGCTTCAGCCTCGGCCCTTGCGAGAGCAAATAGGAAGCACTCTATAGCTATTTGGAGAGCCTTGTCACCACGAGTGCAAACGGGCATGTAGACGCTTTCAAAAAACGCGTGATCGGTGTTCAGTTTCAATTCAAGCACATTGCTTTTGAGTTCGACTGCATAGAAAGCGTCATTTGGGAGTTGTGCCGTCGTGAGGACATACCGACGCGCTTCCGACGTGTCCTTGGACGCAGGCAGCTTAACGGTCCGCGACCCGTCACATGTCTTCTTGGCGTGCTCGACAAGAAAGGGAGGGAGATACTTATCGCGCCCAGTTGCTAGCCGAGCGGCAGCTCCATTTGGCCCTTTTGATTTAGCGAACGAAGCACGAACGCGCGAATTGAGAATGCGCGCCAGCCCCTCCATATCGGGAGTCAGAATATTTTCCAACTCTAGCGCAGGATGGATTTCCTGCTTCGTATGCGTAGGATGGAAGTAGTCGTCCAACTCGGGCCCGAACGCTACTTCGCATCGCCACCAGTCGTCGTAATTCTCCCTGCGCTTATCGCCCATGAAATACCATCCATAGGCGATCTCGCGCCGAGCACGGATGAGGGATACTCCTGCTCCCTTAACGATTCCGAAACGTCTCTTCTCCTGTATCGACATTGCACGCCAATCGAGCACGGGTAGTTCTGAGAATCTGACTTGGATTTCAGAAACACGATCTGAGTGTGCTGGCATGCGGATTTTGTAGATGATGGGATCTCCATACGACTGGGCTCCGGCGAGGGGGGAACGGGAATGGCAAAAGAGTGGATCCACGGGTACGATTTCGTGGTTGTTCACTCGGATTTGTATTCCGCTCCACAGAAAATAACGGAACATGCGCCCCAATTGACTACATAATTTGTGCTCCAAGCCAGCGAGGGTACCGAGTTCGATCCTGTCGCACTTCCGCCAGATCACCAGTGTTCCAGTCCTACCCACTTCACGATCAAATAGCGGCGGCAGGCTTACGCGGCGAGGCCGTGGTATTTCCTGTAGTGTGCCCTCGGCAATTTCGTCAACGTCCAGATATGACCAGTTGGCATCTCCCATTCTTTGCCACGAGTACACTTCAAGCCTGCGGGCATAGCTGATGGAACTACAGGGCAACCCCATCCCGAACCGGCCAAGTCCGGACCGGTCGCCGAATCGATCCGTTCCGCCAAACTGGAGGGCTGCCCGGAGGGCGTCTGCGCGCATGCCACAGCCATCATCAAGCACGGCGATCATCGGTTCGGTTTGTTCATGGGAAAAATAAATCCTGATGTGCCGAGCTTGCGCTTGGATGGCGTTGTCGATCAATTCCGCAACTGCATCGGCAAGGCTCCGATAGCCTACTTCGCGGGTTGCGTGTATAAAATTCCGTTCTTCTACGATGCGGCAGGTCTCCGCTGACATCAGTGGCCTGAAAGCGCTGGCCATATTTGCGTCTCCTCTTTTGCCAAAATCAACTGCCACCCCTGCGGCTCGCAAATACAATCTCGACTCCACTCTGTGTCCTATATTGTATAATCGTGCGCACGATTTGTCAAGTGCATAATAAGATTCGTCAACGCTTTCTGCTGATGGTCTCGTTCAGGAGTGAGTTGCTATTTATGCTTTGGGCGACGATAGCCGCAGGGACAACGATCTGTCGTTGGCGAAAATGTGTGCGATCCGTATCTGGGGCACTTCGGATATTTTCTCGGGCGCCCACCCGACTTCGGAACCTGCTTGGCCCGCTCTTGTTTGGGAACTTTCGCCCACCTCTGCCTCGCCAACTCGGCTCCGTGGCTGCCATTGCCTCGTTTTTTCATCGCGGTCGATTGTAAACAGTTTGGCAACCTTAGCGGTAGTAAGATGTTCCGACCATTCGTTCTATGAGGGCCGGAGCGCCTTGACGTTGTCGACAGGATGGGAGCCTAAAATGAGTGCCAAGCCTTTGCTGTGTTTGAGTTCTGGTCTCACCCCGCAATACCGCCTCGACATTCTTAGATCGTTGGCGCTGCCACTGGGCACGTACATTCAATTCCGATATGCCGAGGACATCGTAGCAAAGAGCCTGAGGATGCCACTCGCTCGCAATGAGATGAGTGGCGCGAAAGCTCTCCTCGCGCACGTAGACTGCAATCTGGCGGCGCGTCAGTCTGACGGCCTATGCACAATAACGCCATGTCGATCTTCAGTATTGGTGAGTTCCAGAAAGCTCGGAAGCTTCTACTTTCTCCAATTCAGGGTTGAGGAATTTGCGTACTGGGGAGACAGTGCCAGTTCTCAAAAGAAAATCCGTGGAGACCGACCTTGTTGGACCACTGCCAATGAACTCGCTGGACTCTGGTGTCTCGAATTGGAGATTAGTGAGCAAGCATGGCTAAAGCAAAAGCAATTGGAGGGTTGGCAAAATGTGATCAAGCTCCTCAAGAAGAGCGAGGATTTCGCGAAGGAACCGTTCTACTTTGCCGTCGAAGGGCTTTACATCAGAGGTGAAGAACACCCTTGTGAAGCGGTGGATGGAGAATT
>JBEKVS010000433.1:0-4718 GCA_049513795.1 Occallatibacter sp. | reverse complement strand
GTTTCAAAAGGCCCTGCGGACCGCTGGATTCATTGGCGGCCCCATGGTGGAAGATTTCGAGAAGGCATTCGCTGCTTTCTGCGAAACCAGCTATTCGGTTGCGGTCAGTAGTGGAACCGACGCTCTGCGATTCGCGCTTATGGCAGCCGGAGTAAAACCTGGCGACGTTGTGGTCACCGTGCCGCACACGTTCATCGCGACCACCGAAGCGATTTCGCAGGCCGGTGCGTTGCCCGAGTTCGTCGACATCGACGAGCAGACGTTCAACATGGATCCCGCAAAACTCGGAGAGTATCTGGAAACGCAGTGCACGGTCGACGATGCTGGAACACTGCGGAGCCGCCGCAGCGGCCGCCCAGTCACGGCTGTCGTACCGGTCCATCTCTACGGGCAAATGGCTGATATGGACGCCATTCTGGAACTCGCGGATCGCTACCGCCTGGTCGTGATCGAAGACGCTTGCCAGGCCCACGGCGCAGAGTATTTCTCGCGCAAGCACAACCGCTGGATGAAGGCTGGATCCATGGGACGAGCCGCGGCCTTCAGCTTCTATCCCGGGAAAAATCTGGGTGCATGCGGTGAAGCGGGCGCTGCGACCACCAACGATTCCGGCATCGCGAAGACGATGAAGATGCTCCGCGATCATGGCCAGGCCACAAAGTACTATCACGACATCGAGGGCTACAACGGCCGGCTCGATGCAATTCAGGCGGGAATGTTGCATGTGAAGCTGAAGCATCTGGCGAAGTGGAACGCCCAGCGCCGCGAACGGGCCACAGAATATGGCCGCCTGCTGGTTTCCGCAGAGTCTGTCGCGATCCCGCATGAGCCGTCGTGGTCCCGCGCTGTCTACCACCTCTACGTAATCTGCGTGGACGACCGTGAAGGGCTGATGGAACATCTCAAATCGGCGGGCATTGCAACGGGAATTCACTATCCGATCCCGCTTCATCTGCAGAAGGCCTACGCCGCAATGAATTACCGGAAAGGTGATTTCCCGGTCGCCGAGAAAGCGGCAGCGGAAATTGTCTCTTTGCCAATGTTCCCGCAGTTGGCGGCAACGCAGCAGGTCCGCGTGGTAGAGGAAATCGGCAACTTCATCTCGATGACCGGTCGGAAGGGCGTCGAGACCGAAGCCATTTCCTTGGCGGCGGAGACTCGCAGAGCATAAGCGGCCTCAATCCCAAGTTTCGCACTCAAAGGACATCCCAATATGAAGCTCTCAGTCATTGGCGCGGGTTATGTAGGTCTGACAACAGCTGCTTGTTTGGCGCAGGTCGGGCACGACGTTTTCTGCAGTGAAAGCGACGTCGACAAACTTGCGAAACTGCAGGATGGCGTCATGCCGCTGTTTGAGCCGCACTTAGAGGACGTGATCAGGAACGTCCGAAAGGCTGGCCGGCTGTGCTTTGGGTCTACCGATGAGGCGATTGCCTGGGGCGACGCGATCTTCATCTGCGTAGGAACGCCGCCACTCCCAAACGGCGATGCCGACCTTTCCGCCATCGAAGGAGTCGCGCGATCCATCGCGCAGGGTGCGTCGGGCTATCGCCTGGTGATCGAAAAGAGTACCGTACCCGTCCAGACCGGCGGTCAGCTCCAGAAGCACCTTTCTGTCCACAGCAGGAACGGTTTGAGCTATGACGTTGCTTCAAACCCTGAGTTCCTCCGCGAAGGCTCTTCCGTTGAGGATTTCCTGCACCCTGACCGGATTGTGATTGGGGTCGACTCGCCACGAGCCGAAAAGCTCTTACGTCAAATCTATGAGCCCATCATCAAACAGAAGTTCGCTTGCCCAATCCATTCGGAGTGCCCGAAGCGCAAGGAACCGGTCTTCCTGGCTACCGATACCAATTCAGCCGAGCTCATCAAGCATGCTTCCAATTCCTTCCTGGCGATGAAGATTTCATTTATCAATATGGTGGCGAATCTGTGCGAAGTGGTGGGCGCGGACGTGACTCGTGTCGCCGAAGGAATGGGGCTCGATCCCCGAATTGGTCCTGCTTTCCTGAGCCCGGGAATTGGTTTTGGAGGGTTCTGCTTTCCGAAGGACGTGCAAGCTTTCATCAGAATTGCAGAGAAATCGGGCTGTGACTTCTCGCTGCTGAAAGAGGTCGAAAAGATCAATCAAGCCCGCGTGGACCAGTTCATCGAGAAAATTCGAAAAGAACTGTGGGTTGTGCGCGGCAAGAAAATCGCTGTGTGGGGACTGGCATTCAAGCCCAACACCGACGATGTTCGCTTCGCACCCTCAATCGCGATCGTTAAAGCTCTGCTGGCTGAAGGTGCTGTCGTTCGCGCCTATGACCCCAAGGCCATTGAAAAAGCGAGGGCAGTTCTGCCTGACATCACATATTGCGCTGACGCTTATCAAGCAGCCGAAGGGGCCGATGCCGTTGTACTTCTGACCGAGTGGGAAGAGTTCCGAAAGATCGATTGGAGCCGCCTCGCCACGCTCGTCGAAAGACCGCTAATCATCGATGGACGAAATGCTCTGTCCCGCCAAGAGGTCGCATCCCACGGGTTTCACTATATTGGAATTGGTGGCGTCTCGGCCGCTCCGCAAGTGGCGCCGTCCCTTATTGCCACATAACGCGACTAAATTTGCCGAGCTCATCAACCGCGACTTCTCTAAGTATAAGCATGGCGACACTACCCACTTACATTCTGATCACGCCGGCACGGAATGAGGCGCAGTACATCGAATTGACGCTCCGATCGATGGCCGCGCAGACGTACCGACCGCTGAAGTGGATTATCATCAGCGATGGTTCCACGGATGGCACCGATGACATCGTACGCAAGTACGCTATAGACAATCCGTGGATCGAATTGCTGCGCATGCCGGAACGGGCAGAGCGGCACTTCGCCGGAAAGGTTCATGCCTTCAATGCTGGTTACGCCAGGGCGAAGGAATTAAACCCGGATGTGATCGGCAATCTTGACGCCGACGTATCGATTGAACCAGACCACTTTCAGTATCTCTTGAGCAAGTTTGCCGAACACGCTGACCTCGGTGTCGGCGGATCGCCCTTCCGGGAAGGATCGCTGCAGTACGACTACCGCTTTTCGAACATCGAAAATGTCTGGGGCGGCTCTCAGCTCTTCCGGCGGGAATGCTTCGAAGCGATTGGCGGATACACGCCCGTCAAGGGCGGTGGCATCGACCATATCGCGGTCGTTTCCGCAAGAATGAAAGGTTGGAAAACCAGGACCTTTACCGATAAGGTCTGCATCCATCACCGGGCGATGAATACTGCCGGGCAGGGCGTCCTGAAGGCCAGGTTTAAACTGGGAGCTAAAGACTATTCCTTCGGCAACCATCCTCTCTGGGAACTGTTTCGAACGCTTTATCAGATGAGGAACTCGCCCTTGGTTCTCGGTGGCTTGGCCTTGGGCGCGGGCTATTTCTGGTCGATGCTCCGCCGAGCAGAGATTTCGGTATCTCGCGACGTGGTCGATTTTACGCATCGCGAACAGCTGCAGCGGCTGAAGAAGTTTGCTATAAGGTCACGGAGCGCGTCCCCCGCATCTTTCGTTGCAAAACCAACCACAAATAGATCGCCTTTATAAGGGAAATTTTATATGGAGATGAACATGTATATCGTCGATCGAACTGCCAGGTTTGTGCGCGGCTTTCTGCTGAGCTACGGCCCGACGAGTCTCAAGAAGCGCTTCTGGGATAAGGAATATTCCGAGGAGAAGTGGTCCTTTGCCTACAACACGGTTGGGGATTGCGTGTACCCGCACTTGGAACGGCATACTGTGAACGGAAGCATTCTGGATATCGGATGCGGCTCAGGCAATACCGCCACGGAAATGGCTGAGACGTCCTATCGGAGCTACCTCGGAGTGGACATATCCGAAGCAGCGTTGGCGAAAGCGCGCCGGCGCAGCCAGGAGTGCGGACGAGGGGACAAGAACAGCTTTGAATGCGGCGATTTCCTGACCTACGTTCCCGCCGGCCAGTACGATGTAATCCTGTTCCGCGAGTCGATGTACCACGTCCCCTTGGGCAAGGTGAAGGAGACTTTGGACCGCTACTCAGCATATTTGAAAGACGGTGGAGTCTTCGTCGTCAGATTGTTCGCTTCAAGCCCTGAGAGAACCGAGGACAAGTCCAGGCCGACCGCAATGCTCAAGATCATGGAGGCCGAGTTTGATGTTGTCGAGAAAGGCCGGTACGAGGTTCCGGGAAAACCTACCGTAATTGTTTTTCGGCCCAAGGTGCTGGTGAAGAATTGAACTGGTTCAGGAATATGTCGCGATTGAACACATCGTATTCCGAGCGCCCAGCCACCCCGCAGACGCAAGTGACAGGAAGCAACTAAGAGATGCAAGCCACGCAGAAAAACATCGAAGTCGCGATTAAGGGTAAGTGGTTCACCGTGCCCGCCCTTGAGATAAATGGGAAGGACATCATCGTCCGAGGGAAGTGGATTCGGATCGCCCGCGTGGAAGCAGAGGAATGGCTGGAATCGGAGCTCGATGATCCGCAGGGATGCGTCCAAGTGTTGAAGCAGCAGCGGTCTGCCGATCTGCGGGCGGACATCTTGAGTTTTGCGCAGAAACTTCCGGCGATCCGTCCCAAGTACGAATATCCCGTGGAATGGGAGAGTATTGCCGCGGTTCGACTCACCAGCTTCCAGGAATGGTGGGAGGGTCTGCCGCAGGAAACGCGCAAGAACGTCCGCAGGGCGCAAAAAAGGGGCGTGGTC
>JBEKVS010000432.1:0-4725 GCA_049513795.1 Occallatibacter sp. | reverse complement strand
CTTGACCGGCTGTTTGGAATCCCGCATGGACCTTTCACACTCGATTCAGCTGACCAAGACGGCTCTCAATCCCATGCGCCATTCACCTGAAGTGCTCCGGCTCCATTCAAGCTACATAAGCCTCCGCAGTTCTGGCGGCTTCCTTCAAGTCGCTGTATCTAAAGCGCCCCTTGCAGCCACTGCGAACCAACACATCAGTGTGTCGCGCGGGCGCTCCAGATACAGCCCAAAGACTTGTCAGGAGTCATCGGTATTCCCTGCATGCCCCCCAAAATACGAGATCGACGGCTTCTTCGCCTTGCTCAAAGGTCTCGGGAGCGACCCGCCTTTCAAGGCTTTCGGCCAAATCCATCCACCGCAGCGTTCGTGACCATTCCGCACCAAATGGGGCGAGCTGACTAGCGGCCCCTCATGAGCTAAGCCAGAAGGTTCCTGTACCTACCCTCGAGCGTTTGAACGAATTTATCGAACTGCCGTTGTTTGAATTGTTCCTTGCCTTAAAGGTCATGTACCGCGGCAGGGCTTGGAAGATCGTGATAGTGTCCCGTTGCTCAAGCCATCGTTATTGTGTGCGCTTCAAGATGAAGACTGTTTTGTCGTCCAGGCGTTCTTCGCCGATCTGCTTCAAGCGTTCGTCCTGCTCAACGGCGTATCCGAGAATCGCGTCGCAAATTGTCTTGGCCGGCTGGTTTTGATGTTCACGAATTACCTGCTCGATCTGAAGGCGGTCCTGTTCATCGCTGCCGTCGTAGACTCCATCTGTATACATGAAGAGGATGTCTCCCGAATAGATCAGCTGGAAGTCTGACATTTCCGATGCATCCATTCCGTGTGCCCGCGGGGCCATGGAAAGATACCTGTTACGGTCAGGATGATCTTCAGGAATTGCCATGCCCAGTGGAAGAAACTGAACAATGCAAGACGCGCATATTTCCATGAACGTTCCGGATTCCGCGGAAAATATGAGCGGAGGCGGATGGCCGAAGTCCACGAAGCGGAAATGTCCGTTGGGATGGATCTCGCCGTAAAGCATGGTGGCGTTCTCCCGCCAATTTTCGTCCGGATCGCAGCCGAGAGCGTTTCTAGCAGTGACGGACTCGGCCAGCCGCAAATTGATCCTTTCGAACATGTCCGGCGTTGTCTTTCCGTTACGATCGAGCTCCGAAAGCATGAACGCGTGGAAGGTATCGTGTACGGTGGAGGCAATCTTCGCCGAAATGATGTCGTGACCCTGAGCATCAACCAGAAGAATCCCAGCCGTCTTGTGAAGTGCTTGCAAGTCCTCGGCGATCCTGAGCTGTTCTGATCCCTTAGCCTTTCTGTACTGCGCTGCGTCCTCACTGCCAAATCCCGGCTTGGAAAGCATCCACTCCACGTGCGCATCCACCAGGTTTCGTGAGAGCCGGCCATCGGCAGATTCCAAGTACTCAGTGGATTGCCGAATCGCACGCACGATGCGCGCATCGAGATCGTAACGCTGCTGAAAGTTAATGTATTCGACAAGATCGCCGCCCACAATCCCGGCGGGAATGGATCTGCCGTACATGTCAATTCCCGCGAGATGAGGAATTGCAACCTCCGCCGGCGTCAGTCTCTTGCGAAGGTATTCGTCGATGCCGAGTTCAGATTGCAGCGTCGTCATATTGTCAATCCAGCGAAGCGGTCAATACTTGTGGTGAATCTCCACAGTCAGCTAGTTTGAGGACTCAGAGTTCCGTTTGATCTCCAGAGACTCCGGGGCACGTCAGTCTTCGACCTGCCATTTGAGCTTGAGTTCGTAGCGTAAATCTAGAAGCTCGAGCACACTTTCCGGGACAAAGCGCGTTGTGTAGTGCTCGCGAACCCACGACCTTATTGCACGACCCTTTTGAGACCTACACCCGATGAGAGAGGTGCATGCGGTTTCAGGGATTCCGATGCTATCAAGCAACTTCTCCCAGGAACTCAGCTTCGAGGGAAATTGAGACCGTTCGGCAGATGCTTTCACAACGATCGGACATGCAGAGGTTCGGCCTGCGCTTGCATTCGACATAACAGCCAGATTGGTACGCATCCTCGATTCTCCATTCGTGTATTGAGTGTTTGAGGACGTCCGCCGAATAGCAGGCCGGCGCAACGTACCTTGCACCTGAGGTGCCATTCCGGATTCGATTACGGGCCCCTTACGCAATGACCAACCAGCCGGGTTGAATTGTTCACAAGTCGTTGTTTTCGGTGTGCGTAAACATTCAAAGGATCGTGCGGTTGATTCAATATGTTGCGATGACTCGCGACCGAGCTTGCCTGACTGGCATCAACCGCGGGTTTCGCGTCCATGAGACGACTGAAGTGTCGAAGCGCAGACTACTGTGCCGGCGAAAAGATCTCATCTTCCGCTGCCGTTGACAGCACTGATAGTGACCATTTGGTGTTCGTGGCGGTGGGATCCATCATTTCGGTCGATGGCGCTCCCACGCAGTCGTCTTGACTGCGATCGAAGACGTTCCCGTGTTTGAACACAGATCTTCTAGCCAAATGTGACGTCGAGCGCCTGAACGCCGGGATCAAGGAACTCTATCTCGAAGGTCCGGTCCTTCACCCGACCCTTTTGTCGGATGAGTTGGTAGAGGCGGGGTTCGCGAACTTCTCCGGTGCCATCAGGCGCTGAGTCAGTTCCACAATCAGTGCCGGGGACCACGCCGTCCAGCGTCACCTTGAAGTGGACAGGCCTGCCGTCTTTCGTAGGGGCCATCACGAGGTGCAGGTCGCGGCTGTGAAATCGGAATACAATTCGGCCCGATGGCGCTTGCGACACTGCACTTTCGGCATTCACGTTCCACGAACCACTGAGTCCCCAGTGGTTCAGGCGAAGCACTGCTGGGAGACTGTAGATTCTTTGCTTGTCGTGATCCAGCCTTTCCGGGGACGAAAAGCGCTCAGCGAGGTGATATCCGATGTAGCTTTCCGGAGACCCCTCGTCATCGCTTGGTGGCGCTTCAATACCGCGAGCAGTGTCGCTGAGGAGATTCAAATCCAGGTCCGAGGCCCCGTTTTCCTCGAGAAGTTCCTGAATTACGCGCTCAGAGGCGCCGTAATCGCCCTCTCCGAAATGCTCGTAACGGATTCGCCCTCTCGCATCTACAATGTAGAACGCCGGCCAGTATTGATTGCTAAAGTCCTGCCAGATCCTGTAGTTGTTGTCCATCACGACTGGATAGGTAACACGCAAGTCGCCCAGCGCCGCTTCTACATTCGATTGCTGTTTCTCAAAAGAAAACTCTGGGGTGTGCAAACCGATCACGAACAATCCTGCCTTTTGATATTTCGTTGCCCAACCCTTGACATAAGGCAGCGCTCGCAGACTGTTGATGCAGGTATATGTCCAGAAATTGACGAGCACAACCTTTCCGCGCAGAGAGCGACTGTTTACCGGGGCGGAATTGAGCCAGGCAACGCCGCCATTGAAATCAGGCATGGGTCCGTCGTTGGTAAAGAGTGAGCGAGGGTCGGTGCTTGCTGCCAGTACGTCTTCGATTCGCATAGTGAGTGGATCGATGAAATGTTCTTCTGCAGGTGCAGCACCCGCCAGGTAGGCACTTGCGATCGAATCGCCTCCTCGACCGGGTGCAATGGCGAGGACTCCTGCGATTGCCACCAGACACAGCGCACGCCGTATCCAGATTTCTGATTTCGAGAGATTCATCATGGGCGTCAACCTCTTGCAGCGTGCAACGAGAGCGAGTCCCAAAGAAGCCTCTGCACCGAGCACGAGTCAAAGTTAAAAGTGCGGGCCCTGGACTCTGCGTTACACAGTCCGGATCATTCCTAAATTATGGGCCCGCATGAAGAGCCTACGTATGGGTGATTAGAACAATGCTTGAAGTCAACACACTCCCGCAAACGAGTGCATACACGAAGATGAGCATCAGATTCTCCACCCTGATCACCAGGTAGTCGGCCGTCATTGACGGGCGTAAAGAGCGAATCCCACCACCGCGCTCAGAAGGAAAAGTATTATGAACACGTAGATCAGCCCCATGAGCCCATTGAAGTGGCGGCGGACGATCCAGCCGCACTGATCCGGATCGATGATGTGGGCAAACTCTTCCTTCGCATCACTGATCAGGGAGATGTTGAGTTGGTTGACATTCTTCGTAAGATCCGTGGTGAGCTTGTTCAAATTCATTCGAGTCTCCGAAGGCAAAACACTTTCCATGGAGAAGCGGAATTCTCTTTCGTGAATTCCACCTCACCAAAAGAACCACAAAGTACCTGCGAAGCCAAACGCTCCTTGTGTCCCGCCCTCGGCAATTCGACAAGGTCCGCGCATGCCAGAACAGGTCAGAAGCCGTCGACGTCGATGACCGCCTGGGCGAAGGCTTGCGGAGCTTCCTGCGGCATATTGTGTCCGACGCCGCCGGTGATGAGGCGGTACTCATACTTGCCCGAGAACTTGTCGCGATACGCCGTGCTGGGCGCGTGAATTGCGCCGTTGGCGTCGCCTTCCATGGTGATGGTAGGTACGGCGACGGGCCGAAGCGCTGCCAGCCGCTTTTCCAGATCGTCGTATTTCCGCTCGCCGTCAGCCAGGCCGATTCTCCACCGATAGTTATGGATGGTGATGGCGACGTGGTCCGGATTGTTGAGCGACGCCGCTGAGCGTTCGAACGTGGCGTTGTCGAAATTCCATTTCGGCGAAGCGGTCTGCCAGATGAGCTTCGCAAAGTCGTGCAGGTATTTCCGGTA
>JBEKVS010000431.1:0-4764 GCA_049513795.1 Occallatibacter sp. | reverse complement strand
GGCAGCATCTACTACTCCACCTACGACGGCATCACCAACCCCATCGTTCCCCTCGCTCCCGGATGCACGGCGAAGACTGCAGTCACCAAGGCATCGGGCGCATGGACTCCGGCCGGGGGCCAACCCGCACTGAATGCCGGGTGCTTCACACTGCCGCTGCTGCCGGCGGGCGGAATGGGAGGCGCGATTCCTCTCACCGATCCCTTCGAAACCGGCTTCACCACCGGCCAGCGCAACATCTTCCGCCAGTCCTTTCAGAAGCGCGCCGACGCCTCCCTGGTGAAGGTGCTTCCCATCAGCGACCGCTACATCCTCAAGTACACGTTGGATGTGTATAACGTGACCAACACCACCAGCTTCGACGTGCCCGGCAACGAGGTCTCGCAGAACGCCGACTACAATTCATTCCCGGCCGCGGGCACAACCGTGTTGCCCACCGGTTGCGGCACCCCCAGCGCCACCAACAATTTCTACAGTTGCCCGGGCGGCCTGGGAATCGTCACCCACACCATCGGCAGTCCGCGGCAGATTCAAATGTCGTTGCGGTTGACCTTCTAGAACCGCTGCCGGTTCCCGTCTTTTCCGGCATTTAGCATGCTTCGCAAAAGCAATTGGGCGTCTGCATGGCAGACGCCCAATTCACGTAAAGTATCGGATTTCCCCCTTGCATGGCCCTGTCAGCCTTCACTCTTCTCCAATATCCTCATGCCAGACAGCGGGGTTCGTGGTGATATAGCCTTCCAGCAGTTCGCGGCACTCCGTGCTGTCGAGGTCGATCACCTCAACGCCGTTTTCGCGCAGCCAGTCGAGCCCGCCGGGGAAGGTGCGGCTCTCGCCGACCACCAGAGTTCCGATACGGAACTGCCGCACCAGCCCGCTGCAATACCAGCATGGCGCGAGCGTGGTCACCATCACCAAATCGCGGTAGCTCTTCTGCCGCCCCGCACGGCGGAACGCGTCGGTCTCCGCGTGAACACTGGGGTCGCCCTGCTGCACGCGCCGGTTGTGGCCGCGGCTCAGCAGTTCTCCCGTGCGCCGGAAAAGAGCGGCCCCAATCGGAATGCCTCCCTCTTCGAAACCCAGGCGTGCCTCTTCAAGCGCAACAGCCAGCATCTCTTCGTACAACGCCGCAGCCGTCACTCGAATTTGTATCCGCGATTGGGAATGTACTCGAACTTCACCAGGCCGTCGCGATAGTCAATGTGCATCGTCAGCAACTGAAAGGTATTGGCGCCAAAGAAGCCGGAGATCTCCATCCCCGTATCCTTTGAAACCATCGAGGTATCCGTCGTCACAACGCCGTTCACTTTTTGCGACATGTGAGCGAAGTTGTAGTTGATCTCATCGGCAACCTTCATCTTTCCCGAGCCCCAGGGCGTGTTCTCCTCGTGGACTTTTGAAACATCCATAGCCACGCCGAACGAGACATTCGTCTCCGGCGCACCCAGGTTGAGGATGAACAGCTTGATCGGGGCGGAACTCGGATCTTTGGCCTTGTCCCCGGTGAGCGCAGCGGGCAGAATCAGGCTCTTTCCCACGCGATAAATCTGCGTGTAGTCCTTCATCTCCGGCGCTATGTAACGGTCGGTGGCCTGCGGATTGGCCAGTTCCGAGTCCTCTGCGGGGTTGGTGTGCAAACTGGGAACAAACGCAGCCGTCTGCTTCGGCTGCTGCGGCAGTGGAGCCAGTTGCAGCTTGCGCATGGGGTAATCCACGGTCAGCAGGAAGTCTGAGAAAAGGTCGATGCCGACAAGCCCGTCTCCATCGTCGTCGGGACTTTTTGCGTCGATCACCTTGACCGTGCAGTCGTGGAACTCAAGTCCGCCAATCTTGATGGTATCGGCGTAGGCGGTGTAGGTGGGCTTGGCCCCGGGAAATGCCCCTGCCTCGGGTTCCGTAATGCGCTTGAGCCCGGCACGTTCAGCTACCGGCCGATACAGGCTGAGTCCGCCTTCGCTCGCACCCAGTTGCAGCCGGGCAGTCGTAGAGTTCAAGCCCATCTCGAGGCCAGAGGCCCGCGTGTGGCCGGCGTACCCGATGAGCTTGATGAATGGAATATCCGCTGAGGTTGCTGCGGAGGTCAGCCGGCAAGCCCGCGGCGTACCTGCCTGCTTGACCCAGCGATCGAGTTCCGCATGCAATTCGCGAACAGCATCGGGAGCGTCGCCCCTCGGCGCGGCGAGGTAATCTTTCATTTCGGTAATGCGCTGCTCGATCGGCAGCGTCTGTATCCATGCCAGGCGAATCTCCGCATCCTCGGGATCGAACTGATGGGCCAGCTGAATCTGCTGGCGAGCCGTGGCATAACGCGAGTTGACCTCGGCGAACCTCGCAAAAAGCAACCGCGTGCGCGGATTGCAGGGGTCGAGCTTGTAGGAATCGAGAACCAGCTTCTCCACATCCCAGGGCTGTCCCTGGCGCAACAAGACCTCGCCGCGCAGCGTGAGCAGCGCGGCCATCTTCGGGCCTGCACCTGAACCCGTGCTTGAACCCGCACCCGAGCCCGGAGCTGGGCCCGAACCTGACTTGGCAGCGTCTTCAGCCTCCAGTGCTGAACTCACCGCCTCCTCGGCGTCAATGATCTTCTGCTCCCGCAACAGCGTCTCTACCAGTCCAACCGTCGCGTTCAGATCGCCGCCATGTGCCGCCAAATCGGCGCGATACAGGCTCTCTGCCTTGGCATAATCAGCATCCAGCAGAGCCTTGTCCGCGTCGCTGGGCGCGCTATGCTTGACGACCGGGCAGCTCACGCCAAACAGAGACGCCGGATATGAAATCAGCAGCGTGAGCAATAGGAAAACGCCGGGCAAAAACCGAGCACTTGATGGATTGGCGGCGCCTGCCGCAGGGACTTCTGCCTTCATTCAGCACCTCGATTGCCAAGCTACAACAATAACAAAGTCAAGCCACAATTCTCCCGCGCGGGTTCTGATGTCGTGCCCAATCTTGGGGGAAGAACGAGGGGATGCTGCGGACGGAGGTCTTGCGGGGAAACAGGCCGGGCTTCAGGGCATGCAGGGGTCGAGCGCTTAAAATAGGCCGCAGCCTGCGAACCGCTAAAGTATTTGGTGCGTAGGCAAATGCAGGGGTGCTTATCGCACCCCCGCAGTCTAAGTGGCTTCAATTAACTTTCAACTATTGGAAGAGGATCGCAGGTGGTGAAGCGATGTTCCCCTTGTTGCCCTTGTAGTAGTCAGCCGTTCCGGAGTTTGTATTCGGGTTGGTTCCGGTGTAGCCAACGGTCAGGTCGAGATAGTCGTCCGTACCGTTGCCGGATGCATGGTTATCCCGGAACACGTTTGGTCCTGCATTTGGCACGGCATCGGCGCCGCTGCTGGCATCAGAGCCAAAGCCAAAATCCACGTTACCATTCGCATAGTTCTTCTTGAATGTGTTGCCGGTGTTGTTATCAATGATCGCGACTCCAATCTCGTTGCCATCGAGGTGATTGCCCTCCACGCAAGCGAAGGTGTTGAAGCCCTCCGATGTCCCACCCCCCACAAGCGCGCCAAAGTCCAACCCGACCGCAGCCGCGGTGACAACATTGTTTGTGACCGTGTCGCTGACAGTGAGTGCGAGGAGAATTCCCACCTCCTCGGTGCCGCCATCCCCTTCGATCGTATTGCCGGTGATGTCATCCTTGATACCGGCGACGCTGGCAATCCCATATTCGTCGACTGCGATCTTATTATCCTTCGCTTCGAAGTCGTATCCATATTCGGATACGATCGAAAGAGTGTCTCCACTGAACCAACTGCCCGAGACAGCATCGTTTCTCACGCCAGTAGGGGTACTGGTAGACAAACTGGGATTGAGAGATGCAACACCGATGTCGCAATCTTCAATCGTCAGATACTCCACCGAATCGTATGACGCGTTTAGCTCAAAGCCAAAGCTGCCATCGGTCGGATCCGGTCCGCTGCCGCATGTCAGCGTCTCCGCGCCCGAGTGGTGCAACACTCCCTCGATCTTGATATAGGCAGTGGTCACGGTGATGCCAGTGCCGGCTCCGCCAGCAGAGTAGGTACCGGGGCAGACCTCAATTAAAGTGTGAGGCAAGGCGGCTGCCACAGCATCTTGGATCGTCGCCAAGGTTTGGCCGGCTGGCGTGTTTATGCAGCCGACATACAAGGTATACGCGGCTTTGAATCCATCGCTCGAAGCATCCTTCAGGGCCTGCGGTGTTACCAGGCCTCTCGCCTCGGCCTTGGCCTCCTCGCGCGCTGCCAACAGACGCGGTGAGTTCGGGTTCATGTCGAGGGGGAGGTTCTTCAAGTTGTGGAAAGGCGCCACGCGGCCATTGAGGTTCAGCCTATCGGCAGCATAGCTCGAAGCAGAAGCCAACAAGAAGCTGGCACACAGGAGAAACATCACAGAGAGACGTTTGTAATTCATTGAGATACGCTCCTTAATTGTTGGGGAATGGTTATGGTGGTGCCGCACTGCCTGGCATCGAAGAAGAGACCGGCAGTGCAACCTGCGGCGAATTGAAAACTCCTCTTTGTTTCCTGATTCAACTCATCAATTCCGCAACCCGTCCTGCGCCGTTTCTAGAGGCGAAAGGCCGAGCACGCATATCGATAGAGCCTGAGGGGTTGGAGCGGTTGGGAGGGGGGAGTCTCCATTCCGTTCTGCGCTGCCGTGAACAACCGCGGGCGGCTGTTCTTTGCTGCAAACAAAAGTCAATAGCTATTTGAGAAACACTTACTAAGCACCTCAACCAATCGGGCTGGCCAATGGCCGCCAGAATGGCCCCGGATACTT
>JBEKVS010000430.1:0-4795 GCA_049513795.1 Occallatibacter sp. | reverse complement strand
CACCTGCAACCGCAACAAAAACGACGGTTGCCGGTAAGTGCAGCTTGCTCAGCGCCCGGGCGCACTCCAGGGAGACGGCTACGCCCGAAGCGTCGTCGTTGGCTCCTGGCGCGTCGCCGTGCGTGTCGAGGACGTTGCTGTTGCGCGAGTCATAGTGGCCCGTCACCAGCACCATCCGCTTGGCCTGGACCGGATCGCTGCCACGCAGGATGGCGTAGATGTTCGTGATCGTCGTGGGCTGCGGAATCCGCTCCGACACCGGCTCCGTAAAGGTATCGCGGTGAACCTCAAGACAGCCGCCGCATTGCTGCCCGATCTGCTCGAACTGCCCGGCGATCCAGTCGGCCGCCGCATTGATGCCTTTTCCGGCAGGCAAATCCTTTTCCGTGCTGGAGAGCGTGCTGCGCGTACCGAAACCAACCAGCGTCTCAATCGTCTTTTTTATGGGTGCCGGCTGAATGGATTGGAGAGCCTGCGCGATGGCGGCATCGGGAGCTGCAGGCGCCACGGCCATGCCAGCACCGAGGTAATCGGGCTGTGCAAAACTGATTGAGGCGCAAAGGCATCCCGGCAACAAAACTGTCAATCGAAGGATCGAGCGGGGAATGTTCATTGGATGTTCTCCTTTTGTAGGAAGTCCGGGGACAGGCGTCGAATCCCGCCCCTTGACCTGAGACAGGCTTCTCCCCAAGAATAGCGGTGTCATACCGCGAGGCCTTGCCATCCTACAAGATGAAACGCCCGGTAAGAAAGGAGAGTGCTGTGACAAGCTGCCCGGAATGCGAGAACGCCCTGGACATTGAATTGGATGAGGTAGAGGAAGGCGATGTGGTCGCCTGTGAAGAATGTGGAACGGAGTACGAAATTGTTGGAGTAGAGCCGCTCGAACTGGCGCGGGTGGACGGCGATCTGGATGAAGACGAGCCGCTGGATGAGGAAGAGGAAGAAGATTGAGGATCAGACGCATTCACATGCTGGCCGGAATCGTTGTTGCGCTCTCGGCGGCGGGGATGGTTCCCGGGGGTTCTGCCGGAGCATTGCTGGCTCCGGGTTTGGCGCTCGCCCAGAACCTTGGCCAGAGGGTTGTAATGGGGACAGTCGTCGACGGTGCCTCGACTCCCGTTTCCGGCGCAACAGTGTTCCTGAAAGACCTGAAGAGCAAATCGATTCGCAGCTATTCCTCTGACCCGCATGGCCGCTTCCGGTTCACGCAGGTTGACATGGCAGAAGATCATGAGCTTTGGGCGGAGAAGGACGGTCACAAGAGCCCTGTCAAGACGGTAAGCGAGTGGGATGCGCGGAAGGAGTTCGAACAGGAACTGAAACTGAAGTAGCAGCGCAGCCAGCCAGGCGCCGTAACGCTCTTCGGCAAGTTACTCCTGCTTGAGAATAACGTCGCCGTTGACGGTCTTGATCACCACATGGTTCAGGCCGCTGCCCACGCGGCCTGCGGCGCGAATAAATTTGCGCGGCGAGCCGAATGAATTGTCCCAATCCTGCGTCTCCTGCTGCTCAAGCCCAACATGGTCGATTATCTCGTATGATCGGCCAGCCTTCTGTGTGTAGGCCAGTGTGATCTGCACATCCATGGGGAAGTCTTTCGGCACAATCAGCGTGATGGTGCCGGAATGCGAAGTCAATTCGACATCCCGCCGCTCGGACGAACTCCCCACCATGCGCGCCGTGATGTCTCCGCCCATGGTCGAGGCCTTGATGGGGCCGTCGGCGCGGCCAATGGTAATTCCGCCGCCCATGGTTTCAGCGTCTACAAAGCCCCTGGCCTCGTCGACAGTCACGTTGCCGCCCATGGTCTTCACTTTGGCAAACGACGCGACATTGCCCAGATGAATGTCTCCACCCATGGTCATCAGCTTGGCTCCGTGAGGAGCATCTTTCACATCGATCCCGCCGCCCATCTGGTGAATGTTGATGGCGCGCGAGTCGCCGTACGTGTCCGGCTCGGATGAAGAAAACGCGTAATCGCCGTGGTGGAATCTGCAGCCCGACAGGCCGGCAGGGATGATGCCTGCATTGAGCGCCAGAAATAGAACGCCCGCTCTGTGAATGGTCATCGCGTGCCTCTCAGGCTGGGCTCTTGGGGAGAGCTCGACGGATGATACGCAGCGCGCAAGCTCAAAGTTCCGCCGCATCGGCGTATTTCATCGGCTCCTCCTCTAGAAGGAGAAGTACCTCATCCTTCCAGCTTCTTGGTCACAAGTTCGTTCAGCAGCGCAGGGTTTGCCTGTCCCTTGGAGGCTCTCATGACCTGGCCGACAAAGAATCCAGCCACGGTTTTCTTGCCCGCCCGGTACTGCTCAACCTGTTTGGGATTGGTGGCTATGACTTCGTCGATCAGCGCCTCAATCGCCGAAACATCCGTGATCTGTTCAGGCTTCTCCCGCTCGTAAACAGCAGGGAAGTCTTCACCCTTTTCAAAACACACATCGAACAACTGCTTCATCTGTTTTGAACTGATCTTCCCCTCGTCCAGCAGATCGGCAGCCATTACAATTCCCGCCATCGATACCGGCGATTGCGCCTGCTCCAAGCCAAGCGCCTTGAGCCTTCCACCCACCTCGCTGAGCAGCACGTTGGCCACGCGGCGCGGATTGCGCGCCGTAAGCGCGGCGGCTTCGAAGCGGTCGGCAAACTCCCGGTCCGCCGTGAGCGTTGCCGCGTCTTGGGCGTTGAGCTCGTATGCGGCAACCATGCGCGCACGTCGAGCTTCGGGCAACTCGGGGAGCTCCGCTCTCCTGCTCTGGAGAAACTCCGTCGAGACGATTAGCGGCGGCAGGTCTGGCTCAGGGAAATAACGATAGTCGTGCGCCTGCTCCTTCGAGCGCATCGAATAGGTTCGCCCTTCGTCGGCGTTCCAGAGCCGGCTCTCCTGCGTCACGCGCCCGCCGGATTCGAGGACTTCGACCTGACGCTCAATCTCATATTCCAGCGCCGCGCGAACAAAGCGAAAGCTGTTCACATTTTTGACTTCCGCTTTGGTGCCGAATTTCTCCGCGCCCTTCAACCGCACGCTGACATTGGCATCGCAGCGCAGCGAACCCTCTTCCATGTTGCAATCGGAGACGCCGGTGTACAGCAGAATTTCCTTGAGCCGCGTCAGGTACTCGAATGCCTCATCGGGCGTGCGAATATCCGGCTCGGAGACGATCTCGATCAGCGGCGTTCCGCAGCGGTTCAGATCGAGATAGGTGCGTGTAGCCGAGTCGGGAAAACCATCGTGCAGGCTCTTGCCCGCATCTTCTTCCATGTGCAGCCGCGTCACGCCGATGCGTTTCATGCTCCCGTCCGCAGTCGGCACGTCGATAAAGCCGTGCTCGGCGATCGGCTTGTCATACTGCGAGATCTGGTAGCCCTTGGGCAGGTCGGGGTAGAAATAATTCTTCCGCGCGAAGATGGACCGCTCGCGCACCTGGCAGTTGATAGCCAGCGCCGCGAGCGTGGCAAACTCGACAGCCTTCTCATTCAGCACGGGTAACGCGCCAGGCAAGCCCAGGCAAACGGGGCAGATGTTGGTGTTGGGCTCCGAGCCGAAATGATTCGCGCAACCGCAGAAAGCCTTGGTCGCGGTGAGCAGCTGCACATGGACTTCAAGCCCAATCACAGGCTCGTATTTAGCCAGAATTTCAGGAGCAAGAGCAGCAGCGTGCATATCAAAAGTTTAACGTGATGTGACGGTCGAGGGCGAAACCTCCGTTCTGCTAGGTATCCGCGCCTTCGACCGATTCGTCGGTATCTGGATCAACTCTATGCCAGCCCAGGAAGATTACATACTCAATCGCCGTCTCCTTCGTCAGAAGAATCCCCGGCCCATCAATCGCCACTTCCTCTTCGATTTCATCCTTTTTCACAATCCACGCTGCGTCCTCCAGAAACAACGACGGATCGTCCGATTCGTCCGAGTAATGCCGCAGCCACCCGATGACGCTGCGCCCCCCGGAAATTCCTACTTGAACATAGCCGCCAATCTCCTGAAAGGCATCATTCCAGATTGAGTTACGCGCGGTTCGCTCCGTTATCCGCATCCACCGAAATACAGACATGAGCCAGTCATGCTCTATATTCGCCGCATAAAGCAATGCGAATGTAACGGCCAGGACCCCAAGTGCGCCCATGTGCTTCCAGTTGACAAGAAAGTGCGCAACCCCGAGGTTTTTCGCGTTGGGTTCCACCCAACTGATTGGCAGAGTATTGTCGAAGAAAGGCAAAGTGATGATATACAGCAGGAGACTGAATAGGAGAGCCTCTATCACTTTATCCAGTTCAGTCTGTTTGCGACGAACCGCAAGAAACTGAACGATATACGCGCATGCAAACCCGGGAAGAAGGACAAGCAGGATATTGAGGGCCTCTGCCTTCTCCGGTATCGCCTCCATATCTATGGCTTAGCTTTTTCTGGGACCTGTACAGGCTTCGGCCGGACTGCGCCTTGCGGCACAGACGGCTTGAACTTCCCGTCCTTGCCGAATATGGGCTTACTGTCCATGGTCGCCTTCGCCTTCATCTCAGCGGCGATGGCTTGGCTGCTGGATGCTGTCATGTTCAGACCTCCACTCATATTATGGTTCGTTTTGTAAGTGAAAGTCCACCAATCGCCGATCCTCACTCCGCCGGATCATCGGCCGTGAAGGCCGAGCAGCAGGGCTTCTCCGTGGCATGAAAGTTCATCATCTCGACGCGAATCCCATCCGGGTCGTACATATTGAACTGATACTTCCCATCCTTGCCGATCTTGGGCGCGGCGTCATGGTTGCTACCCAGGCGGTTCCCGTCAGTCAAC
>JBEKVS010000429.1:0-4809 GCA_049513795.1 Occallatibacter sp. | reverse complement strand
GCCAGCGCCATGATGTGAGGCAGAAAATAGCGCATCGAATTCATGATGCGAATGGCGGCTTCCCGGTCCTCAATGCCGACATGCACGTGAAGACCAAAGATGAGGTTGGCGCGGGCTACGAGTTGTAGATCTTTGACGACCTGATGGTAGCGGGGGTCGGGATAAATCTCCTGCGTGCGCCAGTCAGCGAAGGGGTGGGTTGCGCCGGCCACCAGCACCAGGCCGTGGTCCGTAGCGAGCTTGATCATCTCGCGGCGCAGTTCGTAGATATCCTCACGCGCCTCGTCGATGTTGCGGCAGACGCGCGTGCCCACCTCGACCACTGA
This sequence comes from Occallatibacter sp., assembly GCA_049513795.1. Taxonomy (GTDB): domain Bacteria; phylum Acidobacteriota; class Terriglobia; order Terriglobales; family Acidobacteriaceae; genus Telmatobacter. The sequence goes on along the minus strand of JBEKVS010000429.1, from coordinate 4,483 downwards.
GGTGTGCATCTCCGCCTTGACGCGTTCCTGAAGCCGCATCTTGCCCACGGCCAGCATCTCCGTTTCGATGTGCGAGCGGAGGTCGCGCGTCACCGGATCGATGGTCTGGTATTCCTCTTCAATGCCGAGCGAGAAGGATGGGCGCATGCGGGGCTCCTGGGGGAACGCTTTGCGCAATTGTACGGGATGAGAGGGCTCAGACCTCAGAGGTTAGCCCTCAGACATTGAGGGCACGTGCGGCGCTAGTCTTTGGAATTCGAATCCTTCGGCAGCTCAAGGTATACCAGCCCAAACTTCGTCTTGCCGTCCTGCGTGCTGCTGGCGCCTACCACGCGAAAACGCAACGGCGTGCCGGCGCGGAGCTCGTGATCGGTGGAATCCCCACTGCCATTCACCTCGATGTTTCCACCTTTCTGCGTCGAGCAGGTGAGACCGCTGTGGGTCACGGTGAGCGGGCCCACGGGCTTGCCCTTGGAGCACTCCAGGACCTCGCCATAGCGCGCGAGCGGCTTGCGGTAGTAGTCCAGAACGCGCGCCGGCGAATCACCGGTGGCGTAGCTCACCACCATCAGGGTGAAATGGATGGCGTTCAGGCCGAAGCCGAGGTTGGCTGCCGAGTCGCTGTCTTTCTCTTTCCACAGCGTGGCGCCGGGATAAAGCGGCAGCCCGATGTCCTTTGCGGTGATGTTGGAGTTGGCATGCATATCCAGGCTGAAGCCGGAATCCTGCGCCGACAAGGACTTGGCGCCAGACAGTACAACCAAGCCAAACAGGGCCGTCAAAAGCAGGAACCTCAAGCGTCTGCTGACCATGGAATTCTCCCTCGCACTCACCTAGCAAGATACGCCGCCACGGATGCATCGGTTCCCGGTTCGGTGGATTTGAAACCATTCATCCGAGGGCGGCCAGACAAAGAAAAATCCCCCTCGCGTTCATTATTTTCGCTTTTTCTTCGCTTTTTTCGTTGTAAGATGAATTGCAGGCGATGAATCTGTTTTCCCAACTTGAGGTCGAGCCGACGCATGAGGAGATCTATCCTGGCTCCGTGCTGATGCGGGGGCTGGCATTCCCGCAGGCTGCGGAGTTTTTCGCGGCGGTAGGAAGCATTCTGGACGCCGCGCCGCTGCATCACGCGACAACTCCCAGCGGATTGCCGATGGGTGTGATGGTGTCGGACTGCGGCACACCAGAGGCATTTCGCCACCGCTGGGATCCGAACAATCCGGTGGTGAGACGCATGTGGCCGCCGATACCGCGCGTGCTGCTGGAGTTTGCCATTCGCTGTGCGGTTCGCTCGGGGTTCCCGCTGTTTCGCCCGGATAGCTGCCACATCAATCGTTATCAGGCGGGCACCAAGCTGGGGTTGCACCAGGACCGGCACGAGTGTGACATGCGGCAGCCGATCGTCTCAGTCTCGCTTGGCCTGGAGTGCGTATTTCTGCTGGGAGGCCTGCAGCGCACCGATCCGGTAAAGCGTATGCTGCTGGAGCATGGGGACGTGGTCGTCTGGGGCGGGGCTTCGCGCATGCGGTTTCACGGTGTGCTGCCCCTGAAGCCTGGGTACCATTCGCTGACCGGGCCCTATCGCTACAACCTGACTTTTCGCAAGATTGCATGATTAAGACGATTGGGCTGCGGGAAAAACAGCCTCGTTCACGGTGCACGGGATCTAGAGGCGAGTTATTCCCGACCCCGCATCCGACTGCATCGCACTGGCAAGCTTTGCCTTGCGGCTTTTTACCAGGATCATCAGGCTGATTCCTGTGAAGACCGCTCCGACGCAGCCGAAGACCAACTGGCCGAGCCAAAGCTGCATAAAGGAATCAATGACCGCGTGTTCCGGGTTGTCTTTGTCGTAGTGGATGGTGACCGACTCCCCGGGATGGAAGGCGGGCGGGCTAGAGGAGACATTCGATACGACAGTGTAGAAGTGGCTGCCGGGAACCTGGAAGCGGAAGACGGGGGCATAGGTGATTCTGCGCCGGCGGGCGCGGTGGGTCGCCTTCAAAGCTACGATCGAGCCTTGCGTGGTGACGCTGTGACGCAGGAACTGTTGGGTGCTGTAGGCGGAGATGAGCGCGCCAACCAGGAAACACGGGCCGATCAGGAATAGAGACCACAAAAGGATGAGGGAGAGCGCACGGCCAGGCGTGGGCGGATTCATGCAGCCAGCCTAGCACCTGTCAGGACGACGGCTTATGCTTGATCCGAGATTTGGACGCAGAACCTTAGCTCGATTTGGCTGCCTTCTTTTTCGCAGGTGGCTTTTTCTCAGCCTTCGCGGGCTTCGCTGGAGGGATGTTCTCCGCGCCCAGGAACGAAGCCCAGCGAAGTTCGGGGACATGCGGGGCGGTCTTGGCCTTGGCGATAGCCAGGTCGGCGACGGCGTTGATGATCCAGTCGAAGTTGGCCTGGCCTACGGAGTGCAGATCGGCGTCGGGCGCGGGATTCATGAAGTCGATGGCGTAGGGAATGCCGTCTTCGACGGCGAATTCGACGGTGTTGAGGTCGTAGCCGAGGGCGCGGCAAAGCTTCAAGGCATCTTCCTGAACGCGCTTGAGGAGCTTCTTGTCATAGGCCGGCGGATTCTGCACGTATCTCTCCGCGTGCGGTTTGCGCGGGTCGTAGGGCATGATGTGTACGCGCTGCTGGCCGACGACGTAGCAGCGGAAATATTCGTTGAACTCGACGGCTTTTTGATAGGTCATGCACAGATCGCGTGATTGGTCGTAGGCCTTGAAGAACTCGGCTCGATTGTGAATGTGGTAGACATCGCGCCAGCCGCCGCCATCGACCGGCTTCATGAAACCGTGCTCGCCTACGTAGGCAAAGACGGACTCCCAGTCGAGAGGATATTCGAGGTTGCGCATGGAGCGGTCTGTGGTGCCTTCGGGATGAACCTTGTGGGGCAGGATGACTGTCTTGGGGACGGCCACGCCTAGCTTTTCAGCGAGCGAATAGTTGAAAAACTTGTCGTCGGCCGACCACCAGAAGGGGTTGTTGATGATGACCGTTCCATTGAGCGCGGCGTGTTTGAGAAAGGCGCGATAGAAGGGGATGTCATGCGAGATGCGGTCGACGATGACGGCGTAGTTGGGTGCCTTATCCAGGCGCACGGCGCCGGTTTCGACGAACTCGGCGTGGATGCCCTCGATGTTGCGGGCGTTGATGTGCTCCACCAGTGCGCCGGGAAAGCTGTTTTCCATGCCGAACAGGATGCCGATCTTTTTCATCGCGCCTTGACCTCCGACGATTTCAGTTTGCGTGGCCAAACGGGCCGTTGCCAACTTCCCTCCAGTTTACGGCAACCGCCTTAAGCCACAGTGGAAACCGCGGATTGGCGAGCGGTCCCACCTGAGGGTAATTTAGAGGCGCGATTCACATGGCTTTCACGTTCGGTTAACGGGATAGTCAATCTTTCTCTGTACGCTCGCAGCCATGACTCACTCGAATATCATTCGCAAAACTCTTCTCCTGGCCGGCCTGTTGATTGCATTGAGCGGTATAACCGCGTGGGCACAGTATGAAGATGGCAGCCTGATCGGCTCCATCCACGACTCGACGGGCGCGGCGGTCGGAAATGCCCAGATCACCGTTACCAACATCAACACGGGAAACGTTGTGAAGGTGAATGCGAACGGCGCCGGCGACTACGAGGTGCCGTCGCTGCGCGTGGGTGTCTACGACATTGAGGCGACGGCCAGCGGCTTCGCTCCAGCGGAGGCCAAAAATATTACCGTTTCCGTTGCTGGACGGCAGCACATCGACTTGACCTTGAAGGTAGGCCAGGCCGACGCAACGACTGTTGAAGTGAGCGATGTGGCTCTGCAGATTGAAACGGAGACCAGCGAGCGCGGCGAGAATATCTCCGAATACCAGACGGAGTCTCTGCCGCTGGTGAGCCGCAACTATTCCGATTTGCTGGCGCTGGTGACGGGCTCGCGTCAGGCGCCGACGGCGGCCACTACCACAGCTGTGACCAGCCTGGTGCGCGCAGGCTCCTATAACGTGAACGGCGAGCGCAGCATGTTCAACAACTTTCTGCTGGATGGGCTGGACAATAATGCCTACGGCGAGAGCAACCAGGGCTTCGATAACCAGATCATCCAGCCGCCGCCGGATTCGATTTCGCAATTTCAAGTAGTGACCAACAACGAGAGCGCGGAATATGGGCGGTCATCGGGCGCGACGATCAACGTAGCCTCGCGCAGCGGCACGAACGATTTTCATGCGACGCTCTACGAGTTCATTCGCAACACCGACCTCAATGCATTCGGATACATTCATCCCATCAGCGGGACGCATGCGTTGGTGAAGCCGGGATTCGACCGCAACCAGTTCGGCGCCGACTTCGGCGGACCGATCTTGAAAAACAAACTGTTCTGGTTTCTGGATTATGAGGGGTTTCGTCAGACGCTGACCCCTGCAGTTGTCTTGACGGTGCCGACGCAGAACGAGATCAATGGAATTCTTGCGTGGATGT
>JBEKVS010000428.1:0-4844 GCA_049513795.1 Occallatibacter sp. | reverse complement strand
GGCGCTTGTCCGGCCGGCGTCTCAATCCACAACAGGCTATCAAGGGCCTTGGTGTGCACTTCTTCGGTCAACGAGGCGCGTTGTTCCGGCGTTGCAGGAGTCACGACATCGATCACCGCGGTTGAATCCTTGCTGTGCGTCAGCCGGCTCTTGAGCTCGTTGGCCAAGTTCGCATCGGTGGAGACGATCGCCATGTGCTTCTGCCCACCCAGGTTGAGCGAGGACAAGTAGCTGATGCCGAACACCAATGCCAGCGCGGCGGGAAGTCCGATGGTCGATAGCTTGAAAGCTCGGCTCTTGATCTGCTCCAGGTATTCGCGTTTGGCAATCAGAAGAGTGTTACGCATCGGCCTTGCCTCCTGCCGTTCTTCCGTTCTCGGACTTTCCGCCCACGGTTTTTATGAAGATCTCTTCAAGCGACGGCTCGACCAACTCGAAGCGGAAGATGGTGGCGACGGATGCGGCTTCGTGCAACAGCTTTTGCGCGTTGCCGTTCGGTTTGAGCCTGATTTCGGCATGGCCGGAGAAGTTTTTGGCTTCGGCAATCTCATCCGAATTCAAGAAAGACGAGCTACCCTCGAACTCGACGATCACGCGGTTGCGCTCGTAGGTGGCTTTGATCTCGCGAACCTTGCCGGCCAGCACAGCGCGGCCATTGTTGATGAGGCAGATGGAGTCGCAGAGCTTCTCCACCTGGTCCATGCGATGGGTTGAGAACAGAATCGCCTTGCCCTGCGCCTTGAGCTCCAGCAAAGTCCGTTCCACCAGCACGGCGTTTACCGGATCAAGGCCGCTGAACGGCTCATCCATCACGATGAGGCCGGGATCGTGAAGGAGCGAGGCAATGAACTGAATTTTCTGCTGCATGCCCTTGGAGAGCTCTTCGGTTTTCTTGTCGAGGACTTCCGCGATCTCCATACGCTCTGCCCAGGCCTTGGATCGCTTGCGGGCTTCATCAGCCGCAAGCCCGTGGAGCTGGCCGAAGAAGACGAGCTGTTCAATGACTTTCATCTTCTTGTAGAGGCCGCGTTCTTCCGGCAAGTAGCCGACACGGTTCAGGCTTTCGCGCTCGAACGGCTTTTGAAACAGGCTTACGCGGCCCGAATCGGGGATGGTAATGCCCATCATCATGCGGATGGAGCTGGTCTTCCCCGCCCCGTTCGGCCCCAGCAGGCCAAACATCTGACCGGCGTCGATGGATAGACTCAGGTTGTTGACGGCGACCTTGTTTTCGTAGGCCTTGGTGACTCCGTCAAGCTCAACAATTGGCATGATTTTCCTGACCCTCTTCGAGCCTGGGCCACGCCGGCATGAAGGCTCTGCGCACTTCGAGCAGTGTAGCAAAGCACCCGTCTTGCAGCCGGACCGCCGGCGAAGTCGAAGACCAGCGAAACAGCGCTGGTAAGTCTCAAAGCTGCCGCTGACTTACATCAAGCCGATCCTCCGCGCTCAGGGCACGAAGATCGAACGCGATTCGCTGGCCGGCGTCCCGGCTGGCGCCCCATGTGCCGAATCGGAATTGTGTTACTAAAATGTGACAGCAGAGCCACTTAAGAGGGAGACCTTCGTGAAAGTAAAGAGACTAAATTGAGTTCAGCAGGTGCGTACGCATGGCGACGCTTTTATCCGTAAACAACAATGACGACTTCCTGAAAGCGGAGCCTGAACCCTCCCCGACGCACCGCCCGCAATCCATTGCAGAACTTGATGTGCGCGCGGTGATACTGGAGGATATCGCGCTCAAAACACTGTACTTGACAGGCTCCCTATCGGTGCTCGAACTGGCTGAGCGAATGTGTCTGAGCTACGAGGTGGTGGACGCTCTCTTCTCCCAGTTGCGGGCGGAGCAGTTTTGCCTGGTGACTGGCATGACCGGCCATGTACATCAGATTGCTATCACTGCCCAGGGCCGGACGCGGGCGATGGAGCTGCTGGCCCATAATCACTACGCCGGCCCGGCTCCTGTTTCATTTGAGAGATATGCGGAACAGACCCGCAAACAGAGCGTCAAGAAGGTCGATGTGCACGCCGCTGACGTTCATCGCGCGTTTGCGAACCTGGTCATCGACAACGAAACGCTGCGCAAGCTCGGCACGGCGCTCAACTCCGGCAGCTCGATGTTCCTCTGGGGCCCGGCCGGGACGGGCAAAACGACCATTGCCGAAACCCTCTCCAAGGTGCTTGCCGAAGATGCGGTGTGGATTCCGTATGCCGTCGAAGTGGATGGCCAGATCATCACCGTTTTCGATCCATCGATTCACAAGCGCGTGGCGGAATCGGAACCGGAAGAGCGGGATGCGCGCTGGGTTTTGTGCCGGCGGCCGTCGGTGCTGGTGGGCGGCGAATTGACTGCCGAGATGCTCGACCTGCAGTTCAACTCCACATCGAAGTTCTATGTCGCGCCGGCGCAGATGAAGGCCAACAACGGCGTGCTGATCATTGACGACTTCGGACGGCAGCGACTGCGCCCCGAGGAGTTGCTGAACCGCTGGGTGGTTCCGCTTGATCGGAGGATCGATTTTCTGACCCTCGCCGGCGGAAAGAAGATCGAAGTGCCCTTCGAGATGCTGGTGGTCTTCGCATCGAACATGGACCCGGCCGAACTGGTGGACCCGGCCTTCCTGCGCAGGATTCAGACCAAGATCAAAATCGGGGAAGTCTCAGACGAACAGTTCTGCGAGATCTTCCTGCGTGTGGCGAAAGAGAAGCGCGTCACTTACGAAGCCACCATCCCCACCGATTTGATCCATTACATTCACGTCGGACTGGAACAGGAATTGCGCTCCTGCTATCCGCGCGATATTGTGAACCAGGTTTGCTGGTCGGCGCAATATGAAAGCCGGAAAGCGCATATCGACCGGCCGGCTTTGAAGCAGGCCATCGATGCTTATTTCCTGGCCAAGTCGTAATGTCGATCTGTCATCCTCAGCGACCGGAGCGAAGCGCAGGGAGTCGAAAGCCTGCCCTGAGCGAAGTCGAAGGGGACCTGCTTTGCCTTTCGTGCAATGCTCAAACCAGCTTCATCGCATCTGGATCCCAGTGGGCGATTGTGCCACGCTCCATGCTCAGATTGCTGAGTAGCGCTGCGCCGGCCGCGCGATAGCCGAAGACTGCGTCCTCCACCACCGGCTTGCGGCTGCGGACCGAGGCAAAGAAGTTTGAGAAGTGATCGTAGCTGTCAGAATATCCATGCGGCGCTACGTACTTTGTATAGCCGGCCATGGGCGCTTCGTCTGAATGCGTGCGCGGATACTTCTTGTCGTACTCTGCGACGATCGCCTTCTGCATCGCCAGCGGAAACGTGTCGATGGTGAGGCCGGGTTCTTTCTCGCGCGGCACGCGGTTCACGCTGACGGAGTTTCCGGCAATCTCCATCGTTCCCTCGGAGCCAGTGAAGATCAGGCCTTCGCTCTCTTCGCCGCCATCGACAAAGTTCACGCGCAGGCTGAGGTTAAATCCTTCGCGATAGTCGAAGAGGCCGAGCATGACGTCGGGCGCGTCGCGGCCATCTTTCCAGAAGCGCAGGCCGCCGGTCGCCATGCCACGCGTGGGGCCGTGCGAACCGGTAATGAAGTGCGTGCCGCTGAACAAGTGCACAAACAAATCGCCGGCCACGCCGCTTCCATAGGCCTTCCATTTGCGCCATTGAAAGAAGTGCTCGGCGTTGAAGGGAATCTTTGGCGCGGTTCCGAGGAAGCGCGGCCAGTCGCAGGTTTCCGTTGAGGCGTCAGGCGGAACGGTGTAGTTCCACGCGCCCATGGACGAGTTGCGGTCCCAGCGTGCGGTGACCATGTTGAGCTGACCAATAGCGCCCGAGGCGAGTAACTCCTTGGCCTTGGCGTAGATCACCGAACTCACACGCTGGCTGCCCACTTGCAGAATGCGGCCGGTGGAGCGCGCGGTCTCGATCATCTCCGGACCGTCGGAGTAAAGATGGATCATCGGTTTCTCGCAGTAGACGTCTTTGCCGGCCTTCATGGCGTCAACCGAGGCCTGCTTGTGCCAGTGGTCGGGCGTGCCGATGATGACGGCGTCAATATCCTTGCGGGCGAGAATTTCTTTGTAGTCGCGGGTGGTGAAGGTGTCAGGCCCCCAGATCTCTTTGGAGTGTTCGAGCCGGCCGTTGTAGCAGTCGGCCACGGCGACGCATTTCACGCCAGGAACTTGCACGGCGGTCTTCGTATCTCCCTGTCCCTGGCCGCCGGCGCCGATAAGCGCGATTTGGATATGATCGTTGGCTGCGATCGGCTTGGTGGACTCGGTCTGCATGATCTCTTCCCGCACCGGGGACAAAGCATGCATTCCCGGCGTCAACAACGTCCCTGCCGATGCCGCCGATGCGGCCCTGAGAAAATTCCTGCGATTGAACTCGCGCACTTTGTGTCCCTCAACTTTCAAGATTCCCGCCGCATACAAACATACACCGCCATGCCGTGGGCTTTCTTCCGGCCTCGGGGCCGTAACGCCTTTCGAACCATGCGCTAAATCAAAGATCAGTTTTGTGCTTGGTCTAGAAGCGAAAGAGGGCGGAGCGCATGACGTTGAAATTCAGGCTGCAACTGATGCACGATCTGACCAAAGCCGAACTTGCGCTTGCCAAGACGACCGAAGCTGAGGTGCCATTGAGTGCAGCCTCAAAGATCGAACGCCCAATTTTCCGTCTTGCCTAAATCGTTCACCTGCAAGAATGCCTTATCGTTCGTCACCAGGACCGCGCCAATGGCAACAGCGTGCGCGGCAATCTGCAGATCGAGTTCCGAGAGGCTGATTCCCGCCGCCTCCAGCCTGGCCCGCAGAAGTCCGTAGGAGGCGGCCTCTTTGCTGCCCCAGGCCAGAATGCGCAG
>JBEKVS010000427.1:0-4852 GCA_049513795.1 Occallatibacter sp. | reverse complement strand
CAAGGTCATTCTGTTCTCTTCGCGGAGCAGATCGATTGTGGCCTTGGCGCCGTCCGGGGAAGCCTCTGCAACGCGCCGGATGGTCTCGGCCTTGTAATACGCTTCGCGTTCTTTTTGCCGGGTTCCCATCCAGGTGACCAGCGGAATGAAAACTACAAACAAGGCCACCGAGGCGACCGACAGAAAGAGCCAGAGGCCAATTCCCTCCATGTCTGGAGCACCGAACAAAACCGTTACCAGATGTGTCATAGAATCCTCCTTAATCAATTGCCAGGGTTTTTCTCCCTTGCGTCTGGTGGGACCGGGAGCGACAGGAGCCGGTTGCATTTTGTTAGGAATTATTTGCAGAGAACAAAATGCAACCCGGCGGAGGGATTCATGGTCCCACCGACCCGGAGAGTGTTTGTCCGGAGAGTGTCTGTGTTGACCGAGAGCCCCAGCCGCGCGACCGCGAAGAACGCAGCGTCCAGTGAGGACCTGGCCGATGTGGAGCGGGTGTTGGCCGGCGAGGTGCAGGCGTTCGAAGGGATTGTTCGCCGCTGGCAGGGTCCGCTTGTCAATATGGCCTGGCGCTACTGCCGCGACCGGGGACGCGCCGAGGAGCTGGCGCAGGAGGCCTTCATCCGGGCGTGGCGGGGATTGCGCGGATGGCGTCGCGAGGGAAGCTTTTCCACCTGGCTGTTTGCGCTGGCGGCTAATGTCTTCCGCTCGGACTTGAAGCGATTTCCCACCGTGAACCTTGCGCTGGATGAGGTCGCCGAACCTTCTAAACCCGCCGCACAACACCACGAGCTGGCAGAAAGGCTGAGTTCCGATGCAGTCCGGCGAGCGGTGCTGGCGCTGCCCGTTCGCTATCGGGAACCAGTGGTGCTGTTCTATTTTCATGAGATGGATGTAGCCGCGGCGGCGCGAACCATGGGCCTGCCGGAAGGCACCCTGAAGGCGCGGTTATCGCGGGCGCGCGCATTGCTGCGAAGACGGTTTCCCCAGCTTGGTTTGGAACAGAAATCGGCGGCACACGACGCGGGAAGGGAGATTGACGATGAGCCCGGAAAAGAATGAACACGACGCGATGAATTTGAACCGGATCGACGAGATTCTGGCGTCGGAGACGGAGCTGGCGCCCTCCTCCGGCTTCTTGTCCAGCGTGATGGAGCGCGTCAATGAGGAGGCCAGCGCGCCGCCCCCGATCCCGTTTCCGTGGAAGCGGGCACTGCCTGGCTTTGTGCTCGCTGCCGGCGTGTTTGGATGGGGTGGTGTGGAACTGGTGCGAGCAGTGAGTGCGGCGATGAGGGCGAATCTGCTGGCCATTCCACACTCGTCTCTGAATATGCTTCAGCCGAGTTTGCTTCAGCCAATGGAGCAGGCGGGGTGGGTCGCGCTGGCGCTGGGCACAACGCTGGTGTCATGGCTGCTGGGGCGCAGGCTGACGGGGCGGTCGCGTCTGCTTTAAGCCGCGGTCCAGTCTTCGGTTTTGAGGCCATCGATGAAAGAGAAGGCCCGGTCATGTGTGACGAGTGTCAGACCCAGAGACATCGCGTGGGCTGCAATCAACAAATCAACCGTGCTGAGCACGATGCCCCTTCGCTTTAGAGCGTCCCTTAAGCGGGCGTAACTTTCCGCGGCTCCCGTGTCCCAGGCGAGGCTTGGCACGCGCAAGAGAAAATCCTCAACCCCTGTACGGACGCGGGCGCTCCCGGGACGGCAAAGGACCCAGAATAGAAGTTCCGCCTCCGTAGCCGCTGAGACGGCCAGCGAATCCAGCCGCGCGTGAGACATGCGCACACGAACCGCGGGATAGTTTCCCCGCACAAAATAGCTGACGATGTTTGTGTCGAGCAGATGCGTGAGCGGCATTTAGAAGAAGTCCCGCTCGACTGGAGGCGTTTGGTCCCGTTCCAGGGCGTCTTCATCCGGCGAACCTAGAGCATCCCATACGGCGAAGCGCTCTTCCCAGGAACTCTGTGGGACAAGTGCCCGCCGATGGGCCATCAAATCGCCTGGAAAGTGGGTGCGACGAATCACCTTGAATAGCTGCTCAGTCGTAAGCTCTGCTGGTCTTGGCGGCAGCTTGGCAAATTCCTCTTCTGGTGCGTCGTCCGGAATCGCGTCGTAGAGTGCGAACCACTCGTCAAAACTAATGGAAGGCTTAGGCGGCGCCGGCGCCAGGATGACTTCACCAGTCGCCGGGTCGCGGCGAATGGCGACTTCCGTGCCCTCGAAGCGGTACTCCTTGGGCAAGCGGACGGCTTGGCTGCGGCCGTTTTTGAAGAGCTTGGCGGTCCGGGTCTCGGTCCGGGTCTCGGTCCGGGTCGCAGTCGCGGAAGGAGCCGGAGCTTCGGTTTGAGCCTTCGGCGTTGTGTTTGTCGCGCTCACTTCGGGTCTCCCGTATTTGGTATATACCGCAGTATATACCATCTCGATTGTTCAGAGGGGCCTTTATTGCGCAGGTGACTTTGAAGGAGAAAGTCTCTCTCCAAACTGCCTCAGCTTGGCCAGGGTTGCAGCAGCCTGCCCGGAGTCGATCGCCTCGGCGCCCATGGCTACGCCCTCTTTCAGATCGAATGCCAGACCCGCGGCCACCAAGGCCGCCGCGGCGTTCAGCAGCACAATGTCGCGGCGCGCGCCGGCGATGCCAGTGAGCACGTCGTACAGCAATGCCGTATTCGTCTCCACGTCACCGCCGACGAATTGGTCCAGCGTGCTGCGCTCGAGTCCAGCCATCTCCGGCGTAATGCGCGCGCCCTTTAACTTCGGCGCCCCATCTTCCGCCTCTTCAACCCGGCACACCACCGATTCTCCCGTTGTAGTCAGCTCGTCAATTCCATCGGAGCCATGCACCACGAAAGCTCGTTTTGCGCCCAGCGACGCCAGTGTGCGCCCTACCAGCAGAACCCGGCTCGGAGCGAGCACGCCGATCACCTGGTTGCGCGCGCCGGCGGGGTTGGTGAGCGGGCCGCAGAGATTGAAGATGGTGCGAAAGCCAAGCGCCTTGCGCAGCGGCCCAACGGCCTTCATGGCCGGGTGGTAGAGCGGCGCGAAGAGGAACATGAACCCTGTTTCGCGCAGGCACTCCGCGGCCAAGTCGGGAGAAAGCTCGATGGGCACGCCCAGCGCTTCGAGCACGTCGGCCGCGCCGCAGCGCGAGGTTACAGCTCGATTGCCATGCTTGGCCACCTTGGCGCCTGCGGCTGCCGCCACCAGCGCCGCGCCCGAAGAGATGTTGAAGGTCAGCGGCCCACCGCCACCGGTGCCGACAACGTCCACCAACTCGCCGCGCTCTTCGTCGGAGAGGGGAACATGCAATGCGCGCTGCCGCATCACGTCCACAAACCCGGCCAGCTCCGGCGCCTGTTCGCCGCGCGTGGCCATCACGGTGAGCAGCGCCGCGACTTCCACATCGGGAACCGCGCCGCCGAGAATTTCAGTCAACACATCGGCGGCTTCTTCCCGTGTGAGTGCGGTCCCGTCCTCGGCGAGCGGCTTGAGAAGCTCCTTCAACAAAGCCATATATCAATTATGGTAACGGCCCGCGCCGATGACGCTTCCGGGAAGCGGTCCTCATGCGATTTGGAGAATCGTCTTTATTCCTCTGCCCCACTCCATCCGCCTCAGCCCTCCCACTCCCGGAGGGAGCGCACGAAAATAGCCCAGCATGGAGCGCAGCGCAATGCTGGGTGTAGGACGCAATCGATGGTTGCGTCCCGGAGGGCCGGCGTGAAACCTTCCGCCCCGATCCACGCGATCCACTTGAGCGCGCCGCGGTTTGCGACCCCTTCGGCGGGCAAGATAGTATTGAAATACCGCTGTCACGGTCTCGCTGGCTCGCGTGTCAATGGGCCGGCGCCGAATCCCTCAAACCGCAGCGGACTGGCAACAAAGGACTGGGCGGATCCAACTTGAAAATCCACGAGTATCAGGCAAAAGAGATTCTGGCCAAGTACGGCGTAGCTGTGCCCAAGGGCGAAATGGCCAACACCCTCGAAGAAGCGAACGATGTGACCCGCAAGCTGTTTGCCGAGGGCGCGAGCGGCGTGGTAGTGAAGGCGCAGATTCATGCCGGTGGCCGCGGCAAGGGCGGCGGCGTGAAAGTGGCCCGGACGCGCGAAGACGCCGAGCAGGCCGCGAAGAACATTCTCGGCATGCAGCTCATCACGCACCAGACCGGCCCGGCCGGCCAGAAAGTCCAACGGCTGCTGGTTGAGGAGACCGCGGCCATCGACCGCGAGCTTTATCTGGGCATCGTGCTCGATCGCGCCACCGGCAAGCTGGTCTTCATGGCCTCGCAGGCCGGCGGCATGGAGATTGAAGAAGTGGCCGCGAAGACGCCCGAGGCCATCTTCAAAGAGACCATCGACCCGGCCGTAGGCTTTGGCGCATGGCAGGCGCGCAAGCTGGCCTTCGCCCTGGGCCTGAAGCCGACGCAGATCAACGCGGCTGTTACTTTTCTGCAGAGCCTCTACAAGGCTTTCATGGACACCGACGCTTCGCTCATCGAGATCAATCCCTTCATCACCACCAAGGATGACAAGCTGTTCGCGCTCGACGCCAAGATCACCTTCGACGACAACGCGCTCTTCCGCCACGCCGCCATCAAGGCCCTTCGCGATACGGCAGAAGAAGATCCGCTCGAAGTCGAGGCCAGCAAATACGCACTCAACTACATCAAGCTCGACGGCTCCATTGCCTGCATGGTCAACGGCGCCGGCCTGGCCATGGCTACCATGGACATCATTCAATACGCAGGCGGCAGCCCGGCGAATTTTCTTGACGTAGGCGGCGGCGCCACGCAGGAGCAGATCGAACACGCATTCGAGATTCTGCTTTCCGACGAAAACGTGAAGGCCATCTT
>JBEKVS010000426.1:0-4864 GCA_049513795.1 Occallatibacter sp. | reverse complement strand
TCCCCCGCCAGTCTCGCTAACCTCGGGCTCCCGCCCAACGAAAACCCCCACCGGCTGTGCCGATGGGGGTTCTCTGATAGTTGACCAGCGGCGGCGTGACCTTCACTGACGTCGATGGCACTCCCGGCAGTTACACGACGATGCTGAACGGGTTCGACGCTCCGCCGGCAATGCGGTACTGGCTGTCACCGGCGCCGATGGCTCGGCGATCTTCAACCTGTAACCATCACTTCGAGGAGCGGGCCAGCGCGGCTACTACCTCAACCTGCCGCTCTCGGCATCTTCGAGATCCTCCACCGACGACGGTCGGCCCACTTTTGCAAGGCACTCAAGATCCCCGGTAGTTGAAGGCAAACCGACACATCTTTGAACCCGCGACGCCGCATAAGAAGTCGCTGCCCTGTATGCCGGCGCCGCCCAGGAACTGCACGGTGAGTTTGCGTGTCATGGCTGAGTCCGCCAGACCGGCACGAACATTTACCTCCGAGCTCAGTGGACGTGCACCGTAAGCGCCCCGAGCGAGTATGGAGACCCCGCCGCTTCGACTACCTTCGTGGTCGAGACGTCGTACACATGCAGTTTTCCGCTCGCGTTGTTGACCGCATACAGGGTGTTACCACTCCAGGCCATCGAGACGATTTCCCCCGACTCCCCGATGACGCCGGTAAACGTGGTTATGGGATCGGCCCCATTGAAGTGAAAGAACTGGATCCCTGTGCCGATCGTTACGGCCAGGACGTTTCCGGCCGGATTGATCTCTATTTCTAGATCGTAGTTCCAATTGTCGTCAGTCGCGGGCATGTCCGCTTGGGTGTTGGTGGATGTCAGGTCACCCGAAGAGCCTATCGTGTAGCTCGCGAGCTGTAGGCCAATGTTACAGCAGCCGATACCCATTGCCAGATGGTTCTGGTCCTGCGGATCAGGCGCAAGAAATGCAGGAGGATAATTAGGAGTGCCGAGATTATTCTTCAAGACGTTTGCATTTATAGGCGCGAGGGATCCACTACCCTCTATCGCGAACCCCTGTATTCCATCCTCTGTCGCGCTCGCGTCTCCTGACTCCACGGCATAAGCGAATTTGCTAGAACCGGTGAACTCTGACCCTAACCCTGCAAGTTGGGCGTTGTTGACTTGGGTCTGCCCCTTGAAAGTCAGAATCCCCTTATCAACAGCGAACGTCTGAATGACAGAGCAGTACGTAGTTTGCCCGTCTTCGCCCACGTTGTCGTACATAACATAGACGGTCGAGTTCAAGAACACGGGCCATTGGTTGTCATTCCCGCAGTCTTTTCCCATGTAATCGCCGGGGATGATGCTCGACGTCTTCTTACCGATGACGCCATTCGACAATTCGTACGAATACAGAATCCCATTTTCTAAGTCGAAGGTGATGAACGATGAACCGGTGAGCCCGATTATGTCGCTCCCGTATGGCGCATAGAACCCCACCTTTTTCATGTCTGTGTCGAATACGGAGACGCCAGCTTTAGTCTGGACGAAAATGTGCTGAGCGATGGCAGGCGCGGAACCGGCCAGTAGAAGTGCTGCAAGCAGTGTTTTTAGTGTTTCCATGACAATCCCCCAACCACAACGTTACGCCGATCCAGAGTGTAGAAATCGCGCCAACGCACCCAGTTTCGATACCTGCATCAGAGATTACGACACTGGCGAGTTAGGAACGCCGCCAGGGAAATGGAACAGTTCGAGACGGAGAGTGACACTTCCGCCAGTCCCATGAAAAGACCGCGACGAGCCACCGAGAGACGCTGGGGAGACCTTGCCGTTGAATTTGGCGGGCGACCTGGATACGGAGCCTAACCCCGTTTGACCTGAACAGTCAAGCGCTCAGGTTGCTTGAAGGAAACTGGCGGGCTGAACGCACGTTACTATAGGGCTGGGAACGGTGCGAGATCAAGATTGCTGATTTGCAGCGCAAGCACAGCATGTTCTCGTCGGACATTTTGACAACTCCCAAGTCGCCCTCAGCGCTAACTTTCAGGCATATTCGCGTAAAACTGATCGTTTTCGTACAACACCCCGTTAGAAGCTTTATAGGCGGCCCATGAGCTATTGGCGTAACCAGGGCGCTGCTGAGTTGGACGTAAAGATATCTGTCTTGATCTAATTTGATCAGCGCAGCAATTAGTTTCGGCGTCCAATTCACTCAAGGAGTATTCAGTGAGCGCCGAAACCCGTACCGAGCCCGAAGAGATTGTTGATAATGATGTTCCCGTGGATGCTTTCCTGAATACCATAGGGACACACGTTCCGGTGTTCATTCTCCCCGAACCGCCCGTGGATTACAAGAAAGAAGAAAAGGGCAAAGAATGACCCCAACAACGAACCCAGCCCCGAGGTTGAACGGCCAGGTGACCGAGCAGGTTTTCAACGATTCTCTGGGAACGGAATCATGCGAATATGAGCTGACGTTAGGCCCTGCATCTGCGCCGGCTCGGTCTTTCTCTTTGGCTTCCTCTTCCGGCCTCTCAGGCATTGGTTCCTGTAACGCAGACACCCGCTGACGCGCCCGTAGAAGCTGCGACGGATGATCGCCCAAGAGAACCGAGGGCTCCCGGATGTCCCGCGACAACAATATTCTCTGCCGACCATATAGGCAAAGCGCGTATGGACTCGGCTGAGCAGAACCATGTGTGCAGTCCGCACGCCGAGTTCAATCACTCACTCTGGGAGGAGTTTCGATTGGCAGCGTGAGCCCAATTCATCAGCGGATATGGAGTTCTCCGTGGGGCTTTTATGGCAGATGACAGGCGGGTCAATGTCGATGTCAAGGGTTTACCGGCATTCTAAGGCACTCCCCGAGTGTGGCTCGAAGAACATGGCTACGCACGAAGAAGAAGGTAAGTTGACGCTTGGATGCTTGGATTGTCTGGTGTTTTTTGCCGACTCCGACCTTAAAAACTCAGAAGAGAAGTGGTGACTAGCGAAGAGGGCATGGGCAGGCTGTTTCCAGGTTGGTCGCTCCTTGGGCACGTGTATCTGTGGCCAGGACGAGCCGCTGGGAAGTTTCCAGGTGGATGCAGTCTCGATTAAGGGTTGCTATCCCAGTGCAAGAAGGCATCGGGTAACTGGTGTCCCGTGGTCACGTTGAATGCGTCAGCTTGAACACATGATGTGCCGCTTCCAGCAAATAAAAATCGAGGTGACTGATACAGCCGATCTGCCTGAGATCGTCTTCTAACGAAGGGACGGAGTTGGGAGACCTTGACCGTTGGTTCACGCAGCGAAACGAGAGTTCTAGTCGTTGATGACGAGGTTGTCATTGCCGACACCACTGCGGCGATCTTCGCCAGCGCGGGGTTCATCAGCCGCGCCGTCTACTCAGCCGAGCAGGCTCTCGAAGTGATGTCGGTCTGGGTACCGCATCTGGCAGTCATCGATGTAAAGCTTCCAGGGATGAGTGGGATCGACTTAGCGCTTCGACTGCGGCAGATTACCCCTCTTGCAGAATATCGCTGTTCTCTGGGTTCATAGACACCTCCGAACTCTTGGAATCAGCCGCACAAGCAGGACATTCTTTCGACATCGTGGCAAAGCCGGTCCATCCAAGCAACCTTCTGAAGCTGGCTAACGATCTGCCGCCCGCCATTGGGGAAGCATACGCTTGAGATGCGGACCTCCCACCATCGTGCAATATCGCTTTTGGTCGCATCTGGCCTATAGTCAGGTAGATGGTGTCGCCTGTGTGCGGTCGAGTGTGAGGCCAGACATGAACACTGTTTTCCTGAGAGCCTATATCTGGTTCCAAGACTTGGCCAGCCGTGAGGAAGGGCAGGATTTGGTGGAGTACGCCCTTGTCGTGGCACTCATAGCCTTCGGCGCTACTGCCGGTATGAAGTCCTTGGCTACCGGGCTGACAACTGCCTTCCACGGTATCAGCACCACGCTGGGCAGCTACGTCAGCTAGGTTCCCGCGCTATCGCGATGATAGGTCATTCTTCTGCCCGCAATGCCGAGCCGGTCTGCTACAGCTTCGCCCATCTGAAAGGTGGTCAGAATTGACCACCTTTCCCGGGCGTCCCATCGGATAATCGCCGTGTACTTGACGTAGACTCCAGGGGGGCCCAATGGCCACGTTCGCCCGTCCCGCCTTCGCACATCGGCACAACGCCATCGAACAACGTTGGGACACGATTTGTACGAGGTGCTTCCGCACAGTAGGAATTGCAAAGTCAGAATCGGAGTTAGTGAAGAGCGAGAAAGCCCATGCGTGCCAAGGTCTCGACCTAATGGCGACTCTTCACGGTGTGGACCATGATCCACACCCCAGCCCGATGAGTGTGAAGCAATCGCTGAGATAGTCCTCTGAATGTAGACCCTGTAGCGTGCGGTTGTCACAGCGCTTTTCGGCGGGAGGTGGCGTGGTTGCAGTGGCCGCTTGCAAATCCCGCAGATCTGCCCTTCCAACGGCTGTCGAACCGTCGAAGACCGCCTGCCGCCTATGGGGGGAATTGTACGGCCATCTTCGCTTTGTTTCGTATCCAGCTGTGGATTTCGAAACTCTCCACCATTCGAAGGATCGGCATCCAATCATGCACAAGCACACGTGTCCAACGAGGAGAACATGAGCGAAACAACCGTCAAAGCAATTGAGAATGGCAAGAAACCTCTCGGCGCTGACCATCTAGTGCCCAACGGCGGAGACGTCAGCACATTTCCAGGCAATGAGGAAGGGTCCGTTCAATCCACAACTGTCACGACCCCGAGCGAATCGGAGCGCGAGACTGCCGAGCGAGAACGCATACGTTTGGAAGAAGAGCGAAAGCATCACGAGCAAATCGGGAGCTGAGGTTCTGCATGTCCGAAAATCGATGGACAGAAGACGATTTCGTGCAACTCGCAAGGC
>JBEKVS010000425.1:0-4873 GCA_049513795.1 Occallatibacter sp. | reverse complement strand
CTGAAAAAGCCGCTGCCGAACTAAATGTAATCCAGTCCAACACCGCCCGTGCGTACGCCAGTTTGCACCTGGGTGATCACGTTTTACTGGAAAAATATAAATCGGCACTTACCGCAACTTACCGCCAGACCCTGAATGCTCTCCAAGCGGCCGTTATAGTTGTTTGGCTGATTGCTTGCATCAACGTTTCAAGTTTAATGCTGACTCGCAGTATTTCTCGTCGTCATGAAATTATTCTGAAACGAGCACTCGGAGCGAGCGGTTTTCGCTTGGCGCGACAAGCGTTGATAGAGTCCCTTGTCATCTGCCTTTCCGGAGGCGTATTAGGGCTCGGCTTGGGAATGGTATCTGTGTACCTACTCTTGGATGAAATTACCCGCGTAGTTCCGTTTTATCGAGACGTTCAGCTCCATGGCGCAGTTCTTGGGTTCCTCCTGGCGATCAGCGTTTTGTCCGCCGTCGCGGCGTGCGTCTTACCCGTGCTCTATTGCATGCATGCTCCTGCACAGGAAGTGATACGCACAGGGTTTTCAATCACCGGTATTAGTGTCCGCCTTCGTCGCTTGCGCGACGCGATGGTGGTCGGCCAAATAGCGCTTGCACTGGTTTTATTATCTGCCTCCGGCCTGATGATACGGACCCTTCAAGCCCTTCATGCAGTACCTCTGGGGTTTGATGAAAACAATGTACTGACAGCATCCCTGATCCTCCCCGAGACGCTCTATGCCAACAAGAACATCGACACCGCCGTGTATGAACCTTTACTGCTTCGTGTAAAACAACTCCCCCGTGTTCAGGTTGCTGCCATCAGCTCTGCTTTGCCTATGCGCACTGAATTCACGACGCAAGCCTCTTTTGCCGTCATAGGCGACCGGCGAGGCACCCTTGCAGAGCGGCCGTATGCGAATTTGCAAATAGCGACTGCGGCTTTTCCGGTGGTTTTAGGTGTCCGGCTGATTCGAGGCCGGTTCTTTAGTGATTGGGATTCGGCTGCTTCCCAGCCTGTGGCCGTTGTGAACCAGTCTTTTTCCACTCGCTATTTTATGGGCGCTGACCCATTGACCTTCAGACTGGGTTTCGGAAAGAAAGACCGGTTCGCTTCTGTAACGGTCATCGGAGTCATGGATGATATGAAGGAATCTGATCTCGCTCGGGAGACGGAACCGGAGATATATCTTTGCGCTACACAACTCACTCCTGACATTTCGTTTTATGCCGTGGCAACGGCAGCCACTCAACTGGCGGTACGCACCGGTTCAAACCCTGATAGCATTGCCGCCCCCGTGAGACAAATTCTTCATGACATTGCTCCGGATGCACGTGTAGGAGATATCAAAGCTCTGCACCGAGTAGTAGAAGACTCAATCGGTAATCAGCGCCTTGCGGCTAAGCTTCTGGAACTCTTTGCGGCTGCCGCGTTGCTGATCTCGTTATCCGGGCTTTACGCCTTGCTTCAGTTCTCAGTAAATCAAGGCATCCGAGACATTGGTGTACGCCTTGCAGTGGGTGCGGGCCGTGCTGACGTGATACGATTCGTTGTTGTTCGTGCTAGCATGGTGGTCGGGACTGGATTGGCAATTGGCGTGTTTCTCAGCTTCGTGTTGCAAGCAACGATTCGTCCCTATCTGTTTGGTCTTCAAGCGCACGGTTTATTTACAATTCTAGCGGTGACATTTGTTTTTGCTGTTTGTGGGGCAGTAGCGGCCTATCTGCCCGCGAGACATGCCGCCGCCATTGAGCCGATGCAGGCGTTGCGCGAACAGTGAACGTTCTGCGAAGCAGTTGCACGGCCATACTTCGCCGAAAAGCGATAAAGCAGGATTGGATTGAGGAAGACTTCGTGGGCCTATGGCGTTGGCATTCTTTACCAAGCTAACCTTTATTGACCTGGGGACGTGTGAATGAACAGAAATCGAAAACGCTGGCTTGTCACCGTCGTGCTGATTGTGATGTGGTTCTGCGGAGAACTTGTCGTGGCGCAGACTGTTCGCGGAATAGAAATCGCGCGCCAAAGCCCCGTAATTCTGTTCAACCACCCCATGGCGCCAAAACTTGTAGTTGACCAGCTTGGACATCTGTACTTCTTGGACCGAGAGTCTACGACGCTGCAAGTCTTTGACTCAATTGATGGAAAGGTGTCGACGCTGTTCACAGCGGAAGGTGTAATTGCCGACTTCGCCGTGGACGCAAATAGCAACCTCTGGATAGCAATTACATCCAGAGGGTCAGGAAAAATCTTGCGACTGAGCCCCAGCCCCGCGGACTATAAACTTACTCGATTCGGCGAGCCGGTTTCTATAGAAATCCCAGGCCTAGTCTCGCCGACGGCAGTGGCTGTTGACACCAGTGGCGCACTGTATGTCGCTGACCGCAGACAACATGCTGTCCTAAAGGTTAGCGCTGAGGGCGGTGTTCCGGTGGTCGCGATTTCGAATCTTGCCAATCCTAATCGCATGGCTGTGGACGCGGCGGGTACCCTGTTCGTAGAAGATGTAGGACTTGGCTTGGTCCTCCGCTACCGCCAGGGCGCGGCGAAAGAGTTTCTGCCACTGCTGGGCGCTACTGATATGGCAATAGACGCTTCTGGAAATCTATATTTTGCAGATAAGACGGGTGTACGAGTGGTGGATGGAGCGGGCGGGGCGCACGCTCGTTTTGCGATGTGCCCTACTGGAGCCAGTGCCGTTGCCGTCTCATCTGACGGCAGGCTCTTTGCGTTGGGGGAAGTCGGCATCTTTGAACTACCAGTTACAAATACTTCGGTCTACGATCTCGGCGGCACTAGTCTGGGTGGGGTTTCCACCGGAAACCTGGCTGTGTGCAATCAGCTCCCCTTACAATCGGGTATCAATCCCGTCTTGAGCCTCGCCATTACCGGTGCCAACGCTTCTGACTTTAGCCAGAGCAGTGAGGTACTAGGGGCCGCGTCCGAAACCGGTTGCTCCACGCATGCGCTGCTCGCCAAAAGGACCTGCCTTCTAACCCTGCATTTTTCGCCTACTCTGACCGGGACACGCAGTGCGGTTCTCTCGATTAAGTCCAACAATGTTGAGCTGTTGATTCCGTTGTCGGGCACGGGAGTCCTGTAGTTGTATCATATTCACTTAGATCCCAGGCGGCCTTATAGGCTGCTTTGAATCTGGTCATTGTCGGCAACCCGAACCATTCTTGGTGTATGAAAAAACCTGTGCGATGAGTTTGCGGGTTTTCTTTGGTCCGGGATTGATCGCCATAGCGACGCACGATGAGGGAAGCCCTCCCCGACTGGCTTTCTCACCTCATCCAGTTCGACGCAACAACCTTACGGACGGGAATCGTTTGGCGCTCAGGGAAGATGGCATATACGCGTAGAGCGAAAACCCTTGCCAGCCTTCACATCGCTCAGTATCTTGGCTTGTACTGAATACGGTGCAACGCACCACAGTGTCCGCAGCGTGTCCGAAACCATTTCCTTATCGTACGATCCCTGATCGTCATTGCTGTTGTACAGACTTTCAAATTGAGTACCGAACACCTGCGGCTGCTTAATTGAATGCAAATAGCGATCGAGCGTTGCCGCACTAAGCCACATCGCCCCCTGAAATCCCTGGCTCAGCGCCGTGACTGCCAAAACGTGTGCGAAAAGATAATCAGGCGGCTTCTGGCCATGCTGAAAGATAAAAGCTGCGTAGTAGTAGTCATCCCCAGACTGAACTTGGCCATCTCTAATCAACCGTCGTACCTGTTCCCTGCGCCTGGCATCACCAGCTTCGTCCGTTCTATCTTCTTGGTCCTCGTCGTAGATCTTACGAACTGCACTTTTGCTTTTCCCGTCCGTTTGCGCCGTAGCCCGATTTTGCTGTCCGCACACCGGGGTACCTAGCAATGTCAGAACAACAATAACCAGTGCGACAACTCTCATGCCACGAGTCATATTTGCGATCTCCGTTTGAGCCTTTGCTATTGCATTCTTGTAAAATACCATCACGCGATGGAACGCGGGAAATTGATCCGATCGAGTTCGAAGCTTTCGAAAGCCGCGAAAGCTCGCGCAGCCGTCTTGTCTAGTTGTGCATACTAAGGAGCAAAGCTGGGAGTCCCCAGACATGAACAGATCCGTGACCTTCAGGTTTAGTCGTCGCTCTGTTCATGGCCGTGAGATCCTAATTTGGCGGGGTGCGCCTGCGAGCGAAATGGCAGGCTTATCGTGGGCGCCATAGTCGACGTAGGGACCACAACGGACTCAACCTCCCAGCGGGCTACGCCTGCTTCGATCCTAACATCACCAAGGTTCTCCTTGAAGCCGGGCCAAACGTCGGTAGTGATGCAAATGCATCACTACCCAAACGTCAACACCACAGACGGTAAAGGTGAAACGGCACTCATGAAGGCACCCGGCCATGGTATCAAGCAAGCGATTAAGGTGCTTATTAAAGCGATAAAGCGGATTCTTCTCTTCCGGCTCGGCTGGCCCCCTCTTGCGTCGTGCGCTCGGCTTTGCCTTCAGAACGCTTGTTTGAACACGTCTTTCCCAAGTGCTAGATCTCCTCCGACAGGACACCGGTCTTTGCACTGTCCAGATGTGTAAGAGGACAATTGCCATCCACGACGATTCAACTTGGGGCCGGAGTCCGCTGGGTAGAACCAGAAAGCTGACATCCCCCGGATATGTATGATCCGCCGCTGGACTGCAAGCGGGAATCCGGAAATGGTGGAAGCAGTCTGCAGATATGTATCCGGCCTGTGTGTGGAGCATTTGCTCCTGGCCACTATGGAATCTGCGCGCACCTTCCCTTTTAGCGTGAGCGATCTTTGCGATCTCATCCGGGGCCGGGTTTGGGATGCGCCGTTTGACTGTTCTGCCATCTCCTTCTCTCGCTACGCAGACCTCGGT
>JBEKVS010000424.1:0-4889 GCA_049513795.1 Occallatibacter sp. | reverse complement strand
CTCTCCACGAATGAGCCCGGCACCCCACCGGAACTTGGTACCGCACTTCAATCTGTGCGATATGATCAAAAAAGCCTGGACCAATTTCGTTTTGCAAGCAGCCTTTATTACATTCTTTGCATCCCATTGGAGACGAAACTCGGAAATATCCTGTTCGTTTACATCGTGTTCGGGGTAACCTTACCTGCAACGCGACGGCATGGGAGCTCGGCAGTTCGAAGCACGTCGGCTGGCTTCAGCAATTTTCGTAGAGTGCAAAGCTGCAGCTTGAAGAATTTGTTTATTTTGTGTTCGCTTGGTTTGGAAGGAAAGGCCCGCTAACCATTTGGAAGGCGGAAAAGACACGGGCCATCGCTCTTCTTGACGAAGGAAAGCGACGAAATGAAGTAAGCCATTCAAGTTACTTTGGGGATCATTGGTGCACCCTTGCGGGCGAAGACAAGGCATCTATCCATGGAAGCGTGCTTCTCCGCGCCCGCTTTCGATTATCGTGGAATCGTACAAGCGGGCCACCGACAAACAATCGCCTCTCGGTTGCGCGGCCTCCGTGCCGTGCGGCGAGCATCATGGGAGGATTTCGGCTTGGCACTGAATCTGGCACGCCCACAAGCGGGATCCGCGACATCTCGTTCACGCGCCGAGACGGACGCGCATACGGCGGCACGCCAGAAGCGCAAGGCCAGGATTCTTGTCGTGGACGATGAACCCCATGTTCGGTCCATGATTGGCTCGACCCTTGAACGCCAGGGTTACGACGTTCAGTTGGCTTCGAGCGGCCGGGAAGGCCTTGAGATTCTGGAACAGAATGCCTTCGACCTCGTGCTGACCGACATCGTGATGCAAGACGGCAATGGCATCACCCTGCTGGAGCGCATTCACGGCCAGCAGCCGCAACTTCCCGTCGTCATGGTCACGGCCATACACGACATCAGCGTGGCGATCGACTCCATGCGCCGTGGCGCCTACGACTACCTTCTCAAGCCATTTGAGCGGGAACACCTCGTCAATACGGTGCAACGCGCCCTCGATCATCGCCAGGCTCTGCAAGACAGCCACAACTACCAGCAGAATCTGGAACAGGTGGTTCGCGCCCGGACGGAGATGCTGCGCCAGGCAATGGAGAATCTTGAGCACTCCTACGACGTTACGCTGGAGGCCCTGGGCGACGCGCTGGATCTGAAAGATTCTGAGACTGAGGGCCACTCCAAACGCGTAACCGCGTACACCATTGCCCTGGCTCGCGCCATGGGCATCGGCCCGGCACAGATCAAGGTAATTGCCCGCGGCGCCTTTCTGCACGACATTGGCAAGATGGCCATTCCCGATGACATTCTTCGCAAGCCTGGAAGCCTTACCCCGGATGAACAGATGGTCATGCGGGAGCATTGTGCGAGAGGCTACAACATGCTGCGCAAGATCCCATTTCTCGCCGAGTCAGCGGAGATTGTTTACTCTCATCAGGAGCATTTCGACGGCTCCGGGTATCCTAACGCACTCCGCGGAGCGGAGATTCCCATCGGCGCCCGCATCTTCGCCATCGCCGACACGCTGGACGCGATCACCAGTGACCGGCCATACCGCAAGGCGAAGAGCTTTGACGCCGCCCGCCAAGAGATTCTACGCTGTTCGGGCACGCAGTTCGACCCCTCAGTCGTCGAGGTCTTCCTCAAGGTTCCGAATGAGTTGTGGCACGAACTGCGTTCTGAGATCACAGGCCAAAACAAGCGATTTTCCACATTTGACATCGCCCCCGTTCATCATGCTCCATCAACTTGAGCCCGCTTGGCCGTGCTCTTTGCAAAAGCCGCAAGGCCAGTGAACGGTAAGTTATCGAACGTTCAAAGCAGGAGTGAACCGTGTCAGCCCTTTCCACACAAGAAGCAAGCGCTTTACTCAGCAGCGTGCCGGCCTGGCAGATCGAATCTGGAGAATTGGTACGGGTGTTTAAGTTTGCCGACTTTCGCGAGTCGCTGCGCTTCGTTAATCTGGTGGGAGATCTGGCGGAAGAAGCCGGCCACCATCCGGACATCGACATTCGCTACAACCGGGTTCGCCTGGCTCTCGTAACCCATGACGCCGGCGGTCTTACAGCCAAAGACTTTGAACTTGCTGGGAAGGCCGACCGGCTTCTTTAGTCTTGCAGGGACGAGCTAGAACCATTCACCCTTCTCGACCAGGCGAAATTCCCTTCTTTAATTCCAAAATATGGATTTCACGTCTCGCGAGCCTCGCTCGCCGTTTATCGTCGATTTCATTGACCCGCCGGGTAGGCTTCGAATCCCGCAAACGAACAGAGCCCGAGGACGGATGCCGTGTTTCTTGGCACTCCGGAGGCCCAGCTGCCGACCCTTTCTTCCGAAGAAACGAAAGATTAGGAAGGGTTTATTGTTTCTATGAGGCCTCAATTCACTAACTAGTCGACATCAATCTGCGAGACTTCCGTCTCGCGAAGGTCGCGGTTTAGATGCGGCCAAGGGAAAAAGGTTTACCTACTACCAGCGGCAAATAATTTTATTTTTTGTATTTGCTTTCACTCCGATCTATGCTATGGTGTATATATTCCAGTGAAGGACCGGCATAGCTTGCCGCTCCGGATTTGGAAGTAAGTTGCGTCACTGGCCTCCCGGCACGAACAGCTAAAAGTTCGTGCCGTCTTTTTTGCGCCCAAGCAAGAGCCCGGACTCCCGAATCCTTCCGGCTTCACTCCACCGCCTGTCCAGCATAAAAAACCTTGATTCCGTTAGAATGCTCACAGAGAGTGACAGTCTATGAACAAGCTCATCAACAAGCGTTGGCTGCTCGGCCTGGGAGTCTTTGCGCTGACAGCGGCCAGCTACGCGCAGTGGTCCAATCCGGCCGAAGATGTGCCGGCATACCACCCCTCAGCTCCGCTCAAGGTGAGCGCCTTGCCGACCATTCTTTCCGGCAACAAACTCAGCGGGGAGAACTTCCGCTATCCATGGCAGATCCATGTCTATGAGCAGGTGGCCAAGGTGAGCGGTGTTGCCTATCAACTCCCCTGCAACTGCCGTTGCGACCGGGCGCTGGGCCACACCAGCCTGCGCAGTTGCTTCGAGGGACTGCACGGAACCGAGTGCTCCACCTGCGCCAAAGAGGGCTTCTATGCGTACCAGCAGACCCGGCTCGGCAAGTCCCCAACACAGATTCGCGAAGGCATCGCGCGCCACGACTACGAGTCGATCGACCTGGAGAAACAATAGCGCTCAGAAACAGGTCTCTTCATTGCGCCAGAGCGAACGCGCAGGCCCGGCCCAGAGCCGGGCTTTTTCTTGCTCTTGACAAGTCGACTTACACCTATTTAGTCTATGCCTTATCGGAACAGGCCTGTTGCAGAATATCGCGCCCACGTGACCTGTTTCGAGCATCAATTACGGAGCCCAGCATTCACTCGATTACTGCCGGCACTCGAGGCGCCTTGAAGAGCAAATCTCGATATTCAAACGAATGTTCGAGGGCGCCATGCCTGCATTCGATCGATGAGAGACGAGATCCCATGGCGAGGAGGATCGGATGAAGATGCTGTCAGGAATATTTCGCCGCCGCCGACTCTACGACGATCTCGCCGAAGAGATACGCCTTCACTTGGAAGAACGCACCGAGGAGTTGATGCGCGAAGGCATGAGCCGCGAAGAGGCTGAACAAGCCGCCCGCCGCGCCTTCGGAAACCGAACGGTTATGGAAGAGCGGAGTCGTGAAATATGGCAATGGCCGATGCTCGAAGGCCTGCGAAGGGATGTGCAGTTTGCCTGGAGGCAAACATCCCGTTCTCCGCGATTCGCAATCGCGGCCATCGCTACCCTGGCCATCGGGATCGGAGCGCAGGCAACGATCTACAGCGTTTTCTACGCGGTATTGCTCAATCCCTATCCGTATCGCGACGCAATGCGCATGGTGCATCTGCACCTCTACGACAAAGAGCCGTTTCCCGACGATCTTGCGCTGACGGGGCCGCAGTACGATCAGTTCGAGAAGTCACCGGTCCTCGACGGCTCTATCGCTGAAGACGTATTCACCATGGCGCTGACTGAGGACGCTTTGCCGGAGCAGCTTCAGATCGGCCGCATTTCACCCAACGGATTTCAGTACTTCGGAGTTCCCGCGCTTCTGGGCAGGGAGTTCGGTCCATCCGACGAGAGCAAGGTCGCCGTCCTCAGCTATCGCTTCTGGAAGTCGCATTATGCAAGCCGCGTCGATGTCGTCGGAAAACCACTGCAACTGGATCACGTGAATTACACGATTGTCGGCGTCATGCCGAGCCGCTTCGCATGGATGGGTAGCGATGCCTATGTTCCTCTCGAATACTCGACCGACACGCGCCGCACCGCCAATGTTTTCGCCCGCATCCGCGCGGGAGTGAGCGATCAATCTGCCGAGCAGGCTTTGCAGCCGATGCTGGACGCATTCGCAAAGCAAACGCCGGGAAATTTCCCTCTGAAATTCAAAGTGCACCTGGTGCACATCAACCAGATTGCGCTCGGCCGATTCAGCGGGGTGCTGGTTATCCTCTTCGTCTCCGTCTCCTTCCTGCTGGTGCTCGCATGCGTCAATGTGGCAATTCTGCTGTTGGCGCGCGGAGAGACGCGGCAGGCGGAGATCGCGATGCGCAGGGCCCTGGGCGCGACTCGGCGCCGGATCGTAGCCCAGTTGCTGACCGAATCTGTCCTTCTATCTTCCCTGGGGGGATGCTTTGGAATCATGCTGGCGATTGGAGGCATCCAGCTTGTCCGGTATGCGGCTCTTCCCTTACCCACCCTCTTTCCACCTGAATCTGAAATTGCGCTGAACATGCCAGTGCTGCTGTTCAGCGTGAGCGTCTCAATGCTGACGGGAATCTTGTGCGGGCTTTGGCCGGCTATTCGTGTGTCGGG
>JBEKVS010000423.1:0-5863 GCA_049513795.1 Occallatibacter sp. | reverse complement strand
CTGCGCGCCGGGATTGCCGGCGCCATCGGCTGTTCCATGGCCGGCGTTCTGCTGACGCTCTCCCCTTCGCTGCCGGTCATCATCCTGGGCTTGACCATGCTGTCGTCCGGTGTGTTCGTTGCCCAGACGGCCTCGCAGAGCCATCTCCGCGTGGCCGCTCCGCCCGGGCTTCGCGTCACCGCAGCCGGACTCTACATGACCTGTTATTACTTTGGGGGAACCGCTGCCGGCGTCGTTCCCGGAGCCTTCTGGGCTCTTGGCAAGTGGCCTGCCTGCGCGGCCTTTATTATGGCCATGCAAGGGATTGCCATGACGATTGCCCTGCTCGGCTGGAGGAATCCGCGGGGCTCGAGGGTCGCTCTCGGAGAAGAATCCATGAACCCCTATCCGGGTAGAGCGAATCTATAAAAGGTACGCGCAAGCACTTGTCAATCGGGTGCTTGACTGCATCGAATCAACCGCATCCATTTGCGCGAACCACGTAGGCTCTGACTCTGTATTCGCTAACTGGGACCGTTTTCCACAATCGTCGTCCCGCATCTGCACAGGAGAAAGTTTTTGTCCGCAGCCTCCGCCGCAACGCCAGCCTCTGGCTCCGTTACCATCAGCAACCCCGCTGTCGTCTCCCAGGCGCAGTGGAAGCCGCGCGCCAACCCATGGCTGATTGCCATGACGGTGGCGCTGGCCGCCTTCATGGAGGTTCTCGACACCTCGATCGCCAATGTCGCCCTGCCCCACATCGCCGGCAACCTGGGCGCCAGCACCGATGAGGGCACGTGGGTTCTGACCAGCTACCTGGTCTCGAACGCCATTGTTCTGCCGCTGGGTGGATGGGCTTCGAGCGTCCTCGGCCGGCGCAACTTCTTTGTCCTCTGCATCATCATCTTCACGGTCTCGAGCTTCCTTTGCGGCGCGGCGCTTTCGCTGCCCATGCTGCTCATCTTCCGCGTGCTGCAGGGCGCGGGCGGCGGCGGTTTGCAACCCATGGCTCAGGCCATCATGGCCGACAGCTTCGAGCCGCACAAACGCGGCCAGGCCTTTGCTCTTTACGGGCTGGTGGCCGTTCTCGCGCCTTCGATCGGCCCGACGCTCGGCGGCTGGATCACCGACAACTTTTCCTGGCGCTGGATCTTCTACATCAATATTCCCGTCGGCATCCTGGCCTTCATCCTGGTTACCCGCCTGGTGGAGGATCCGCCGTGGATCAAGCCCGACCGCTCCCGCTTCTTCCGCATGGACTACGTCGGCCTGGCTTTCCTCACCATCGCCATGGGCGGCATGCAGATCATGCTCGACAAGGGCGAGGAAAACGACTGGTTCTCTTCGAACTTCATCCGCTTCTTTGCGTTTCTTTTCATCTCCGGCATGATCGCGCTGGTCTGGTGGGAGTGGCGTCAGAAAGAGCCGCTCATCAACCTGAAGGTCTTCCGCTTCAAAAACTTCGCCATCTGCTGCTTCCTGATGATGCTAGTGGGCGGCGTGCTGAACGCCAACACCGTGCTGCAGCCGCAGTTCATGCAGCAACTGCTCGGCTGGACAGCTACCACTGCCGGCCTGGCTCTCACCGCCGGCGGATTTACGCTGGTGATCGTGATGCCGCTGGCGGGGATTGCCACCAGCAAAGTCTCCGCGCGTACGTTGACCGCGATTGGGTTTCTCATGTTCATCGTGACATTTCGCATCGCGGCCGATGTCACCACGCTGGATATGACGTTCGGGCAAGCCTCCTGGCTGCGCGTGGTGCAGATGCTCCCGCTGCCCTTCTGCTTCATCTCCATCACCACCGCCGCATACGTGGGCATGCCCAAAGAGGACTCGAACCAGGTCGCCGGCCTGATCAATTTTGCCCGGAACATTGGCGGCAGCATTTTGATCGCCCTCACCAACGCCCAGGTCACCAGCCGCTCCATGTGGCACGAGCAGCACCTACAGAGCGCCATGACGCCAGCGTCAATCGCCTACAACCAGCACGTGCAGGGGCTCAGCGGTTTCTTCGGAGGGAGCGGAGGTTTTGGCGGAGCGAACAGCGCGGCTCTGGCTGTGGCCAACATCTATAACCAACTGAACCGGCAGGCCGGTGTGCAGGGCTACCAGGACGTCTACATGGAGCTCTCGTATATGTCGATCTTCCTGGTTGTGTTGGCCTTTCTGCTGAGCAAGAACAAACCGGGAGCTGCGCCGGGCGGCGGCGGCATGCACTGAGGATTGGCCAAGGATCTGTGTCTAGCCTTTGGCGAGCATCTGCTTGATGCCGCGCAGCGCCTGCCGCGTCCGCTCTTCGTTTTCGATCAGCGAGAAGCGCACATGGCCATCGCCATAATCGCCAAAGCCGATGCCTGGCGAGACGGCGACCTTGGCGTCCGTGAGCAGGCGCTTGGAGAACTCAAGAGATTTCAGAGCCTTGAAGGCGTCTGGAATCTGCGCCCAGACAAACATGGTCGCTTTCGGTAGCGCTACGGGCCAGCCGAGCTTGTTCAACCCCTCGACCAGCACATTGCGGCGGCTGCGGTAGTTCTCGCAGATGTCGTGCACGCACTCTTGTGGGCCTTCGAGGGCCTGGATCGAAGCAACTTGAATCGGCGTGAAGGTGCCGTAGTCGAAGTAGCTCTTCAGACGCGCCAAGGCGCTCACCAGCACAGGATTGCCCACCATGAAGCCCACCCGCCAGCCGGGCATGTTGTAGCTCTTCGAGAGGGTGAAGAACTCGACAGCTACATCTTTGGCGCCCGGCACCTGCAAGACGCTGGGCGGTTTGTAGCCGTCGAAGGCGATGTCCGCATAGGCCAGGTCGTGAATCAGGTGGAAGCCATACTCGCGCGCCAGCTCCACCAGCCGGGTCAGGAACGGCAGCTCCACGCACTCCGTCGTCGGATTGGAGGGGAAGTTGACAATGAGCGCCTTGGGCCGCGGCACCATGCGCGGAATCAGGTCCTCAAGTTGAGCCAGAAACTGCTCGCGGTCGAATACCGGCACGCTGACCACGTGAGCGCCAGCGATGACGGGGCCGTAAATGTGGATGGGATAGCTTGGGTTGGGCACCAGAACCGTATCGCGCGAGTCGAGAATTGCCAGGCACAGGTGGGCAATGCCTTCCTTCGAGCCGATGGTGACGATGGCTTCGGATTCGGGATCGAGATCGACCGAGTAGCGCGTCTTGTACCAGGTGCAGATGGCCTTGCGCAGCCGGGGAATGCCGCGCGAAACCGAGTAGCGATGCGTCACCGGCTTTTGCGCGGCTTCGATCATTTTGTCAACGATATGTTTCGGCGTCGCTCCGTCGGGATTACCCATGCCAAAGTCGATAATGTCTTCGCCGCGCCGGCGCGAACTCACCTTCATCTCGCCCGTAATGTTGAACACATAGGGCGGAAGGCGCTGAATCCTGCTGAACTCTTCCATGCTGTAAGTCTAAGGCAAACGAGCCCTGCCTAAGCCAACCAGCGAGACCGCGCTGTCAGGAGCATCCCGTCGGTTACCGGCGCGGGTTCTCGCATGCCGCAACCTTATACTGGTAGTCGACATGAGCAAGTTTCTACCCGTTGCCGAACAGATGGACCTTCTGGAGAAGGGCGCGGCGGAGATCATCCGCGTAAGCGACCTGCGCGAGCGCCTTGAAGACTCGCTCAAGACCGGCCGCCCTTTGCGCGTCAAGGCCGGCTTCGACCCCACCGCGCCGGACCTGCACCTGGGCCACACTGTGCTGATGCGCAAGCTGCGCCACTTCCAGCAGCTAGGCCACCAGGTGATCTTTCTGGTGGGCGACTTCACCTCGCTTATCGGCGACCCCACCGGCCGCAACGTCACCCGTAAGCCGCTGACGCGGGAACAAATCGACGCCAACGCCGAGACTTACAAACATCAGGTCTTCAAGATTCTCGATGCCGAGAAGACCGAGGTCCGCTACAACTCGGAGTGGCTGGGCAAGCTGGGCTACGAAGGCACCATTCGCCTCGCCTCGCACTTCACCGTCTCGCAAATGCTCGAGCGTGACGAGTTCCACAAGCGCTTCCAGGCCGAGCAGCCCATCGGCCTGCACGAGATGCTCTATCCCCTCATGCAGGCTTACGATTCGGTCGCCCTGGAGTGCGACGTCGAGCTGGGCGGAACCGATCAGCGTTTCAATCTCGGCGCCGGGCGCGAACTGCAGCGTCAATACGGCCAGAAGCCGCAGATCATCCTCATGACACCGATTCTCGAAGGCCTCGACGGCGTGCAGAAGATGTCTAAATCGTTAAACAACGCCATCGGCATCAACGAGCCGCCCGCCGAGATGTACGGCAAGCTGATGAGCATCTCCGACGAGCTGATGTGGAGCTACTGGGTGCTGCTCACCGATCTTCGTCAGAGCGAGGTAGACGCGCTCAAGGCCGAGGTCGCTGCTGGCACGCTGCACCCCATGGAGGCCAAGAAGCGCCTGGCGCGGACCATCACTGCAGGCTTCCAGGGCGAGGCCGCAGCCCAAAGCGCCGATGAGAACTGGGCGCGCATGTTTCAACAGAAGGGCGAAAGCGAAGATCTGGAAGAGGTTGTGATCGCGTTTGCGGATGTGTCAGGGCCCAGAGGCGAGTTGCATATCCCTAAACTTCTGGTGCGAATGGAACTTGCAGCCAGCGGAACTGAGGCCAATCGGAAGATAGATGAAAAGGCCGTGAAAGTGGACGGAGATCTGTCTGGCCGTTTGCGGCCTTGGGTGAGGGATCTGCCTGCTCGGGTTGTGGTTCGTCTGGGCAAGCGAGCTAAGGTTGCCCTGATTTCGTAAAATGGCCTTGTATAATTAGCCAAATGGCGTATACTTCGTTCAGAGGCACAATATGGCGGCGCAAACCATCCCCGATGTCTTAATCTCCGAGAAGATCGGCATCCCGCAGCGCACGCTTACCCGCCGCATTACGCAGCATTCGCGGCTGACGCCGGCCGAATCCGACCGTACGGTGCGGTTGGCTCAGGTATTTGCTACGGCGTCTGAAACTCTGGGAAGCGGGGATAAAGCCGCGTCGTGGCTCAAGACGCCGAATCGCGCGCTGCGCGGCGGGCGTCCGCTTGACCAACTGGACACCGATCCCGGCGTTCGCGAAGTAGAAGATGTTCTCGGACGCATCGCCCACGGCGTTTATAGCTGACCCGGAATAGCGGATGAAGATCTGGCGCCTTTGCCGCGCTCCTTATGCCGCCGAGGCCTTCAATGGCGAAGGTGCGCGCCGCTACGGTGGACGCTGGAACTCGCGCGGCGTGCCCATGGTCTACACATCCACGTCGCTC
Organism: Occallatibacter sp.; assembly: GCA_049513795.1. GTDB lineage: Bacteria > Acidobacteriota > Terriglobia > Terriglobales > Acidobacteriaceae > Telmatobacter. The sequence continues at coordinate 604 of JBEKVS010000423.1, read as the reverse complement.
TCGCTGGCAGCCATCGAGCTGTTTGTTCACCTGGAGCCTAGCCAGACTCCGCTGGATCTGGTCTACCTCTCTGCCGAGTTGCCGGAAGGCGAACCGACGCGCGCCGTCCAACCCGCGACCAGACTTCGCTTGCGTTGATGGTCCCGTCCGTCCCGATTCGCGCGGAGTGGAACGTCCTGCTCAATCCGCTCCATCCCCGCATGCGCGAGTTGCAGATCGAACCGGCTCAGCCGTTTGTATTCGACGCGCGGATGTTTCAGCATGCGCAGCCATAACTTCGGGGCTAGCTGCCGAGCGCGAAACCCCGCGCCGATTCGAGTAGCCTGGCTACCGACTCCTTCGAGCACGACTCGGTATAAATGCGCATCAGTGGCTCGGTTCCGCTGGCGCGAAGCAGCAGCCAGGTCTCGGCCGCGTTCGGCTTTGTTTTCGCTTCAGGATTGTCCAGGTAGAACTTCACGCCATCCAGATTCTCCTGGCGCAGGATAGGCATTCCGGCAAAGACCGCGTCGCCAGTTTTGAGCGCGCGGGCTCGGGCGATGGCTCCGTTCTTTACATCGTCGGGAATGTGCAGATCGATGCGGCCGTACTGGTGCTCGCCGTA
>JBEKVS010000422.1:0-4893 GCA_049513795.1 Occallatibacter sp. | reverse complement strand
CGTTTGCTGCAGTGCCAATGGAGATCAGTTCTGGCCGGATCACCTGCTTGACGTGGTTCTGTTCGAAGCCTTCCACGACAAGCAGCTAACAGCAGCCGCCCCGATTGCAATCCCAAGCCCGGCAAAAGCCAACTTAGTGAGCCGAGACTGCCGCGTTCGCGTGGATGGCTCACCGCGCACATGCTCGGGCCGAACGCCGATCCCCACCGCGTATCCCACCGCTCGCTGAATTCCAGGAATGCGCACCGCCGCCTTCAGTTGCCAGGGAGCCTTGATCGGCCCCGGGTTCTGAAAAACGCGACCAATTCCTCGATGAGCCGCTAACTGAATCGCTTGTGTAGCGCGGGTCGGCAGCGTCCGCCGCCTTTCAACAGCGGCTAGCGCAGCCATAGGAACCTGCCCTTCCTGAAGCGGCCCGGCCAATATTCTTGCTGCCGCAATCGCGTCCTGAATCGCAAGGTTGATTCCCACTCCACCGACGGGTGACATGGCATGCGCTGCGTCGCCAATGCATAACAGTCCAGGCCTGTACCAACGCCGCAGGCGATTGATCTGCACTGTCAGGATTTTGATCTGGTCCCAATCATCGAGTTCGTTGACTCGATCGCCAAGATATGGAGCGATCTTGCGAATATCGGCGCGCAATGCATCGAGACCGCGCCTTCGAAAGTCATCATAAGAACCTTTTTTGATAATGAGGCCGGCTTGAAAATAGTCCGATCGATTGATCAGAATTAATGCCTTTCCATAATTCACGTTGCCGAGTACTTGCGCCGGATCGTCCGGTTTGCGGCTAAGTCGGAACCACAATACGTCGATTGGCACTCCATGCTCTATCACGTCCAGTCCGGCGGCACTGCGCGTTACAGAATGGCGCCCATCGCAACCCACTACGAGATCGGCATGGATCTCGACCTCTCGGCGGTCATTCCGCGCCACAAGTCCCGTGATGCGATTGTCTTTTCTAATCAGATCGGTTGCTTCGTGCTGCATGAGCAATTGAAAGGAGGGGAATTTTTTGCATGGCTGGAAAGAAAGTCCAGGAAATCCCATTGAGGCATGAGCGCCACGAACTTGCACGCGGCTGGAACATGACGAAAATCGGCCACAGGAAATTCCGAATCTCCAATGATAACTCCCAGAGAGACAACTTCCTCATGCGGCAAATCCAGAAACTCCTTCAACAACCCCAGCTCATTCAGGACCTCGAGAGTGGAGGGATGGACAGTGTCCCCACGAAAATCGCGAAAGAAGTCTCTATGCTTTTCGAGCACAGTAACCTTGATGCCTCTCCGCGCCAGTAGATAGCCGAGCACCATGCCTGCGGGCCCACCGCCCACCACGCAACAAGTTGTTTCCAAAATCTCAGACGCCACGCCGCAATCTCCTCCTGCCTCCGGCACCCGTATTTGATGCTAAACCCGCCAAAACCTATGAGAGAAAATAACTGGCAGCCATCATCGAAGACCTATGGCCGTTCTATTCCTGCTGCTGGCTTGTTGCGTTGCCTGGCCACCCGCTGGCTATTCTTCTCTGCAACGGATTGAACTCCGGCGCCTTCCATTGTGGCATTGGCGATGGCTTCTTCTCGTTTAGGCACTGCGTCACCGCTGCCTTGGTTGTTGTTACTCTTCGCATTCTTGCCCTGATTTTCCTTTTCCCGTTTTTCATTACCCTGGTCCTGCGCACCCCGGTCCTGCTTACCCTGATCGGGCTTTTCCTGGTTTTGAATTGGTGCTTTTGGAGCGTCGTCCGCCTTGTGCTGCTCTTTTTCGGCAAGCTGCTCTTCTCTTTGCCTCTCTTTGGAGATGAGGGGACCCAGCCTTATCCGGGCAGCTCGCCACCTGACCTCACTGACCTTGGCAGCTTGTTCCAGATAAGGAGCAAGCTGGTCATCGGTGACAATTCCGTCATCTTTTAGGAATTGCAAAAGAGCGGCTTGCTGTGTCTGAAGGTTTTCGAGTGACGAACCCAACTCATTCAGCAGTTCTTGCGCTAAATCGACGTTCATGGGGGTGCCTCCAAACGGATTGGATGCAAACCAACGACACTCCTTCTCTGCTTTGCACCAGAAAAGGTGATTCCTGGAGGACGCACATGAAAAGCGCCACACTTTATAAGCCAAATGGAGATTCATTCAAGTCTTACAGCGACGTTTCGCAAGTTGAAACCACGAATGGGGTATTGCGATTCCGCTTCGAGCGCAAGCACGGAGATCGTTCTACCTCCGAGGCGATTGAATCGTCTCTCCCCTTTATCCTCGAGGATGATCTGGCGCGGTAGCAACCCACTCTCAAGGCACATGGATTTCCCGGCGAGCTTCTCGAGAACTTCTCAGCTGAAAACCTTGCTGATGTGCGTCCATGGTGGCTTGTGCGCGGGTAGTTTTAGCAGGATAGGCTGGTAGCTGCCAAAAAGCTTTCCAGCCACAAAACGTTCTCGCGAAGATAGTCCCTGGCCCGAATTCGAAACGCTTCGTCGGTCTTGACCGACTTCGCAAACAGGAGCTGGATCGACTTTTGGGCCTGCCAACTTTCGCTTCCCGCAGGCTCAATCGGGGCCGAATGGAAAGCCTGGTAGTCGACATCAAGGTCTTTCAGAAGTTGGATTGCAATCGCGGGAGGGATTTCCCCGCTCCGGTAGAGGCCGGCTATCATTTCGATGATGACGCAAATCTGGGGTTCTTCTGTGTAGACTGCTGCCTTCTGCTGAAACAAATCGTTCGTCTCTTTCTTGGCCAATTCCTCCGCCGCCGTCATGAGTATGCCTTCGTAATTCATCTGAAGTCTCCGCCGTCGGCTGCAAGCTCTCCGACGCAAATGCCTGCGCTTAAAAATAACATTCCTCCGGCCGGTGAGAAGCTGGCTTCGGAGGGCGTGCAAGCAGCTTACGTGCCGTGGTTGGGCGGGAGCGAGTCGGACTGCACCATAGGCCCCGTACAGCGCGCCAGTGGCGCTTCGCAGCTTTCAATCCATCGCGTGGAGACTCTCAGCGTGCGCCAGGCGGCTAGGTTGAGCAACCTAAGCTATCCGGAATGGACGCCAGGCTGCAACTAGTGTCCCAGGCGGGTGGGGGTCGGTCTGTATAAAATTGATCAGATTTGGGCCAGGTAAATATCTGTTACGGTCTACCCTCACTAATCCTTGGCTGGAGCCTGCCACTGGGATTGGAAAAACAGAAGAATGCCGAAGGCCGAAGAGCCCTAAGTCTCTTTGCTGAAAGGGACGCCAACGGTGAGGCAAACCATCTCAGGCGCTTGTCATTATCCCCTGAATCGGCAAATGTTCGTCTGTGCGCACAGGTTCCAAGGACTTTCAGAACTATCGTGTTCGCGCTCTACAAGAGCGTGTTGGCGGGGAAGAAGAATCCATCAGAGCGATGCGAGAAAACGATGCGGGGGGCATTGCACGATGCCTTAACAGATGACTGAGCGGTAATCTCAGCAAGACAACTCTAACGATTGGTGTTAAGCATGTCTCTATCGCGGATAAGGTATAGCCGTTCAGCCCGATTGGCCGCGAGTTGCATCAGTTCCGGAGAGAAACCACCCAACGTAAAGAGTATGTAGCTTGGTTTGTTCCGCCAACGCGCTTCGGGCAGACTGGCCACCTTCGCTTGCAAGACGCTCAGGTCGTTTAACCGAGTAACGCTCTCTGTGCGCCATTTGCACTCCCCGAAGAGAAATGTCCCATCGTCGAGTTCAGCCATAAGGTCTATCTCCATACGACCATCCCGGCTCCAGTATCGTGCCATCTGTCGAACGTTGAGGCCCAGGCGCTTTTGAGCGTTCCGTTGGACCCATTGAGAGCAAATCTCTTCGAAAACTGACCAGCACATGTATTCGGACAGTCGCGGGGCGACTTGTGCAGCGTATACCGAGTTCGGGTCGGAGAATTGAAAAGCGCTGGCCAACGGCGCTACGAAGCGATACCAGAAGGTCAAGAACGGATCGGCAACACGATAGAGAGCTCTGCGCTCGGAGCTCTCGCCGAAAGGAAACTCTCGCCGAATCCAGCCTAGTTCCAGCAACGTTCGCAGGGAGCCGGAAAGGGCACCGCGCTCCACGCCAATCAACTGTTGAATGCCATTGAATTTCGTTTCGCCGCCGGCAAGCGCAGCCAGGATGGCATTGTACGGAGCAGGGTCACGAATTTGTTCGCTGCCGAGCAGGAACCGGACTTCATTTTCCAGGATTGCGCGTGGCTGCATCATCAGCGTCACAATCTCATCGGCTGGAGGTCGCGAGGTATCGACGAGTGCGTGGTAACGCGGCGTTCCGCCAAAGACGCCATACATGAGCAGCTTCTCAACAACTCCGTAAAGGGGGCTGTCTGCGTAGAAGGCTGCCACTTCTTCATAGTGAAGTGGGTCGAGATGGAGAATTCCGGCATTGAAACGCCCGAACAGAGGAGCGCTCTCCTGTCCGAGAGCGGCCATGGCGGAGAGCTGTGAGCCGCAGAGGACTATGAATAGCGGAGAATGCACGGCTTCGCGATCCCACCATGCTTGCAGGATGGAAGGCAATTCCGGAGTCTGGTCCACCAAGTACGGGAATTCATCGAGGATCAGCGCAAAACGCCCTGCGCCCTTCTTTCGCTCCTTCGTTTGCTGTGAGGCGTAGCGAAGAAGAGCGTTCCACGAAATGGCAATGTCCTCGGCGGCGACCCCCTCAGAAGGCAGGGCGGCGATCAATTGGCGGGCGAGCGTGAGCCGTTGTGTTGCGGCGGTAGACTGCTCTGCTAGAAGGTAGCAGTGTGGCTTTTCTCGCTCGTTTCCATCTACGCCAGCCGTGAAGTAACGCTGCAGGAGGAATGTCTTGCCCAACCGCCTGCGTCCATACAGGAGCAGCATCTGCCCACCGCCCCCGTGGCGCTTCCAGGCGCGATCCAAGGC
>JBEKVS010000421.1:0-4940 GCA_049513795.1 Occallatibacter sp. | reverse complement strand
GATGCTGCTTTCGGGTTTGATACTGTTGGCGGCCTGTGCCAACCTGGGCAGCCTGTTTGCCGCGCGGGCCGCCGACCGTTCTCGCGAAGTGGCCTTGCGCCTGGCTCTTGGTTCGAGCCGCACTCGCATTTTGCGCCAGCTGTTCACCGAATCCGTGCTGCTTTCGCTCGCCGGAGGCGTAGCGGGACTGGTGGCGAGCATTCTGCTTTTGCGCCGGTTGAGCGTGTGGCAGCCATTTCCGCGATTCCCCCTCCATGTGCCGGTAAGTCCGGACGCTAACGTTTATTTGGTAGCTTTGATTTTGGCGTTGGCGAGTGGAGTTCTATTCGGAATTGTTCCTGTGCGCCAGATTCTCCGGGCCAATCCGTATGAGATCGTCAAAGCGGGATCGACAGGCGCGTTCGGGCGCCGAGTTACCGTGCGAGACGTATTGCTTGTCGTCCAAATTGCGATTTGTGCCGTGCTGGTCACTTCATCGATGGTTGCTGTGCGTGGGCTCATACGCTCCATGCACAGCAACTTCGGTTTTGACCCGCGGAACGCGATGTTGGTAGATACCGATCTGGCGACAGCAGGCTACAGCAGCGAAAGAGTACCCGCAATGCAACGGCGCATGATCGACGACCTACAAGCGATTCCTGGCGTAGACTCCGTTGGATCGGTGAATTGGCCGCCGTTAGAACCTCCCGGTGGTTGGCAAGGGATGGTCTATAAGGACACAACCACGGATCTGAGCCCGTCGAATGCCGCGGCCGACCCCTATCTGTACAACGTAACTCCGGACTACTTCCGCGCATCCGGGACATCTTTATTGGCGGGCAGAGCCTTCACATGGCACGACGACACAAACGCCCCGCGCGTAGCGGTGGTGAACCGGGAGTTCGCAAGCAAGATACTGGGCTCCTTACCGGATGCTGTCGGCCGGTATTTCAAGCTGCACGATGGCACGCGCGTGCGGGTGGTGGGTCTGGTCGAAGACGGAAAATACTTGAACCTCACCGAAGGCCAGAAGCCCGCGATGTTCCTCCCCCTCCTGCAATCGCCGGCTAGTTGGACATGGCTGGTGGTGCGGTCGAGCCGCGACCCGCAGGAACTTGCCGCGGCCATGAGAAGTGTGCTCCGGGAGATCGACCCTGGGATGGTTCTGGCGATTCGCCCGTGGAGCACAGAACTGGGTGGAACTTTGTTCCCCTCGCGCATGGCGACAGTATCGCTGGGTGTGCTGGGCGTGATGGGAGGCATGCTTTCGATCACGGGCATCTTCGGAATGGCTGCCTACTCGGTGAGCAAGCGGCTCAAGGAGTTGGGAATTCGCGTGGCGCTGGGGGCGAAGCGCAGCGAATTGTTGCAGGCCGCGCTGGGACGTGCGTTCAAACTGTTGGCGATTGGTTCGGGGGTTGGATTGGCTCTGGGTCTGCTTGCGGCCAAGGTGCTGGCTTTCATTGTGTATCAGGCCACGCCACGCGATCCCCTGGTCCTGGCTGGTGTGGTACTGGCGATGGCTGCGCTGGGATTGCTGGCCACGTGGATTCCGGCTCAGCGTGCGCTATCCGTCAATCCCCTGGTCCTGCTGCGCGAGGAGTGATGCAATCTCAGTCAACCCGCATGCTTAGTGTTTGAGTGGAGCCGTCCCGTGGCCTGCAGGGGGGCGTTGCGGAAGAGCCCAGGCAAACAAGACACTCCCGCTGCTCGACAGCACATATTGCCGCCCATCCAGTTCATAGGTGATGCAGGAGCTCTCAATCGATTCGCCTGTTCCCGCATGCCAAAGCGTCTTGCCATCGCTGGTTTCGAGCGCCAGCAGGTTGCCATATGAATCGCCGGTAAAAGTCAGCCCCGAGTCGGTGGTCAACACGCCTGCGCCTGAGCCGTCGCCCAACTCGTGACTCCAGCGAATCTTGCCCGTCTGGTAATCGATGGCTTCGATCAGGCTCTTGCCCCAAATGCCGTAGTCCCCGCCCGCCCATCCATAGGCCCCGTCAGCCGGCTTGGTGAAATAAATACCATAACTCGGACTCGCGTTCACAATGAACAAGCCAGTCCGCGCGTCGAAACTCGGAGAGCGAAAGTTGGTCAGTCCTCCCTCGTCCGGCGCAAGGAGCCTTCCGTCCGGCTTGGGCTCCTTGTCCGGATTCGGAATCGGCCTGCCTTGCTTGTCGATGCCGATATTCCAGTTGACCGGGCCGTAGGGAACGGTGAGAAGGCTCTTTCCCGTGGTGCGGTCGAGGACAAAGAAAAAGCCATTGCGCGACGCTTGCATCAGCATCTTGCGCGGCTTCCCGTGAAAGTCCGCGTCCACCAGGACGGGGATCTCCACTGCGTCCCAGTCGTGCGTATCGTGCGGCGAAACCACAAATCCCCATACCAGCTTGCCCGTATCAGGATTGAGAGCGACAATGCTGCACGTGTAAGCGTCGTCACCAGGGCGTACGTCGCCATTCAATACTGGGGTTGGATTGCCCGTGCCCCAGTAAAGCAGATTGAGTTCCGGATCATAAGTTCCGGTAATCCAGGTCATGCCGCCGGTCGTCGCATTCGGAGTTCCCGCAGGCGGAGTGCTTTCCCACTGCCATTGCGTTTCTCCGCTCTCCGCATCAAGCGAAGTGAGAAGCCCCGGCACGTTATCCAGATCTCCACCGACCCCCACAATCACGTGATTGCCCACCACCAAAGGCGCCATCGTGGACCAGTAGCCCTTGCTTGTGTCGGCAAAGGTCTTGTCCCAGCGCACCGTTCCGTCTTTCGCATTTAGCGAAATCAAGTGGCAGTCTGGAGTCGTGAAGTAGAGCCAGCCTTTGTACATGGCCACTCCGCGATGGCCGATATGCTCGCCCTTCGATGGCCGATTGTAGTGCCATATCTGCAATCCTGAGCGTGCATCGACAGCCCAAACGTTGTCGGGCACAGAGAAGAACAACACGCCGTCCACCAGCAGCGGCGATGACTTGATCTCCGCGCCCTGATTGCTCTGGAATGCCCACGCCAAGCCGAGGTCGCCGACATTCTGCGGAGTGATCTGCTTCAAGTGGCTGTGCCGCATCCCGGTGTAGTCGCCGTGATAGCTCGGCCACGTGTCCGCCGACGGCTTCAACAATTGTGCCGGGTCAAGATTCTGTGCCGCTAGCCGCGTCGCGCCGCCAGAGAGAAGCAGAACAGCGCCAAGGACCAATGCAGCCGCCGCATCGTTGCTTAACTTCATGCCAGAAATAATCCCTTCAATCCCATCCGCGAAATCCTGCCCCGAGAAATACTGTCCGATCGCAATCAATGCATCGTTTGCAAATAAGCCATCAAGTTATGGATGTCGGCGTCGCTGTATTTGCCCAACAGCTCCGCATGTGCGTCGACCGGCGCCTTCACCTTGTACTTCACCATGCTCACCGGCCATGAATGGTAATTCCCATCGCCGTCTCGCATGGCCACGGTGAACTCATCGACATAAGCCAGGGTTCCCGTGATCACAGTGCCGGAATGCAGCGTCACCGTCACTTCGCTCTTTGCACCGCGGGGGTATAGCATGCGCTCTTCCAGGGCCAACCCTTCGAAACGGGTGGCCACGCCGGCCAGATCTCCCGTAGCCGAGTGGCATTTCACGCACCCGCCCTGGCCATCGAAGTAGCGCTTGCCGGCGTCCACGTTTCCCGTTTGCAAATCGGCCACTTCCACTCCCTTGCGCCCGCCCTTGACGGATTCAGCCAGAGTTATCTGTGCGTGGATAAACGCAACCAGGCTTTGCAACTCCGGCGCGGAGAAATTGAACGCCGGCATCTTTTTCTCCGGGCGTCCATTGCGCACCACCTCAGAGATCTTGTCGCCGTTCACATCGGCACGCACAATCTTCGATCGCGTCAAATCCGGGCCGGACTCTCCACCCATCGCATCGCGGCCATGGCAGAAAGCACAGTTCTGTTGAAAGAGGGCGCCGCCGGCTTCAGCCAGGACGGCCGCTTGGCCCGACTCAGCACCGTTCGCCGGTTTCGAGGCCGCTTCATCCGCGCTTTGCAGGTAGCGAAGAAGGCTCGCCAGTTCTTCCCCTTTCAGGTCGGGGTTCCCTGGCATGCGGTCTTTGCCCTTCTGAATGATTTCGGTGATCTGGGCAGCGGTCAGGTGATGCTCGACGCCCAGCAGAGGTGGAAAGGCGGGAAGGTTGCCTTCGAGGTGATCTCCGTGGCAAATGGCGCAATTGGCAGCATACGACTTTCCGCCCGCGCTATCGTTTCCTGCGCTATCTTTTGTCGCCCCGCCAGCCGCCTGAGCTACTCCCACAACGGGAGCCGCCGGCCGCGAAGCAGCCTCGATCGACGCCTGCGCGCAATAGAAAACCAGGCAACTGGTCAAGGCTGCTGGCACGGCCACGCTGCGCATCGTTTTCAAACATAGTGACACCCGACTTGAGGTCAACAGCAAACCCAATCTCCGGCGATTATGAAGTCTCCGCAATTGGCGCGCCCAGCAGCCGTCGCGATCCAGGACTGTCCTTTTCAGGAAAGAGCCCCTTCCGCTGCCTTACCAAGGCACGTAAACTGTGGAACCGGTCTAGAAACCGCATCTAATCATACCGAACGAGGTTGGGGGTCGTCTTGTGGCGAAGATTGTTTGTGGGCCCGGTCAAAGCTGTTACTTTCCCGGCTCGCGGGAAATCCGGGCCTCTTCGGAGTCCGCACGCGCAGATCGCCCGGGTGTTTTCCCATCGCATTCGGAAGCATCTTGGAAAACTGGTCCGGATCTAGACGGCAGGTTCGCCAATCCGCTTCCCGGCCTTCATTTTTGAAACACCGTGGAGTAAAAACTTCGCGAACCGGTAACATCATTTTCTGGATAACCACCGGTTACTTGATAAGTACTCATGTAACAAGGGGGAGTTATGGCTCGAACCGCGTCGACCCCAGGGTAAACACCAATTATCTGCTCCATCTGAGCGGTGGACCTGGAGGCAAAGC
>JBEKVS010000420.1:0-4943 GCA_049513795.1 Occallatibacter sp. | reverse complement strand
GCCTCTGAGTAACGCCGCACTCCTGTTCTTTCTGGTTCTTTTTGGCGTCCCGGCAATCCAAGCTCAGCAGAACGCCGCCGTTCCCACCTTCCAATCCACGACTACGCTTGTCTTTCTCGATATCACTGTGGTCGACAAAAAGGGACACATCGTCACTTCCGGACTCACCAAAGACGATTTCTCCATCACCGAAGATAACCGCCCCCAGCGCATTTTCTCCTTTGAAGCGCCCGAATCCCACGCTCCCAATAAGCACGCTTCTGACGACACTCCAGACGGCAACGCCCCCACCACCATCTTCGTCCTCGATCAGCTCAACTCCAGCCTGGAGGATTTCTCCTTCCTTTGCGACCAGATGCAAAAGTATCTGGAAGACCAACCCTCACACCTGGCCGCTCCCGCTGAATTGATGCTTCTCGGCAATCGCACTCTAGAGCTCCTGCAGGGATACACCCGCAGCCGCGCCGATCTCCTCTTCGCTCTCAAGCACGTTCCCACCGAGACTCCCTACAAAAACATCCCAGCCTTCAAGGATGAGCGCTTTTTCCAGTCCATCCAGGCCCTGCAGCAGATCGCCCTCCAAAACCAAACCATCTCGGGCCGCAAAAACATCATCTGGATCGGCCGCGGAGGCCCCGGCACGATCCTGGCTTATCGGAACATCTACTCCGTCGACAAACTTGAGCGGTTCGTCCACCAGACCACCAACATGCTGGTGGATGCACGCATCAGCCTCTTCCTCATCTTCCCCGGTCTCAAGGTCCAGGAGATAAACGCCTTGCCCGGCTCTAAAACCGCCGACACAACCATTGGCCTTGATCCCTTTGGTGGCGATATCAACTTTGGGGGCTTCGTCAATGAAAGCGGCGGCAGGATCTTTTACAACGAGAACGACGTCGACAACCTGATCCGTCAATCCCAGCGCCTGGGCGCCGAATACTACACCCTCACCTATCACCCTAACGAATCCGGCTCAGCCGCCGATGCAGACGGCAAATTCCGCCACATCCGCGTCACCCTCCGCAACCCGGATCTCCAGGTCATCACCAGGGGCGGCTATTACGCACCAGACGAATCCCACCCGATCGACACTGAAAAGCAAACCATTCTCAACGTCTCTCAAGCGGTTCAGTCTTCCATTCCCTACACCGGGCTGGCCATGAAAGTCGACAGCATCGTCCGCCATCCCGAGTCACGCAGCGCAGACGTCAACCTCGTTGTCCAATCCAAAAACATTCATTGGGAGTCCACCGAGGGCGGCAAGAGCACCGCAAATCTCATCCTCCTCGCGGTAAGCTTTTCCTCCACTCACCAGATACTGGCCTCCAAACTCCAGGGCATTGCTTTCTCAGCTACCACTCAGGACCAGGCAGCATTAGCCGGCTTGTCACTGAAAGCCTCCGTTACTCTCCGCGTTCCCTACAACGCCCGATCCATCCGAATCGCCGCCCAGACCGAAGATGGAGGCGGGATAGGCGCAACCGACCTGAACCGCCAGGCGATTGACTCTCTCTCAACGAAGGCTGCCCCTGCGGCGAAAATTTCTCCCAGCTTATAGACCCGCCATTTTCCGCCCTGGCTTGCTGTTCGCTGGCCGGGGCTTAGGCTTCGGCTGGCTTTTGGCCTTGAGATTCTGGAGATTGAGCGCTACGGCTGCGCGGATGAGATCCTTCAGGGCCGCCTCGTTGATCTTCTCGCCTTCGTGGATGTCGATGGCGCGCCGGACATTGCCGTCGAGGCTGGAGTTGAAGAGGCCGGAAGGGTCTTGCAACGCTGCTCCCTTGGCGAAGGTCATCTTGACGACATTTTTGTATGTCTCTCCGGTGCAGACGATGCCGGCGTGGGAGAAGACGGGAGTGCCCATCCACTTCCACTCTTCGACGATCTCAGGGTCTGCCTTGTGGATGATTTCGCGCACTTTCGCGAAGGTCTTGCCGCGCCAGTCGCCCAGTTCCTTGATCTTCTCGTCGATCAATGCAGAGGCAGCTTCCATCGGGACGATTCCTTTCCGGGACAGATTCAACTCTCGCACCCAATTTAGCTGCGCCCAGTGCAATCTGCAACCTCCGCAGGGCAATTGCATGAGCTGAAAATGCGGCATCGGCTGCCGAAATGCGAGCAAAAGGGGTGAAAAACCCGGGTGTGGGTAGCGTTCTTGCGGTATATCTTCAATTGCATGTGTAATTTACGATCTATTTTCGGTGTCGCTATGGCGCGATTAAGCGGGTTTTTGTGCAGCATTTGCGCATGTTTGCCCGCGAGGTGACGTCAGTCCGCGCGGCAGGGAGGAATAGTTGGAGATACTTCCGGGATGTCAGGCTCCCAACTCCACCTTCAGTATGCGCCTCCTGTGGGTAATTGCACGCAACGGCGATCGAACCGAATTGGACATGTCGACCCTTGTCTGAAAGTCCAGACCTGGGGCACCCAATCTTCCCTGTACCACCTGAGTCAGAAGTAAGCCACATTTTGTGTGCAATATGGTTCCCTCAAACATCTGACAAAAAGCAGATCCTTCGCTTTGCTCAGGATGACAAACATGCAAGAGATCCGTCACGGAATCGAAGATAGACGAAGACAGGGATTCAAATTATGATTTCGATTTCTGCCGACCGCCGAGTTGTCCGTGGCTGCATTTCAGCTCGTTATTTTCTCCTTTGCATTCCCCGGGCGTCGTAAAAATTGTTTCGAAAAGGAATCTTGCCTTTGGGTGGTTCCGAGGAGATACGCTATGCCTCGATTGGTGACAGGTTGCGTCTTTCTGCTTTGGGTTGGCTGTGGGGTGTCTGCGTGGGCGCAGGTTGGTTCTGCTTCAGGCATGCAGGCGAGTCCGATCGACCTGCTGGAGACAGCCAGCCGGATCAATCGCTTTCTCGGAACGGACGTCGTGCCCTGGCATCTGCGGGCGACCTATGCCTTCCTGAATGAGGAAAGCAAACCCAAGGGCGGCGGCACGTACGAGATTTTCTGGGGCGGACCAAGGAAGATCAAGCAGTCCTACGCGAGCAAGGTCTTTACGCAAACGGACTACCTGACAGAGACGGGCTTGTTGCGGACCGGCGACATGGATTGGCCGGCCATTATCGACCAACGCGTCTTCAACAATCTGTTTATCAACTTTCCCGCGCGAGCTGTTCTGGAGAAACTTGATCTGGAAGCGACGGATCGCTCCATCCTGGGCGTGACGCTGCATTGTGTCGAGATCCAGGCGCGCGGCGGACCACGATCTCAGACTGCGCCGACCTACTGTTTTGATCCGGGCACACCGCAACTGCGTTATGCAAGCGGGTTGGGCCGGAATGTGATTGAACAGCAAAGCGCGACGCTTCTGAATGCCCTGTTCCTGTTTCGCGGGCACCAGGTGAGCCGGGATATAACCGTGGCTTGTCAGGGCCAGCCTTCGCTGAAGATTCATATCGATGTGTTGGAGGATTTGCCGCCGAACAGCGATGATCTCTTCAAAGCGCCTTCTGATGCCCTGTCTCCGCCGCCGGCGAGGCAGTATATCGATCAACTTCACATGCAGGCGCGGATCCTCAAGAAGAGTTCTCCCGCCTTCGGCATTTCCAATCAGGCCGCGCTGAATGTGAAGGGCATGATGGATGTGATTATCGGCAAGGATGGGGTGGTGAAAAGCGTCCGTCCCATCGCGGGCCCGTCGATCTACGAATCCGATGAAGTCAACTCGCTGCGGAAGCAGACTTACCCGCCCGGACTCGTCAATGGGGCGCCAGTTGAGGTTGAGACAGAGGTGGGGTACGTGTTCACCTCCCGTCACTGATGGACATCCGTTCTCTCATTTCTTTTGGAGAGCCGCTGGCTCGTTCCAGGGCGCGACACTTTCCTCATACTCCATGGGATCGCCGAAGCCCTCGGTCTGGACGCCGAGTTGTCGAAGAGCGTCCAAGGCCATCAACCGGCGATGCGCGTTGAATGTCATGATATGGGCGAAGACGCCGCCGTATGTGAAGGTCTCCGCCGGTTCGCACAAGGCGTCGACGAAAGTATCGTCCCAACCGGAGCGGTTTCGGATGTTCCCGAAAATGCGATGCAGTTCGACATCTGTCTTTTCGAGCCTTTGCATCATCGCTTGCGGAGTGCGCTGCGACTGGGGAGGGCCATTCACATCCATATCGGCTCCGGACAGCGCCGCGGTCCAGACTTCCTTGGTGAAGATGATGTTTTCCAACAGCTGTCTTAGAGTCTTATTCGACTCGCGCCAAGGCAGCAGCTCTACGACGCTGGGCAGCGTCCGATCCAGTTGTTCCTCCGTGAGAGTACTCGCATACTCCAGCAAGCGCCGCGTGTGCCAGGAGTCGTTGCCTGCAAAACGATCGAATAGATCCATGTCTCCTCCTCCTTTTGTTTGGGAACCAATCGCCAAGAAGTGAATTCTGTTCGGCGCCGGCAGATGAAAGTGCGCATCGCGCATGCGCCGGTAGATGCTGGGAGAACTCCGAAAGGCTTTTCGGAAGGCGCGAGTGAAGGCTTCCAGCGAACCATAGTTGGCGTCCAGGGCAATGTCCGTAACTGAAATTGCGGTGTGCCCCAGTTGATAGGCGGCTCTTTCCAACAAGAGCCGTCGCCGCATGGCTGCCGGAGTCTCTTCGACCACGGTTCGGAACAACCTGTGGAATTGCGTGCGGCTTTGATACGCCTGGCGCGCGAGATCTTGCGTTCTCGCCTGAGTGTCCAGGGAGTTCGCGACAATTGCGGAGAGGCGGTCTGCCGTCTCTCGACCATCCGCTTTGTCTATGCGCCCGGTCGTCATGTTGAACAAATCATAGACAAAGGAGGACGCATCCCGCCTGATCGTGCGTACCGATTTTCTTCGCTAAGATCTGACGCACGGTGGACCCTGGATCCCAGGTCTGAGAGTCCTGACCTGGGGCACCCAATCTTCCTTGGCTAGGCAGGCATGGCCACTCGCCCGCATAGGTAAA
>JBEKVS010000419.1:0-4959 GCA_049513795.1 Occallatibacter sp. | reverse complement strand
ACCAGCAACCGGCTTGGGACTTTATCCGACAGCGCGAACGCATGTGGCGTATTGCGCGGCACCAGAGCCGAGTCTCCCTGCGATAGAACCGACAGAACTCCATTCACCTTCACGGTGACCCGACCCTCCACAACGTACAAGTACTCCTCCTGCTCCAAATGCAGGTGTTCGTCAGGGCCCCCGCCCATACCGTGGTTTTCCCAGCAGAGTACCGAACCTCCCGTCTGCGCCTTGGTGGCCTTGAAGAACAAACCATTGCCGTTGTGATGAAAGGTAGGGTGGCCGGCATCCTGACCCGCTCGGATGAGGTTCGCTTCGGGCCGCCGCCCCGAACTCTCTGCCAAGGCCGGCGCCTGGGCTTCCAGCACCTGAGGGGGAACAGACAAAGCTGGCAAGACAAGGCCTGCCGCAAAGGAGGCTCCCAAGGAAAGCACCTCGCGTCGAGTTCGACTCTCAGAAGTCTCCAGCATGCGAGGCCTCCAGCTTGTGAAATTGAAAGCCAAGTATACAAAACGTGATCATCGAGCGCATAGACACTTCGAGAATCAATCCTCACGTAGGTCAAGAGGGGAGATCAGGACGCTTACTTTGCGGCCGTGATTCATCTCTTCGTTCCTTCCCGCACTCTGTTGTAGAAAGACGGGATTACCGATTGGAGAGATGAAATGAAAGACACTGGCCTGCGCTTCCTGACCATTGCAAACACACTTCTGCTGCTTGCTCTGTCGTTCGGAGCCTCGTCCTTTGCACAGGGCGGCTTGAAGACCATCAACCCACAGCAGGGAGGCAAAATCGTCTACGGGCAGGCCGCCGGCCAAACGACCGAGGCCGGCGCGATGGGCGCCGTTCTGCGCTCGCTGCACCAGTCGCTGGGAGAAAAGCCCAAGGTAGGCAAGCTGTTCGAAGTGCGCGGCACCGATTCAGTCGCCACGTTCTTCACCGTTACGCGGCACGACCAGGGAGCCGGCAAAGCCCCGCTGCAGGTTGCTGGCCTGCTCATCGCCACCAAAATCTCCACCGACCACGTTGAAGTGGCTCTGGTTTCCGACGATGCTTCCCGCTTTCCCAAGACTTTGAGCCCGATGATGAAGACCCTCATGAGCGCCTGGCATCCGTTTGCCGGCGTCGCTGGCTCCAGTTCCAGCGCTTCGGGCGCCGCCAACTCGGCCTCCAGTGGCTCTCCTGCAGAGCTTCACCGTCTGGTTACGCAGGACCGCTCCGCTGCCATCAGCGTGCCCAATGGCTGGCAGCTCATGCCCAGGTCGGGCGGAGGAGGTCTTGTCGCCATGGGGCCACACGGGGAAACCGCGGAGATGGACTCGACCTACCTCGCCGGAGACACCAACAATCCCAACGTCCAGCGCACCATGCGCACCGTCCAGAGCGGCGGCCTGCGCAACACCTCCTACGCCAATGGGACCTACTACCCCTACGGCGCCAACCAGGCAAAGACCTTCGTCGACCTCGCGCAGGATTCCCGCCGCAAGCAAAGGCTGCCCGCCGCCTCCTACAACATCACCGGCGCCAGCCCGATCCCAGCGAACTCGCAGCAGCACTGCACGCGCCTGGCCGGCACCGTCGACTATCGCGATGGAAAAGGCGTGCGCGAACTCGATGCTGTTTATTGCGTCAACCCTCCGGGCCGCTTCGGCAACTGGATGAGCTTCGCCAATGTGACCACCATTCCTCAGCAATTTGCCGCCGGCGAGCGGGCCACGCTGCGCGCCGTGATGCAGAGCTTCACCTTCGATAGCAACATTGTTCAGCACCAGGCAGCGGCATATGCTGCCCCGTCGGAGCGCGCGTCCATCGCCGCCGGCAATGCCGCCACGCAACGCGTCAACGCTGCCCACCAGGCAGAAGCCATCCACAACTCAAGCGTCTACCAGCACTGGGACTCGATCGACCGGCGCAGCCAGGAGTTCGAAAACTACCAGCTCGGCTATGCGGTTGTGGCCGACACGGGAAACAACGTGCATGGCACCCTGTGGGCCGACGATGCCGCCTTGCTGGTGCAGAACAACCCCGACAAATACGAGTACGTGAGCGCACCGAACTACTGGAAGGGCGTCGACTACTAAACCTCCCGCAAGCGCGGAAGCTGTCACGTCTTCGGCGAAAAATCCGGGCGAAATCGAATGTGGGCGCAAGATTTGTTGCGCCCACGTGAGAAACTCGCAGTTCAAGAGTCTAAGGCGTACTTGCGGTCAGCGCGGATGACGTGTGCCCGCCGGGGACACCCCGGTGAGCTCATGCTCTTCTCCAGCTTGAACCCGACCTCGAACCCCGCCCGTTTCGTAAGGATCCAGTTCGCTGGCGTCGAATTGCAACAGTGCGCGGCCAGCGGAACGCTCACTTTCATCGCGCAGATAAGCGTTCTTCAACTCATAATCTGCATCGATGTCGTCGCGCGAGCGCTCGGCCGAAGTCAATGAGCCCAAACTCGACTCTTTCAAATAAGCGTTCTTCAACTCGTAGCCCTCGCCGGAACTAGTCCCCGAACCTTCCTCGCCGGTTGCTGCTACGTCGTGCGCGCCTGTTTGCTTCAGCGCCTGTTTGGCGAAGGCGACTTCATCCGCGGTCTCGCAGTGCACCGATAGCAGCGTGCCGCCATTCCTGATTGCACCTTCAAAGCGCTTGGCTTCGTACTCCGGAATGCCCATCCCGACGAGCGCGCCTACGAGTCCGCCCACTGTACCGCCGGCACCCATTCCGGCCAACAGGCCGACGAGCGGGCCGGCGGCGATGAGCGGGCCGACCCCAGGGATGGCGAGCGCGCCAAAACTGGCCAGCAAACCGAGCGTGCCGCCGATTACTCCCCCGGTGGCTGCTCCGGCCGCGGTGCCCTCGGGAGCCTTGGTGTGCTTTTCATGAGCTAAAGTCTCGTCGTCGGCAAGCAGAACGGATATGTCGGAGTGAATGAAGCCTGTTAACACCAGATGATCGACCGCCGTCTCCGCAATGTAGGGTGTCGCATATAAACCAAAGACTGCTGTGCTCTTAGCCATGGCTGAATCTCTCCCATCGAACTCAGATTGCTTCCACGCGGCGCGATATCTTCCGCCAGTGTAGCTAGGGCTTGGATGCGCCCCCCGGAGCACGTGTTGTGTCGGCGCGTACACGTGTTGCGTCGGCGCGTAGAGGAGCGGCGGGCGAATTCTGGGTTCCCGCGCCGCGCCGCTCTTTCACCACGCTGCCCACTCCCATCCATTTGCGCAGCTGGCGCTGCGCCGGCTTCTCCACCAGGTGGAGGGCCAGCAGGGCCATCCCAATCAGCAGAACATAGCTGAGCCACGGGTCGTACCGCACCAAACCCAGACGATCGAGAACGTGCGAGTCATGGATCAAGTTCCACAGGTTAAAGTGCAGCAGATAAAGGCAGTAGCTGGACTCACCAATAAATACCAATGGCCCCCATCCCAGCGCCTTGGCCAGCCAGTTGGTTCCCGCCAGCCCGAGGATGATGCAGCCGAACAGAGGCATCAGCAGACCGTCGTGAACAAGGGCGTAGGGCACCCGGCTGCCCAGCCATAGAATAAAAAACGTCCCCGCGAATCCGCCCACCCCAAGAACCAGCCGCAACCGGCTGGTGCGCCCCACCAGCTCATCCAGGTTGGCCAGCATCACGCCAAACACAAAACTCGCCAGGTGCGGAAGCGGCGTGTACTTGAGCACTTGCAGCCACGGACCCCAGCTCCACCGGTCAGGGTGGGCAATGCCGTCTGGATTGAAAACGATGTAGAGCGTTCCCGGAATCAGGCCCAGGCCCCAAACTACGGCAATCTTTCCCAGATACGGCACAACCCGCGAAGGCCGCTTGCCCCTGGCGAGCCAGGGAAAAGCCAGGTAGTAAGCCGACTCCGCCGACATGGTCCACGCCGGCGTGTTCAGGAAGGTGGCGATGGACGGGATCCACCCCTGCAGCAGGAGCGGCGTCAGCAACATGCCGGTCCAGAACATTCTCGGCCCATGCGCCGTGTATTCGACAGGAACCATGCGCCAGCTCAGCAGCAGGCTCAAGAAGTAAATGGGATAAAGGCGCGTAAAGCGCGCCTCCCAGAAGCGCCGCTTATCGAGCGCTCCGTCGCGCGCCCGGCCGGCGTAGTTATAGGCCAGCACAAAGCCTGAGAGCAGGATGAAGAAGCTCACCGACGCATAGCCGGCATTAACCACCGGCGCCAGCCAGCCAAACCAGGTTGGATCCGAGAAGTGAAAGAAGACGATGTTGACCGCCGCAAAGCTGCGCAGGCCTGTCAGTCCATCCAGCCGTGCTGGCTTGCGCATGTCCACTGGCAATTAGACGTCCCCCAGCCGGCCTGCTGGTACGGTCGCGCAGCCAGGAAATTCAACGCCGCCGCTCCCAGATCTGATCCCTAACCCCTAATCCCTGTTTTACGCCTTCACCCGCGTCCCGACCTTCTCGCCCATCACCACGCGGCGAATGTTTCCCGGCCGGTTCATGTTGAAGATGATCATGGGCAGGTCGTTGTCCTTGCACAGGCTCACCGCCGTCAGGTCCATCACCTTCAGTCCCTGGCCCAGGATCTCCATATAAGTAATCTCGTCGTACTTCACCGCGTCCTTGTGCAGCACCGGGTCAGCATTGTAGACGCCTTCCACCTTGGTGGCCTTCAGCAGCACTTCGGCCTTGATCTCCATGGCGCGCAGGCTGGCCGCGGTATCGGAAGAGAAGAAAGGATTGCCAATGCCGGCGGCGAAGATGACGACTCTTCCCTTTTCCAGATGGCGCACCGCGCGGCGGCGAATGTAGGGCTCGGCCACCTGGTTCATAAACACGGCGCTCATCACGCGGCACTGCACGCCGCGGCGTTCAATAGCATCCTGCATGGCGATGGCATTGATCACCGTGGATAGCATGCCCATGTTGTCGGCGCTGACGCGGTCCATCTCCTTGGCCTGCTTGGCCACGCCGCGAAAGATGTTGCCGCCGCCGACCAC
>JBEKVS010000418.1:0-4977 GCA_049513795.1 Occallatibacter sp. | reverse complement strand
AAAAAAGCCGCGGTGAAGACGCCAAACGTCAAGCCAAACCAAAGCGCTTCTGGCATGGTACTGAGAAATCCTTTGGAAGCAAGTAAGGAACGGCCCTGGCTGGAAGCAAAATAGACTACCCAGATCGGGATCGCCAATGCTGCGATGACCATTGCAGACCTGGGGAGAATATTCCGTCTCGCGGTTCCCAACAAGACAGCCGCAACTACAAGCCCAGCCAAGAACGCTATCAAAAGCACCGCCGATTGCTGTGTCATGCAATACCTCTATTCTCACCAGGCGCCGCGAGCAGACGTAAGGCCGAGCAAAAAGATGGCAGCAGCCAAAAGACGAGCACGCCAGCCTGGACTTGAGCAGCGTCGAAATGCATTGGGACCGTCAGCAGCTTGGCCACCTGGTAGACAAGTGCCGATCCGACAAATGACATCGAGAGTGCTACAGCAAATGCAGCCCAGACCTTGAATTGCACGTTGTGCTGTCGCATTGTCCCGGTGTGATGCAGCTTGAGGGCTACCAGAACCCTGGCATTGAGGGTCGGATCCACCTCGAAGGAGAAACCGCCTATGCCCGCGATAACCCGGTTGCTGGCGCTGAGGTACTCCTGGCATGGAACGCAAGTGGCGAGATGCTCGCGAAGAGATTGTTCCTTCTCCGCTGAGACAGCGGCCGCCAGACTCTCGTCGATCATGCGTTGGAAACCTTCATGGTGGTCAATGTTCATGCTATTTCTCCCTCGAACTGCGGCCGCAGCGTAGCCAGTCCTCGATAGATTCTGGAAGCTACGGTAGAGACGGGCGCTCCCACAATCGCGGATATCTCTTGTAGAGATAAATCCTCTTGAAAACGCAGTACGAGGGCTTCCCGATAGACGGGCTCTGGAGTTTGCAGCGAGTCGGCTAGCCGCTCGGCGTCTTCCGTCCGCGCCGCAAGCGTGTATGGCGAAGGCTCGCCGGATGCAGGCGATGAGCGAACACCATCTTCCTCATTTGAGTCCAGGCTGAACATTGGTCGCTTACGCATGGCATCGAGAGCAATATTGCGTGCCACCCTGAAGAGCCAGGGTTCAAAGCGAGAGTGCCCGTCGTAGGACTCACCTCGCTCCAGGACTCGGAGCCACGTCTCCTGCACGAAGTCGTCAACTCCATCGCGTCTGCCCAATAGGGAGACGAGATAACGAACAAGTCGGTATTGGTATTGCTCGACCAGCGTCTCGAGGACAGCGACATCTCTCTGGCGCAACCCAAGCGCGATTCGTTGCGTATCGCTTTCCATGGACGCCCTCGAAGTCAGCTCATAATCGGACATACCTGCGGTATACGAACCATGAACTCGAAATTACGAAAGGCAGAAACAGTGGCTATTCCAAACCCGAAACTAGCTTCTGGCGTGAGGGGCTACACAGGTTTATCGGGGGTAACCCTGACAGGTGTGCGCAATCCGGCTCAATGAGCTCTAAGCTTGCGGTTAGTGCACTCACCCATAGGTCAACTGTAAAAGGGGAACATATGGCGTTCCAGATCAGTATTTCTGCATCGGGTTCTCTCATGATAACGTCTTTGGCATGCTTACTGTACAGCAAGACCAGCCCACGCGACGCGAGTTCGCGTCCGCACTGCCGTCGATGCGCAGCGCAACGTTTTCGAGTCTCTGGGCTGCATCGTCGAGCAGGCCGAGCCGGACTTTGCTCCAGCTGAAATCTCTTACCGCATTTTGCGCGCATGGAACTCCGGCGCCGCCTACGGCAAGGGCTTTCAGCTCCATCCCGACGGCTTCAAGGACACTCTCACCGCCGAGATCAAAGAAGGCCTCGCGCTCTCCGGCAGCGACATCGCCCGTGCAGAGATCGCGCACACCGACTTGTGGCGCCACTTTCAAACCTTCCTGGAAAGGTACGAGTACTTCATCCTGCCCACCACACAACTGCCGCCCTTCGACGTCAACATGCCGTGGCCCACCGAGATCAACGGCGTTCACTTCACCAACTACATCGACTGGATGAAAAGCTGCTGGTACATCTCGGCTACCGGCAACCCCGCTGCCTCAGTACCTGCAGGCTTCACGCCCGAAGGCCTGCCCATCGGCCTTCAAATTGTCGGCCGCGACAAGCAGGACTTTAGCGTCCTCCAACTCGCTCATGCCTTCGAAAAAGCCAGCAGCTTCGGTAGAAGGCCGCCCAATATCGCCCTGTAACGAAACGGGCTCTCGAATCATGCCAAATCTCCGAATCAGTCACCGACCGGAGACCGGTACCGATATGTCTTAGTGCTGTATCTGGAGCGCCCGCCACGCAACAGTGCGCAGCTGCATGGTTTCAGCGGGGCGCTTCTGATACAGCGACTTGAAGGAAGCCGCCCTCCGCGGAAGCCTACGTACTTTGAATCGGTCTGAGCGGATGCAAAGGGATCAGGCACCGGCTGAGTTGGGCAGGAGGTGCCGCCTTGACGGTAGGATGGTGCGGTGAACCACCGCAACGTGCTGTCAGTCGAAGGCTGAAGAGATAGCCGGCCGAACACTGTGGGCCGGATGAGACAAGGGACCTGCACGCGCGCCGAAGCGCGGGCCAAGGCCGGAGATGTAGATAGAGCTTCATGCTGCACACCGGTTTGGTTGAGGTGGCGAGCGAGGCAGGATCTGCGCGGCGGAGAGCCGTTCGACGACGCGCATGGCTGCGCCGCAGACTGGGCAGTTCCAGAGTGAATGAGTCTGATCTGTGGACGGTGATGCTGGCGAAGCTGTGATCTTCTCTGTGCCGCTGAGCAGCCGGAAGCAGAGCGGCAGGAGCGAAGCGCGGTTGCGGTTGGCCAAGAAACCGAAGTTGCGAATGCGCACGAAGCCCGGGGGCAGCAGGTGGAGCAGGAAGCGGCGCAGGAACTCGTTGACCGCCAGAGTCATGAGCCGTTTCTTGTTGCCGTGGGCGGAATCGCGCCAGCGGAAGGTGACGTTGCCATCAGCGAGAGCGACCAGCCTGGAGTTCGAGATGGCGACGCGATGAGTGTAGGCGCCGAGATAGCGCAGCACATGTTCCGGTCCTCCAAAGGGCTTCTTGGAGTAGACGACCCAGTCGTGGCGGAACAGTACCCGCAGCCATCGAGCGAAGGCGCTCGGATGAGCCAGCGGCAAAAGCTCGCCGTGAAACTGAAGCTCGCCACGATGGAATGCGTTGCGAAGTCCAGCGACGAACTTGCCGCGGAAGACGCGGCTGAGCACGCCGATGGGCAGAAAGAAGGAACGCCGAGCGGAGATCCAGCGGGAATGATCCGGAGCGAGACCGCCGGCGGAAAGTACGCAGTGGATATGCGGATGAAACTGCAAGCGCTGATTCCAGCTATGGAGCACGCTGAAGAAGCCGATCTCGGCACCGAGATGCCGTGGATCACGAGCGACTTCAAGCAGAGTCTCAGCGCTCGAGTGAAAGAGCAGGTTATAGATCAGCCTTTTGTTCTGCAATGCGAGCGGAGCCAGTTCGCGCGGGAGAGTAAAGACCGCGTGGACGTAGCGAGTGGGCAAAAGCTCCCGTTCGCGCGCCTGGAGCCAGCGTCGGCGCGCGTTGCCCTGGCAACGCGGGCAATGTCTATTTCTGCACGAGTTGTAGGAGAGCCTGGTCGTAAGTCCGCAGCCGGTGCAGCGGTCGCGATGCCCGCCCAGCGCGGCGGTGCGGCAGCGCACGATGGCCAGCAACACCTTCCGGTGTTGCCAGTTGATCCACCTGCGACTGTGTTCGATAAATGCCTGTCCGGCACAGCGAACAATGTCGGCCATCTCCACGAGAGGCCGGTTGTTCAACTGTGCGTGTGTGCCCCTTGCGATGGGAACGACAGTGCATCGAGCGGGCTGGCGGTCGCGCTCAAATGCCGTTGGGACAGATGCAGGTAGACTGTGGTGACCTCGAGATCGCGATGCCCAAGCAGGATCTGGATGGTGCGCAGGTCGGCGCCGGCTTCGAGAAGATGGGTCGCGAAACAATGGCGCAAAGTGTGGGGATGAATGCGCCTGTTGTCGAGGCCGGCGCGCTTGGCGGCGATCTGGCAGGCAGACCAGAGAACCTTGGTGGTGACAGGGTAACTTGCCGTGTGCCAGCGGTTCCCGGGGAATAGCCACTCCTTGGGCTTGCGCCGTAGTCCGCGCCAGTAGGTGCGCAGCTCTTCGAGCAGCTTCGGGCTGAGCATGACATCGCGGTCCTTGCCGCCCTTGCCCTCGTGGATGTGAACCACCATCCGCTGGCTGTCGATGTCGCTGACCTTCAGCCGAGCCGCCTCCGCGCGGCGTGCGCCGGTGGCATACATGGTCATCAGCAGAATGCGATCAAAGGGGCTATCCGCAGCGTCGATCAGCCGCGCGACTTCTTCCTGGCTGAGCACCCCTGGAAGATGACGCACCTTCTTCGGGTAGGGCGTCTCGGCAATGCTCCAGTTACGCTTCAATGCGTGAATGTAGAAGAAGCGCAGCGACGCCAGCCGCAGGATGACGGTGTTCGGGCTGAACTTGAACTGGGTGAACAGAGCTGCCTGATACTTGCGAATGTCTTCCCGGCCGAGCTGATCGGGCGGACGCCGGAAGTACCGGCTGAAGTGCGTCACACCGTGCAGGTAGGTGCGGATGGTTGTTGCAGCGAAGTTGCGGCGGTGCAACTCCTCAAGCATGAGTTGACGTAAATGGTTCACAGAGAATCCTCCTTCTCTGCGAACCAAACTACCCCGGCAGCCACAAAGGCCGGCTCAACCGCACGCGGATGCGTCCGCCGCCGCAGCGGCTTCGTTCATGTCGGCAAGTGTTTACCAACGTCTTCACTTGGACGAATACCCTATCTCGGACAAATCTCCCGGGAAACTCCCGTGGTCTTGCTAATCCGATTTGTGAATGATAAAGGACGTTCACATCAACAATCGGAAGTCCCCTTCGTTGGGGAGTTGAAATTGCGCGAACACCAGCATTTTGGAGGCGCGTTTGTGGCGTGGACATCGCTATTGCGCGTTGTTG
>JBEKVS010000417.1:0-4993 GCA_049513795.1 Occallatibacter sp. | reverse complement strand
GGGGCTGGAGGGCGCAGCCTGCGAGTGCT
Organism: Occallatibacter sp.; assembly: GCA_049513795.1. GTDB lineage: Bacteria > Acidobacteriota > Terriglobia > Terriglobales > Acidobacteriaceae > Telmatobacter. The sequence continues at coordinate 4,964 of JBEKVS010000417.1, read as the reverse complement.
ACAAGACGGTCCGGAATCTTTATCTGGACTTCTACAACACTGCGCAGCCCGCGTGAGTCTGGCCGCTTGGCCGCGTACGCTCGACCGGCGGCCGACTCGAAGATCTGCCTAAGGGTGCTTCCTATTATTGGCGCCCGAAACGATCCCAGCACATCTTCGCCGGGCGTAATCCCGCCCATCGGGTAGAAGGCGGCGCGCGATTCCGTTCTTGCCTGTTGCTCGTACACATACATGCACGCGAATCGAGGAACCGATTGGTTTCTTAGAATTGAGAATAGAGGAGTACATTCGCCTCGTGGAGGGTCACAGCAGATGATTATGCACGAGCCCAGGTCGCGGCCTGCCCCGTGGAGAGTGAGAAGGCAATCCTCAAGGCGCCGGTGGACGGTGCCTTTTGTAGCATTCGAATGGCTTCTGGAGTGGGTAGCCTTCGCCCTGAGCAACTGGACGCTGCTCGAAGTGCTGGAATACCTGGGATCGTTTTCCGTGCTGGTCGCGGTGATCTTCTACTTTGCCGAGTCGGGCGACCGGGTGAAGCAGCGCCACTACCAGGCCTGGCAGGTCATCAATACAGCGCAGGGGAAGGGCGGCAGCGGAGGAAGAATCGAGGCGCTGCAGGAACTGAATGCGGACCGTGTTCCGCTTGTGGGCGTGGACGTTTCTTCGGCATTTTTGCAGGGGCTGAACCTGAGCAAGGCCGATTTGATGCGCTCCGATTTCAGTTCCGCCGATCTGCGCAACAGCAATTTGGCCGGCGTGGATTTCACCCTGGCCGATCTCAACTCGGCCAATCTGCGCGGCGCAACGCTCGACGGAGCGAAATTCGTCGAGGCCGATCTTCGCAATTCAGATCTCATGGGCGCAAGCCTGGTTGGCGCGGACTTTTCCGGAGCTCGCCTCGACGACGCGGACCTGCGCGGCACCGACTTGAAGGATGCGAAGTGGCAACAGGTCAAGAGCTTGAAGGGCGCCAATGTTGCGGGGGTGAAGAACGCTCCTTCTGGCTTCGTCGAGTGGGCACTGAAGAATGGGGCGGTGGAGCAGGCGAGTGCGGAGGAGTAAAGCTTCTTTCTGGCGGCCCACTCGATGCGGGATACCAGACGCTGATCGATCAATGATGCGCTGAGGCAGCACGTGGAAGGGAAGGCACCTAAGCTGGAGGATACGTTGCGGCGGATTGTTCGCGAGGAGATGCGGGCAGCGAATTGAAATCGTCCTCAATCGGTTGGGAGGGGGAATCCAGTCCAGTTCACGAAATGCGCCATTTACGATAAGAGCAGCGTGCAAACGATTCGAGTCGACACACCTTCAGCGAAGTACGACGTGGTTACCGGCAGCGGGCTGATCGAGACGCTCGCGCCGCGCATCGAGCGGGTTGCGGGGCGGCTGCCGCGACGCATCTTCGTGCTGACTTCAGGGCCCATCTGGGCGCTGTGGGGACACAGCCTGCGACAGTCCTTCCCTGATGAGCCCATCGTCTTGTTTCTGGAGCCGGGCGAGAAGCACAAGACGCTTGCCAGTGTAGAGAAGTTTCTGCGCCAGATGGCCAGAGCGGGCGGGGATCGCGGGTCGCTGCTCATCGCGTTTGGCGGCGGCATCGTGGGTGATGTGGGCGGATTTGTGGCGGCGATTTACATGCGCGGCATCGCCTATGTGCAGGTTCCGACGACCTTTCTGGCGCAGGTCGACAGCAGCGTGGGGGGCAAGACGGGCGTGAATCTGCCCGAAGGCAAGAATCTGGTGGGCAGCTTCCATCATCCGCTGGCCGTGTTCGCGGATATCGGCGTGCTGGCAACCCTGCCCGACCGCGAACTGCGCGCCGGCCTGATGGAGAGTGTGAAGGCGGGCATCATCCGCGATCGGGCGCTGGTGCGCTTCATGGAGGAGCACATTGAAGACGTGTTGGCGCGCGATCCAAAAGCACTGGAGAACGTAATCGCCGCGTCGATAAGAATGAAAGCGGGGGTGGTGAACCGCGACGAGCGTGAGCATGGGTTGCGCATGATCTTGAACCTGGGCCACACCGTGGGGCACGCGCTGGAGCAGGTGACAGGCTACAAAGCCCTGCTGCATGGCGAGGCAGTGGGATGGGGAATGATTGCCGCGCTCTACCTGGCGGCCAAGCGGGGGACGATTAACAGGACCCAGTTTGCGCGAATGGAGCGTCTCACCCACCTCTATGGTCCGTTACCGCCTTTGAAGCTTAAGGCGAAAAAAGTGGTGGCGGCGACAGGCGGGGACAAGAAGAATGTGGGCGGCGTGCGGCGGTTCGTATTGCCGGTGGGAATTGGCGATGCGGGCGTGGTTGAAGATGTGACGCTTGTGGAGTTGGAGGCGGCGGTTGGCTATATGCTGGCGCAGGCTGCGGAACAGCGTCCCGACAGATGAACGAAACAAGCTTCCCGAACGAGGTCCATATTGCTGTGCAAGCCAGACGATGAATGAGTGCGCAAGGAGATTTGAGAATTTGATGGTTGTTACGGGAGCCAAGCCGGTCGGTGTGGAGGACGAAGCGCAAGCGGCACGCGCCGTGCAGCAGATGTTCGACTTGATTGCGCCGCGCTACGACTTGCTGAATCACGTGCTCTCGGCCAGCGTTGACCGGTTGTGGTGGTGGCAGACGGCGCGCAAGTTTCGCGCCATCCTCGCCGATCCTGATGCGTCGGTGCTGGATGTTTGTTGCGGTACGGGCCATATGACGCGAGCGTTGCTGAAGGGCCGGCCTCATGGAGCGCGGCCGATTCTGGCTGCCGACTTCGCGCGCGAAATGCTGAGCCGCGGTGCGCGCCGGTTCAAATCCCGTGACTCTGCGTCATCCGCTCACGCTCCGTTCGCCGTGGCCATCGAGGCGGACGCGCTGCATCTGCCGCTGCGCGCCGCGTCTCTGGACCTGATCGTGGCCGCATTCGGTTTCAGGAATCTCGCCAATTACGAGTCTGGCTTGCGCGAGTTCGCCCGCGTGCTCAAGCCCGGCGCGCAACTGGGCATTCTCGATTTTGCTGAGCCGGGTGGTTTAATGGGCAGGGCTTATGCCGTCTATTTTCGCCGCATACTTCCCGTGATTGGCCGTCTAATCAGCGGACGCGTGGGCGCGGGGCAGGCCGGGCCGTATTCCTATTTGCCGGCTTCGGTGGCCAGGTTTCCGTCCCCGCCAGAGATGCTTACGCTGATGCGTGCAACGGGTTACTCGGAATGCAAATGGCAGCCTTACACATTCGGCATCGCCGGCTTGTACACGGGCGTGCGCCGCGCGGCGGGTTAAGAGCGTGACAACAGCTATTCAAAATCCGCTGCCCGTGAATACAGCCGGGTTCTCGTCCGCAAAGAGACGCGTGGCTCTGCATTCGATGGTGGCAGCGGCCACGATGACACTGCTGAAGCTGGCGGCGGGTTTGCTTTCCGGATCGCTGGGCGTGTTGTCTGATGCCGCGCATTCGGCGCTGGACCTGGTGGGCGTCACGCTCACGTTCTTCTCGGTGCAGGTAAGCGACAGGCCGGCGGACGAAGGCCACACCTACGGGCACGGCAAGTTCGAAAATCTTTCGGCGTTTGGCGAAGCTGGTCTGATGGCCGTCTCCTGCGCCTGGATCATATGGGAAGCGATGCAACGCATCATTCGCCAAAGGGTCGAGTTGCACCACTCGGTGTGGCCCGTTCTGGTGTTGCTCACCTCGATCTGCGTGGACTTCTGGCGTTCAAGGCAGCTGCGCACAGTTGCGGAGCGGACGGGGAGCCCTGCGCTTGCGGTCGACGCATTCCACTTTGCTTCGGACATCTGGTCGACGGTGGCCGTGCTGGTGGGATTGGGCCTCAGCTGGATCGGCAAGAGTAGCGGCGTCGGCTGGCTGCGCTATGCCGACCCATTTGCGGCAGTGACGGTTTCACTGATGATTCTGCGCATGACACTGCATCTGGGCCGCGAGACGGTGGCCGTGCTGATGGATGAAGTGCCTGCGGAGACGCGGCAGCGGCTGGTCGACGAAGTGGGCAAAGTGGAAGGCGTGCTGGGAGTGGAGCAGGCACGCGTGCGACGGTCTGGATCCACCTACTTTGCCGACCTGACTCTGGCGCTGCCGCGTCAGGATACGTTTGAGCACACCGGGGAATTGGTGCGCGCTGCAACGGACGCAGCCCATCGCGCGCTGCCGCGAGCCGATGTGGTCATTCATACCGTTCCCCGCGAGTCCCGGGCGGAGAGCATCTTCGACCGTGTGCGCGCTGTGGCGGCGCGCAACAATGTGAGTGTTCATGAGTTGAGCGTGCAGTCGCACCACGGCCGCCTGCGCGTAGAACAACATGTGGAACTGGACGAGAACATGACTCTGCTGGCGGCGCATGGGTTTGTCACTGCAATGGAAGCGGAGATTCTGCGCGAGGCGCCGGAGATTGACTCCGTGCTCACGCATATCGAGAGCGAGCCGGCCACCATCGAGCAGCCGGAAGAAAATGTCGAAGCGGATCGCAGGATCGAGTCCGCCTTGCGGCGCACTGCCAGGCAATTCGAAGAGATCAAGGATGTGCACGAGATTGTTGTCGGACGCACCGTGGATCATATCTCCATCACCTGTCATTGCACGCTACCCGACGCTCTGCCCATGCGGCGCGTGCATGAAGTGATCACGGCACTCGAAGATCGCTTCAAGCTGGAGTGCCCGGAAGTTTACCGGGTCACGATTCATCCCGAGCCGTTGACTGACAATCTACGATAGAGCACCAAGAGGGAAGTGCAGAATGATTGCGCACAGTGAATGGAAGCAAGACAGCCAGTTTGAGGGGATCGCGGAGAACGGAAACACCATTCTTTTCGATGCAGACGCGGCACACACGCATGGGCCCAGCCCAATGGAAGCAGTACTGATGGCCCTCTGCGCATGCACCAGCGTGGACGTGGTATCCATCCTCAAAAAGAAACGGCAGCCGCTTACCGGCTTGCGCGTTTCAGCCGTAGCCGAGCAATCCCCGGC
>JBEKVS010000416.1:0-5020 GCA_049513795.1 Occallatibacter sp. | reverse complement strand
CGATCCAGCCACCGAGCGAGTTCCCGACCAACGTTGCTTTGGGGATGTTCTGCGCCTGCATGAACCCTTGAAGAAAGTCCGCGAAGGTTGCGATCTTGTAATCCAGGAGCGGTTTGTCGGAATGGCCAAAGCCAATCTGGTCGATCGCATAGACGTGATACTGTGCGGCAAGCGCGCCGAAACTCGCCATCCATGCTTCTTTGCCACCCCCCAGCCCGTGCAACAGAACCACGGCAGAACCTTGACCAGCCTCGAAGTAGTGAATGTTCTGGCTGAAGACAACAGCCACTTTTTCGCTTGGTGGAGCGGGCTGGCCCTGCGGGAATGCGAACTGCGCAGCAACGGCCAAAACCGCGGAGAGCCACAGAAAACGGAAGCGGAAATTCATTTGACCTCATTTGGGTTTTCTCCTGGTACACGTCCAGGTTGGCTGGCTCAACGAGCGTGCCGTTCAATGAGTTCGGCCACGGCACCGGGCTCCTCATCCACGACGTAATGCGCGCTGTTCTTGATCACCTCGACCTTCACATTTGCGCAGCCATGAGCCTGCAAAGCTTCAGCGAAGCTCAGCGTGAGCTTCTCGAAAGGCGAGTTTTCCCCGGGAGCCAACACCATCGGTACGGTGATCGTACCCTGTTGTGCTGCATTAAATTTCTCGTCTGCGGGAAATGCCCGGTATATCTCCAGGGCCGCACGCAGATGTTCTGGAGCAGCGTAGGATTTCGCATAGCGCGCTACATCCGCATCGCTGAAGGTATCGGGATCGAGAAAATGGCGCAAGTAAATGGTTTCGCGACCGGCAATGAGTTGCTCGGGCAGATCCGGCGTCTCCTGAAAATTGATATGCCAGGCGATGCGATTGGCTTTAACTGCATCCCACGGCCCAAGGCCCGGCAGCGGTGCGTCGAGCAGCATTACCCCGCGGCTACTCTCCGGATAAAGACGGGCGAAGGCATACGCAACCATGCCGCCGATATCGTGCCCTACGACGTAAGCATGATCCAAATGCAAATGTTCCGCCAACTGGTGAATGTCTTCCGCCATATTCGCGGCGTCGTACCCGCCTTCAGTCGGAATGGAGCCACCCAATCCACGTAAGTCAACAGCGACGACTGTGAACTGCTTGGCCAACTCCGGCATGATGCGGTGATAGGCGTACCAATCTTCAGGAAAGCCGTGCAGTAAGATGACGGCGGGCCCATTTCCGCCTAGCACATAGTGGAGTGTTGCTCCGTTGACTCGCGCCGTGTCGGAAGCGAACCCACTTCCCAGCGCTGCCACCGACGGATCGGGGGTCGGCTCGAGCGATGACTGGCCATGAAGGGCGGCGCATGCAGCCACTGCAAAAACGGCGAATGCCTTCAAGGTTCTCGGCCCGTAATTCTTCGTGGGCGCGAAACCGCTCTTCCTGCCCAGGATTCTGGAGCATTGCGCACTCTTGCTGGTCATCAAGAATTCACCGCCGCTAACCCGCAATCCGGCTCAAAGAATCGGATAGGCCATGTGTTCAATTTCAATTCTGTCCACCGCCCACAGCAGACGCAAAACTGGATTGCCCACCAAAATAGCATTCGATGGCCTCTAGCTTTTCATCCGTGACCCTCAGATATTCCACGTTCCGAAACGATTTGCCGTTCCTGGTCAGGCAAAGATACTTGACAAATGCGTCGTTGCCACTTCCGATCACCCGTTCCAGTTCAAACCGTTTGATGAAATCGACCTGCGTGTCCCAGCAGCGCGTCTTGAAGACACTCTTGCTGATGTGATCGTCATTATTTGCGCTCGTAAAGGTGAAGTTGTCTGCCAGCAGAATGTTGAAAGGGCCCCAGTCCTTCTGCTCCCATGCCGCATAATACTTCCGGACGACCTGCTCTTTGGCCGCACTCAGCCCGGTCTCGGCTTGCGCGCTTGTCACCCCTGGTAAGCTCACCGCTCCGGTCAGTGCGCAGGCCCCTGCTTCGAGCAGGTGTCGGCGCGACATTACGATCTTTGTCATAGTCGATTCTCCTTAATGGCAGCAGTTATCGGATGGCAGCAGTTATCGGAAAAACACGATGCTCGCGGCAGAGCAGCCTTTGGCGCCGAAGACGTGCAAAGCCGCATCGAGGAACCGGGTCTTCGATGCGTGTCTGGATTCGAGTTCTGTTTCATCTGAAATCATCCGCATACCGACTGACTGGTAATGTATACCATCCAGTTGGTATACTGTCAAGGAGGTTTTCGTTTTATTAAATGCGCCCATAATGAGGAACTAATCCTATGGATTTCAGACTGACCGCCTGCGCCGTTGACGGGGAGGCATTACGCGATAAGTTCCTCGCGGCACCGGAACACGAAGGGAGGCGCAAGAGATTGATTTTAAATTATTTATAAAGCGCTTAAAAGAATCTTGACAGCAGACCGAGCAGTTGGTGTATCCTCATACCAACCGCTTGGTATTCAAATGATCCTAAGTGAAACAAAGCTTGATTCCCGACACGAATCAAAAACCCGGTTCCTGATTGCGGCCGTGCACGTCATCCGTGCCAAGGGCTACTCAGCGACGCGCGTCGAGGACGTCTGCGAAGCTGCCGGACTTACCAAAGGCAGCTTCTTCCATCACTTCGACAGTAAGGAAACGCTGGCCCTGGAAGCCGCCAACTACTGGACCGAGACGAGCGGCGCGCTGTATGCCTCCGCGCCCTTTCGCAACCACGCCGACCCGCTCGACCGCCTGCTGGCCTACGTGGACTTCCGCAAAGCGCAAATGACGGACGATCCGCCTGACTTCACCTGCCTGGCGGGAACCATGGTGCAGGAGATTTACGACACGCATCCTGCTCTCCGCGAGGCCTGCAACCGAAGCATCAGCGAACACGCGGCGACGCTGGTGCCGGATATTAAAGAGGCCATGCGGCAGCGCGGCATGCGGGGAGACTGGACTGCGGAGAGCCTGGCGCTCTACACTCAGGCCACCATCCAGGGCGCAATCATCCTGGCCAAAGCAAGGCACACCCGTGCCGTTGCTGCGCAATGTATCGACCACCTGCGCCACTACCTTGAACTGCTCTTCGCCAAGCCCCGTATGCAGAATCGTCGGTCGCGGTGAGGCGACCTCCGCGTTGCTAGCTCTGCCGAAGACCATTGTTTAGCAATCCTGCTGTTGCGGTTGCTTTTGTGCTGTTCATTGGTTGCGATCAGTCTCCCTCTGAGGGCCAGCAACCGTAGATTTGCTTGGCAGACTGGAGACGGGCTATCCGATGGGCGATGTTGCAGGCGCGCCGGCATTTCAATCCGATGAGACGGCGCTGATAGCGGGACTTCGAGCCGGCTCGGAGGAGGCCTTTGCGTGGCTGATTACGCGCTTTCACCAGCCGGTCTACTCGCTGCTGGCGCGTACGACGCATGACCGCGCCCATGCCGCGAACCTGACGCAGGAAGTATTCGTGAAGCTCTCCCGGGGAGCGAGGAACATTCGCAGCGAATCGTCGTTGCGGACGTGGATTTACCGGGTTGCACTGCGGGAAGCTGCGAACCAGCGGCGCTGGTGGATGCTGCGCAAGCAACGGGAGACCCCGATTGAGCCTGATTTAAGCGGCGGCGAGTGCAGAACGCCGATGCTGTTGAAAGACACTCTGATCAACCACGCAGAGGGGATGTATTGGGCAGCAATGCACACGCAGACAAAGGCACGCGTGGAAGCGGCCTTGAGACGGGTGCCGGAGCCATTCAGGACAACGCTGATCCTGCGCGACATCGATGGATTTCTTTACGAGGAAGTGGCGGAGATCCAGAGCGTGAACCTGGTGACGGTGAAGTCGCGGCTGGTGCGCGGACGGGCCTGTTTGAAAGCACTACTGGCGGCTCCGGCTGCCCATACCAGACGTGTGACGAGTTCAGGATTTGAAATGCCTCTGGGAGAGGAACAGGTTGTCACGGAGTAACAGGATTGGACCGCTATGAATGCGACAGACAGGCCCGTCCGGATCAGCCCCCTCGCCAAGGCTGAAATCGCATCGGCCCATTTCTTTGTCCAAGCCCGCTAACGAAGGCATGATGATACGCACCGCGATCGCACCCTGCGAGGAGTCGCTTTGGGCAGGGGAAATATTTTTCGAGATTCAGCGTACCGCACGTGCCTTGGCCCGGTGCTTTGATGCGGCGTTGCGGCCCCTTGGCCTGACAAATGGCCAATTCATTCTGCTGATGTTGCTCAATCGTCAAGAAGCTTTGGGGATGGCCGATCTGGCTTCGTTGCTCGCCATAGACCGTACGACGTTGACTGCGGCACTCAAGACCCTGGAGCGCCGGGGCTTGGTGAAAATTACCAATCATCCAACTGATCATCGTTTCAGACAGATGAAGATTACGCGCCGAGGCAGGGCTTTGGTCATGGCCAGCATACCCGCCTGGAAGCGCGCCAGTCTGGAAGTCGAATCACGATTGGCCGGGTTCGATCTCGATTCCTTCCGGCAGATACTGCAGGCGCTCTGTTGACGGCTTCGCCTGCAAAGGTGCTACGCAGGAAAACGGCGGAGGTTCCATGGAACCTCCGCCATTCACCGCCTATCCAGGTGGCCGAAAACGAAACTCCGGCTGCCGGATTTGCTTGCAATTAGAAGGTGATTCGCCCTCCGAACTCCATCTGGCGGGGCGGGTTGGCCTGGGTATTCAACACGCCCCAGCTGGCGGAAGAATCCAGTTGCAGCACCGGATCGTTGAACTGCCGGTGGTTGAGCATGTTGGTTGCGATGAACGAGAATTCGAAGGTGGCCGACTCTGTGATGCGGACATCTTTCTTGATCTGTGCATCCATGTTCCAGTAAGGCTGGCCGGTGATGGGACCCAGACCGGGGTTCCTGGTGTCGATGCCAAGCATGGGCGCACGCACCTGGCCATACACCGCCACTGGGTCCTTGAAGTAATTCACGGGCGTGACCGAGGTTTGGGTTCCGACGGAATTGCCATAGGAATCCGCGCCTCCTGATACGCCGAAATGCGCCGAGTGTCCCCCATGGTACGGTGTGGTGAAGACGCACTG
>JBEKVS010000415.1:0-5029 GCA_049513795.1 Occallatibacter sp. | reverse complement strand
CAGGGGCGGAACGCGGCTGATGACCTGATAGCCGAGAAATGCCGCCAGAGCGAAAACGTAAACGGAAGCGATGAGGACGGCTGGGTTCATGGGTTGCCTGGTAAGCGAACGATTGGGTTAGGGAGTTAGCAAGTTAGAAGGTTAGCAAGTTAGCGAGTCAGCCTTGACTCATTCGATGGTCGCAGAATCGAAATGTGACACGCCGGTGAGTTCGCGGGTCAGTTAGCCACGGCTGGAGCAAGTAGCTTCGCGACACGCGGATTGACGGGAGATCCGTTGTGAGCGACGCATGCGCCGGCCAGCACTTCGTCGGCAAGGTCAAGGGTTATGTCGCCCTTTTTGACGATGAGGGCGAGGAAGTTGAGGATGTTGCGGGCATAAAGCTGGCTGGCATGGACGGGGACTTCGGCAGGCAGGTTGAGCGGGGCGAGCAGGGTGACGCCGTTGATAGTTTGTTCGATGCCGGGCTGGGTAAGTTCACAATTGCCGCCGGCAGGGGCAGCCAGATCAACCAACACGGACCCGGCCCGCATGGCTTCGACGGCTCCCTTGCGGATGAGTCGTGGGGCGGGACGGCCAGGGACTTGCGCGGTCGTGATAATCACGTCGGAGTGTGCGGCGGTACGCGTGATGAGGTCGCGGCCGCGGTCGAGCGCTTCCTCGGTGAGCTCGGCGGCGTAGCCTCCGCCGCCTTCTGTGCTGATGCCGCCGAGATCGACATCGAGAAATTTTGCGCCGAGCGACCGAACCTGCTCGCCTGCCGCGGCGCGCACGTCGTAGGCCTCGACGACGGCGCCCAGGCGGCGGGCGGTTGCGATGGCCTGGAGACCGGCGACGCCGGCTCCGATGACAAATACGCGTGCCGGCGGAATAGTACCGGCAGCGGTCATCAACATGGGAAAGAGGCGCGGCAGCCGGCCGGCCGCGGCGATGACCGCCTTGTAGCCGGCGATGGTGGCCATGGATGACAGCGCGTCCATGGACTGCGCCCGGCTGATGCGCGGGACCAGCTCCATGCTGAACAGCGTTGTCGGCTGTTCGATGGCTGCGGCCAAGGCATGAGGCGCATCGAGCGGTTTGAGAAAGCCGATCATCACGGCGCCCGGCTTCAAACAGGGTTGGTCAACAGAATCTGGCGCGTTGACCACCGGCAACAGATCAGCGGTCGCGAGCAGGGAAGCGCGATCGGTCGTGACCGTGGCGCCGGCTTCGGCGTAAGCCCGGTCGGATGCGCCGGCGGAATCACCCGCTCCAGCTTCGACGAAGACGGCGATTCCCTGGGCGATCAGCGATTTGAGGCTCTCCGGCAGCAGAGCGACACGCGTTTCACCCGGGGCCGTTTCCTTGAGAATGGCTAGACGCAATATGCCTCCGTGTGTGGTGGATGGGCAATTGGGAATGAGGGATACATATCACCTGCGGGGCAGACAGGTCCACCCGCCGTTGAGAATTGTCCGCGTTGAATGATTCCAAGAGAATTATTCAACGGGGGACAAGCCGCTATAAGTGATGGGAATCACTCGGTGCTGGAAAGAGGAATTATTTTCGCGGGCGGCTTTCGCGGCTTGGGCTGCATCTCAACAAGCATCGACGCCCCGCGGAGGGTTCGAGTGCGGGCGCAAACCGTGTATCGCACACGATATGGATGAGGTGATCTATATGAAGTCTGACGGTCCACTGATTCTGGCTGTGCTGTTGCTGGCAGCCGGTTTGACAATGATTTTCACCTATGGCGTTGGCACAGCCGGCTTCAGCGCCGGATACCCGCTTTCGGCAGCCACGTTGAACATGTCCATTGCGACCAATGGACCGGCTGCCGTTGGCGGGATGGGGCTAACGTTGCTTGGATTTCTGGCGCTGATCTGGGCGCTGGTGTGCTCAGTCTTCGGGATGTTCCGGTGGGGCGACTCCGAAGCCCGCTTGGAGCGCGCCGAGCGCAGGCGGTTGAAGGAGCAGGAAAGGCTCGATCGCCTGCAGCGGCTGCATCTCGAATAGAGTCGCACCGAAGCTGAAGCGGGCAGACTCGGATCGGGACTGGGATCGAGCCTGCCCACAGCGCGTTCTCCGCACTATTTTGGCAGTGCCTGGGTGCCAGTCACAGTGAATGCAGCTTCGGATTTCGCCTGCGTCTCCTGCGGCTGCGCCCCTCCCAGAGTCAGCGTGTATTTGCCGGGAAGGATGGCGCGATTGCCCTGGTCGTCCACGCTTGAAAGGGTGCGCGGTTGAAGCGTGATGGTTACTTCCTTGCTTTGCCCGGCGGGGATGTTGACGCGCTCAAACCCGGCCAGCGAATGGATGGGCCCGTCCTTCTGCGGCGTCTTGAGATAGGCTTCAACCACTTCATCGCCCGGAAGCGTACCCGAATTGGTCACGGTGACGGTTGCCGTGAGCGCGGTCGCGTTTCCTTCCTTGCCGAGTTCTTCAGCATTGAGCGCATCGGCGGATAGCTTGACCGGTCCATAGGTAAATGTTGTGTAGCTCAGTCCATAGCCAAATCCCCACAACGGCTTGCCGGTGAAGTAGCGATAGGTGCGGCCGCCTTTGGCCGTCTTGAAGTTGTAGTCGGTAAAGTCGGGCAGGCCATCGAGGGAAGCATAGAAGGTGACGGGCAGGCGGCCGGCTGGGTTGTTCGACCCGCCCAGGGTGTGAGCAATTGCATTGCCGCCGTCGACGCCCGGGTACCAGGCTTCGAGGACGGCCTGGGCGTGCTCATTGGCCCAGTTGAGAGCTACGGCGCTGCCGCTTTGCAGAACCACGACCAGCAGCTTGCCGGTGGCTGCGACAGCTTCAAGCAGTTTCTGCTGCGGCGCAGGCAGATCGAGGCTGGTGCGGTCGCCGCCGTTGAATCCATCGATCTTGATGCGCATCTCTTCGCCTTCAAGCTGCGGCGAGAGGCCGACGAAGGCTACCACCACATCCGCCTCTTTGGCGCGGGCCACGGCTTCATCGAGCTGCGCCTGTGCGGGCGCTTCCCATTTAAGCGTGAGGCCGCCGCCGGCCTGGTCGCCGGAGTGCGAGTACTCAAGCTGGAACTCATGCGGGTTGGTGTCGGTGAAGTCGACCGGGATCGATGGAGGTTTGGGGAAGTTCATCACCGGCGGCGCTGTGGGCGAAGCGCCCGGTGCGGCTTTGAAGTTGCCCATTGAAGCAAGGTCCTCGCCTTGGCGCAGATTGCCTTCGGAGACGACTTTGCCGTCGAGGGTCAAGCGGTAAGACTCTTTGGGCGAGTAGGGAAAGCTGTCTCCGCTCTCGAGCGAGAAGACGTAATGGCCGGGGGCGGGCACGGTGAGTGCGCCGGACCAGCGAACGGAATAGTTGGTGGTTTCAAGCTGCTGCACGGGGCGCGCGTTCTCCCAGTCGGTTTGGACGGCGGGCTCGGTGCGCGTGACGACGGGGCGGCCGGTCCAGTCGGGCGTGGCGAAGAACTCCGTCTTCAGGCCCTGGCCCATACCGAATGCGGTGCGCGGGACCGGCACGCCGACGCCCGCGGCGAGGGTCGAGCCCTGCGCATAAAGAATGGGCGCGGTGCGGAACTGGCGCAACATGCCGTCGAGCGGCGTGACTGGAAAGAGTGGGGTTCCGACGTAATTTCCCAAGATAGAGGGCAAAAGATCGGCTGTGGGGCCGATGATGGCGATCTTCTTCGGGGTGTCGGCCGCGTCTTTGAACGGCAAAATGCCGGAGTTCTTGAGCAGCACGATGCTCTCTTCGGCAGCCCGGAGAGAAGTCTGGCGGTTGGGCGGCGAACCGGCGTTGGCAAACGGAGCACGGTCGAGCGGGTTCGAGCCTTGCGGGTCAAAGAGGCCGAGCTTGAAGCGTGCCGTGTAAAGGCGCTCCGCGGCCTGGGTGACGAGGTCTTCTGTTACGAGTCCCTGCTTGACGGCTTCGCCGAGGGTGTTGAAACCGGGCGTCCAGATGCTGCAGGAAAGGTCGGTTCCGGCTTGCAGCGAGAGCGCGGCGGAGTGGGTGACATCCTCGGTCTTCTTGTGGCCTTGATTCACGTCGACAATGGCGCCGCAGTCGGAGACGACAAATCCCTTGAAGCCCCAAGCGTCGCGCAGATGGTCCTTGAGCAGCATTTTGTTGGTGCACGCCGGCCACTCGTCGATCGAGTTGTAGGCGCACATCACCGACTGCACATGGCCGTCGATGACCGTGGCGCGAAACGCGGGCAGATAGGTCTCCTCCAGGTCGCGCGCGGAGGGATCGACGTTGAAGCCGTGGCGCAGGGTTTCCGGGCCGCTATGTACAGCGAAGTGCTTGCTGGTGGCGACGGCGCGCAGATGGTCGAGATCTCCACCTTGCACGCCGGTTACGAAGGCGACGCCGAGCTTGGAAGTGAGAAACGGGTCCTCGCCATACGTCTCCTGGCCGCGGCCCCAGCGTGGATCGCGAAAGATGTTGATGTTTGGCGACCAGAAGGTGAGGCCGTAGAAGATGCGGTGGTTGCCCTGGCGCTGCGCTTCGTTGTATTTGGCGCGCGCTTCACTGGAGATCACATTGCCCATGGCGTGCACCATCTGCGGATCCCAGGTAGCGGCCATGCCGATGGCCTGCGGGAATACGGTGGCGTAGCCGGCGCGCGCCACGCCGTGCAGGGCTTCATTCCATGTCTGGTAATCGGGAATGCCAAGGCGCGGGATGGCCGTTGCCCAGTCTTCGAGTTGAGAGACTTTTTCGTCGAGGGTCATGCGTCCGACAAGGTCGTGGGCGCGCTCGGCGGCGGGCAGCTTGGTGTCGAGGTAGGGGGCCTGCTGGGCAAACGCCGCGGCTGAGCTGAGAGCAAGAGCAGCAAGGGTAATCGTGACGGAAAAGCGAGACGGCATGAACGGATTCCTCCGAGGCGGCGCTGGAAGTGGGTTACGCAGCCCGGCTGCCGCGTTCCCTGCGCTGGCTGGACATGGCTCGGCCGGTGCTGTGGAACGAAAAAGGCAGCCGCTACGAACTCTACAAGGCGAGGCCGGAGGTTGGCTAGCTTTATCGCTTTACTAAACTCTCCGAGCCAGCGCACTCGGAAAGCCGAACTAGC
>JBEKVS010000414.1:0-8002 GCA_049513795.1 Occallatibacter sp. | reverse complement strand
GCCTCGGCCAGGGCGGTGCGGTCGTGGATGCACCAGTAGACCGGCTTCAGCCCGCGGTAGACGAAGCCCTTTTCGAGGAAGCCGTAGAAGGCTTCCAGGGTGCGCGCTTCGTAGTCGCGGGCCATGGTCTTGTAGGGCTTGTTCCAGCGGCCGAAGCAGCCAAGCCGTTCAAATTGAGAGGTCTGCAGGTCGACGTACTTCTGCGCGTAGGCGCGGCAGGCGTCGAGGACGGCGGCGGCGGGCAGCTCGAGCTTCTTGCGGCCGAGTTGCTCATCCACTTTGATCTCGATAGGCAGGCCGTGGCAATCGTAGCCGGGAACATAAGGCGCGTCGAAGCCGGCCATGGTCTTCGACTTGACAACAAAATCCTTGAGTCCCTTGTTGAGGGCGTGGCCCAGATGTAGCGGCCCGTTGGCATAAGGCGGCCCGTCGTGAAGAACGTAAGACGGCTTGCCGCGGCCCGCCTTGCGTAATTCGGAATAGAGATCGAGCTCGGCCCAGCGAGCCAGGCGAAGTGGTTCATTTTGAGGCAGATTGGCCTTCATCGGGAAGGCGGTCTGAGGCAATGTGAGGGTCGCCTTCAACTCGGGCGCAGAGGACATCGAAACTCCCTAAAACACGCGAACTGCACGGATCAAAACGGTTCTTTACCAGTGTAAATGGACAGGAGCGGAAAATTGCGGTAACAAAGATGGGGCACTGGCGTCTATTGTTTATGGGACTGCTCCCCCGGTAGAACTATGATGTTTTGGAAGGCGGATGGCGCAGGGGCCAAGACAAGCACGCCCTGTGTCAAGCATAATGGGTGGATGGGCTGGTCGGACGGAAAAAGGTCAGATGGATCAGGTCGAGACATCCGACCGGACGGCTCTAAACGTATAACGCAGTAGCAACCATGGAAAACGAAACGCCTATGTCAGACACGGACTCCCGAGCAGCAGCCCTGACGGGCCATGAATTCGACGGATTTCTCGGTAAAGCCTTCGAGGAGAAGCCGATCTGGGAAGGCCTCTACGAGAGCATCCGGGACATCTTTTTCCCGGTCAAACTGCCCCCCCTGCAACTGACCTCGACGCCCATCCCTGTACCCGACCGCATGGCGGTCAAGCCAAACCCATGGGCCATCGGCATCTCCAGCGGTGTGAATATTCTGATTCTTTTGGTCCTGCTGTTCTTCGTCGGTAAAAAAATTATCGAAGAAGTTAACAAGCCCACAGTCGCGACGAACATCGACGTGGGTGTTTGGCAGCCAAAGGCGCCTAAGGCCGGCGACGCAAATGGCGGTGGCGGCGGTGGAGGCGAACATAGCATCGTCGATCCCATCAAGGGCAAGCTGCCCAAGATTGAGAAGACGCCGCTGGCTCCTCCGCAGGTGGAAACGGTCATCAAGCCGAAGCTGGCCATTGATCCCGCGATCAACGTGCAGGCCAATATCACGCTTCCGGATAATCCGACACTGCCTACGCTCGGCGTCTCCAAGTCACCTAACGTGACGGTGGTCTCAGGCGGGCAGGGTTCAGGAAGCGGAATCGGATCTGGTTCCGGCGGCGGCCTCGGCTCCGGCAACGGCAACGGGTACGGCCCGGGAACCGGCGGCGGCGCAGGCGGCGGCCTCTACCACGTAGGCGGCGGCGTTTCGGCGCCGGTGCCGTTGAACTCCGTGGAAGCGGAGTTCTCCGACGAGGCGCGGCGGGCCAAGTATCAGGGTGTGTGCCTCATCTCGCTAATCGTCGACGCGCAGGGCAATCCGCAGAATCCCCGCGTGGTGCGGGCCCTGGGCATGGGACTGGACGAGAAGGCTCTCGAGGCGGTGCGGAAGTACAAGTTCAAGCCCGCTATGAAGTCCGGCAATATCCCAGTTCCGGTCATGATTACGGTTGAGGTAAACTTCAGGCTCTATTAGGCGCTGGTCTCTCCCCCGGAAACAAAGCGGAGCGCCCAAGGCGCTCCGCTTTTGCATGTGGCCCAGGGTTCTTCTCAAACGATTGACTTGGGACCCGGCGAAAGCGCAGCTGTTGTGGTCTTCGTTGTCCGGAAACTGCGGGGGAACAAGCCATAAGTGGTATTTATGTGGAGCGGGGCTAAAAGCTAGGATGGAATTTCCAGATTCTTCAAGGAATTTCTGAATGGCAACTTGCTTCCTGTGCGGTACGCCGATGGCGCTGCGATTCCGCGTGCGCGACCATCTGCGGCCGCATGTGCTTACTGAGTACCAGATTGAATGGTGCGCAGGATGCGATTTCGGCAGGGTTGCGGGCAAATTCACGCCGAGCGAAGTCTCCAGCTTTTATACCTCCGATTACTACACGCATGCTGCTCCTGGCGAATCGGGCAAAGCTGCGGCCCAGTTGTTGGACCGGATACGCGTGCACCTTGCCTGGAGGACCGATCGGGGCGTGGATCTGTCTCCGGCAGAAGTCGAGTCCGCACGGCCAATTCCCACGCTCTGCGATGTCGGATGCGGCGGCGGACAGGCGATGACGTTGTTCAAGCAGGCTGGTTACGATGCGGTTGGCATAGAGCCTGATCCTGCGGCGCGCGCGTTGGCCAAGCAGGCCGGAGAGGTGTTTGAAGGAACCGCAGAGGCCCTGTCGGCGGCAATTGAGGGAAGGGAATTCGATGTGGTTCTTCTGTCGCATGTTCTTGAGCACTGCATTGATCCGACCGCAGCGCTCCGCAATGTAAAGCGCCTGCTCGCCTCCCAGGGAACGGCCATTATCGAAGTGCCGAACAATGCGGCCCACGCCTTTCAGATGTACGGGCCGGGCTGGTTCTTCGCAGATCTTCCACGGCATCTGCAATTCTTTACAGAAGACTCATTGCGCAAGGCGCTGGCCGCAGTTGGATTGCGCGTAACCCGCGTCCTCTATACCGGCTACACGCGCCAATTTTCTTCCGAGTGGCTGGCCGCGCAGAAGTCGATTCGGGTGCACACAGGGCTTGACTCCAACCCAGCTTGGAAGGGAAACATCAACCGCCTGCTGGCCGCGACAGCATTCGCAGCACCTGCTAAAAAGTACGATTCCATCCGCATTCATGCCGTGCACGCGGATTGATTGCGACTGCTTCTGCGCATCGATGCAGGGTCGCTCGGCATCCGATCACTATGCCTTTGAAGAAAGCTGAGCTCATTGGGAGCCGATACCAGAATCCTGTGCCTACAACAGCCGGCGGACTGTCGCTGGCATTCAAGATTGGGCCACGATTCTTTTTTGGTGCTCGCGCTCGCTCGCCGCAAAGTCCGTTGGGACCATTCCTGACCGATCCGCAAATTTATCGGGCCAATCCGAGCTCCGGTTTGCGCGTCACGTGGTTTGGTCATAGCTCCTCGCTGCTTGAGATCGACGGCGTGCGCATCCTCATCGACCCGGTGTGGGACGAACGCGCGGCGCCAACGCAATGGACTGGGCCCCAGCGTTTCTTCCCGCCGACGCTCGCGCTCGAAGACTTCCCGCCGCTCGAGGCGATCATCATTTCGCACGATCATTACGATCATCTTGGCGCCGGCACGGTGCAGCGGTTGGCGCGCATGCAGAGCCTGCGGCAGACGCGATGGATTACGGCGATGGGTGTGGGGGCGATTCTTGAGCGCCTGGGTGTTTCACGAGCGAATGTGACTGAACTGAATTGGACTGAGCATGCACAGTTGGGCGAAGTAACCGTGACCGCCTTGCCCGCACGTCACTTCTCCGGGCGTGGCCTGTTCAACCGCTTCGAGACGTTATGGGCTTCGTTTGCTTTACTTGGTCCCCAACACCGCGTGTACTACGGCGCGGACTCCGGCGAGTGGGAAGGCTTCGCAGAGATTGGCGCGGCATTTGGGCCCTTCGACCTTTCCATGCTTGAGATTGGCGCCTTCGATCCGTTGTGGGCCGACATTCACATGGGTCCAGACGGCGCGGCGCGTACCTTTCAAGCGCTTGGCGGCCACGGCCTGATGATGCCGATTCACTGGGGCCTCTTCGATCTTGCTCTTCATCCCTGGCAACAGCCGATTCAGACCATCACTACGGTTGAAGGATTGAAACTTTGGTCGCCTGCGCCGGGTGTGCCGACAGAGGTTGTGCCCAATCGGGAGATCCGCTCGGATTGGTGGCTGTGAATGATGTGGTGGGGCCGATGCCTCGTGCGCGCTGACCGGATCATGGGACCGTTCGCCCAAGAACCGTAGAATTAGAATTCACCTGCGTTGCCAATTGCAGCGGGGGTCCTCTTGATTGCAAACGTGCTCGCCGTCCTCGCTTCAATTCTTGCCATAGCCTGGCTTTGGCAAGCCCTGGCGGCTCTGCGCGGAGTGCCGACTCTGCCCGATTTGACGCGATTTCAGCCTTTGCGGACTGATATTGAATGGATCGACGAGGCGGCTTCCTCTTCGTCGACATCCGATGCTCCCGATCTCACCGTCATTGTTCCGGCTTGCAATGAAGAGGATTCGATTGAGGCGACACTTTGCTCGCTTCTTGCTTCTACCGGACTGCGACTGCAGATTGTGGCGATTGATGACCGGTCGACCGACACAACAGGCGCGCGCATGGATGCAATTGCCGGCGAGGTTGCGGCGGCTGGAGGACGGCACGAGCTTCAGGTGATTCAAAATTACGAGTTGCCCGTGGGCTGGTTGGGCAAGACACATGCGCTGGCTCTGGGCGCGGAACGAGCCAAGGCGCCCTGGCTGCTGTTTACCGATGGCGACGTAATCTTCGACCGGCGCGCGGCAGCGTTGGCGCTCGATTTTGCGCGGAAGGAAAAGGCCGACCATGTGGTGTTGATTTTTACCATGGAATTTAAGAGCATCGCGGAGACGGCGGTTCTCGCCGCCTTTCATGCGCTCGCATCGTGGAATGTACGCTTGTGGAAAGTTGCCGATCCCAAGGCGCGGGATTTCTTTGGTGCAGGCGGCTTCAACCTGGTGCGGCGCGACAGGGACTGGCCAGGATTCGCTGGATTCAGGGCGCGCTCGGCATTGTGGGGCTTCTCGAAAAGAATGCGTTTGCAGGGCTGCGTTACAGGGTGGGGCTCTCTTTGCTGCTTTGCGTCGCCTTTGCAGTGGACATTGTGCTGCCGTTGACGGCTATCGCAATGGGGGGCTGGGTAGCTGTGGCCGGCTTGCTGACGTACGCCTCTATCGGCCTGGGCTATTACGCAAACCGGCGGGTTACGCAGGTCTCTCCGTGGCTGGCGGTGTTCTTCGCCCCGGCCACGGCGATCCTGTTCTTCGCGGTAGCGCGCTCCACCGTTCTTGCGCTTGTGCGCAAAGGCGTGTTGTGGCGCGGAACCTTCTATTCGCTCGATGAACTACGCCGTAATGCTGGGCGCGGCTGGCGTACGCGGTGAGGGCCTACTTTGCCGGCCGCGTCTCCTGGTCTCGACTGTTCATGAAGGCGCGCCGGCCGCCTTGGGAGCGCAGGTTGGGGTCGTTGATGGGTGGGCGAGACTGTTCGCCGGAGAAGCCGCGCACCAGTTTGGGGTTGGGTTTGAATTTGGGGGGTCCGCCGTAGAACTGGCGCGCATGGCTCAGCACCATGCCGGCGCGGCCATGCATCGATTGCACAATACCGCGGACCTGCACATCCATGTCGCGGTACTTGGTCAGCTCGCCGACCATGTCGCGATCTTCCCACAGGCTGACGATGGTGAACCTGCACGCGTCGTCGGAAGTTTGCGGCGTGCAGACATCGAGGAAGCGAGTGCCATCAGGGAGCTGGACCACATCGTAAACGTGAGCGGTGACGCAGATGTCTTTGTCGATCAGCTTTGAAGCCTGGCTGGCGGGCGTGCAGGGCTTGGGCGTGGCTGCGATGGCTTGGGGGATTGCAGCCAGGGCGAGAAACACGAGCCGCGACAGTGGGCGCAGGCACATCGGGAATTCCATCGAAAGCTGCGAGAATGCTAGACCGAATTGACCGGCTTGGGAAGAGCGAAGTGCACACTGCGAGGATTTTGCAGAAGCCCGCCTTCCTCGACCAAAGTATCTAAGACCTGCGTAGCCCCGACCTGCGTAGCCCCCCACCTCGAGGCGGATTTCGATCTGTAACCGCACTGGCGGTGTAGTCTTATCCCTGATTTCTTTCCGGGAAACCCCTGACTGAGGCTGAACCCATGAAGATCGCGTGCCGGTGCCTTGCATTTCTGATAGTTTTTTTAGTCGCGTTGGCTTTTGCATGCGACCCGCTTCTCGCCTTGCCGGCGGATTTCCCGGCGCAGTACAAGGGATCCCCTTATCACGATGCCCGTTATAAGGGCGGCTCGCAAGCGATTCCCGGCAAGGTGATGTGCGCTTACTACGACCTGGGCGGCGAGGGCGTGGCCTATCACGACTCGGATGCGAAGAACAATGGCAGCGGCGCCTTGAACCCTGCCAACGGCAGTTATCTGAACGAGTTCCGTATGAGCGAGGGCGTGGACACGTCGTACACCAAGTTCGGCCTCGACCCCAAGATTGACGACAACCCGTTCGACAAAGTGGTTCCACCGGCGAACCTTCTCTACGTCGGTTGGACCGTTCCGGGCGAATGGTTCAACGTGACCGTAGACGTCGCCGAAGCGGGCGAATACGCGGCCGACCTGCTTTACACATCCAACCGCGGAGGAAGCATTTCAATTGACGTAAACGGGATGCCGGTGACTGGGCCACTCGTGATCACCAGTACGTTCGATGCGGCCGACCCAGTGGCGTGGCGACAGTGGCATCACTGGAATATTGCAGCCGGCATCGCCAGCGTGAAGCTGCCAGCGGGGAAGGCGGTTTTGACGGTTCATATCCTGACCGAAGGGCAGATGAACCTTGCGACGTTCGATTTCAAGAAGGTCAACTGATTTTGACTCGATTGTTCAATCTGAATTTGCGCGGCCTCGACTACCTAACGCCGACCAACTCTTCGCTCTTGGCGCTTTGCCCGTAGTGGCTCTCGACGTAGCGGTCGAGGATCTCTTTGAACTCGGCCACAATCGTGTTCCCCTTGAGCGTGACGGAGAGCTTGCCGTCGATGTAGACGGGGGCCTTGGGCTCTTCGAACGTGCCGGGCAGGCTGATGCCCAGGTTCGCGTGTTTTGACTCTCCGGGCCCGTTGACGACGCAGCCCATCACCGCCAGCTTCAACTCTTCCACGCCAGGATATTTCTTGCGCCACTCGGGCATCGAAGTGCGGAGATAGCTCTGGATCTGTTCGGCCAGTTCCTGGAAATACGTCGAGGTTGTGCGGCCGCAGCCGGGGCAACTCGTGACCTGGGGCATGAAGCTGCGGATGGAGAGCGATTGCAGGATCTGCTGCGCGGCCTGCACTTCTTCGGTGCGGTCGCCGTTGGGCTTGGGTGTGAGGCTGACACGGATGGTGTCGCCGATCCCGGCCAGAAGAAGCGGCGCGAGGCCTGCGGTGGAAGCGATGAGACCCTTGGAGCCCATGCCGGCTTCGGTGAGTCCCAGGTGGAGGGCGTAATCGCAGCGCGCGGCGAGGTTCATGTAGACGTCGATAAGGTCGCGCACGCCGCTGACCTTTGCCGACAGGATGATCTGGTCGGGTCGGAGCCCGTAACGCTCGGCGGCCTTGGCGGATTCAAGCGCGCTGACCACCATGGCTTCCATCATGACTTCTCGGGCGGGTAGCGGGTCGGCGAGCTTCGAGTTGGAGTCCATCATGCGCGTGAGCAGGGCTTGGTCGAGCGAGCCCCAGTTGACGCCGATGCGCACGGGCTTCTGGTTTTCCGCCGCGCACTCCACCATGACCTGAAAATTGTCGTTGTCTTTTTTGCCGATGGACGCGTTGCCGGGATTGATTCTGTATTTGGCCAAAGCGCGGGCTGCGGCGGGGAATTTCTTGAGCAGCAGGTGGCCGTTATAGTGGAAGTCGCCCACGATGGGGACGCGGAGGCCGCGCTTGTCGAGGCCTTCGACGATATACGGGACGGCGGCG
Source organism: Occallatibacter sp. (assembly GCA_049513795.1). Classification (GTDB taxonomy): domain Bacteria; phylum Acidobacteriota; class Terriglobia; order Terriglobales; family Acidobacteriaceae; genus Telmatobacter. The sequence goes on along the minus strand of JBEKVS010000414.1, from coordinate 92 downwards.
GCAGCATCTTCGTTGTTCACGGTGACGCGAACGATTTCGGAGCCGGCCATGGCCAGGGCCGCGACCTGTTCAATGGTGCCTGGGATATCGGC
>JBEKVS010000413.1:0-5031 GCA_049513795.1 Occallatibacter sp. | reverse complement strand
GCGCTCGTCAAACTCGGCCATCGCAGCAAAGACGCCTACCTGCGCGGCATGAAGCATCATCAATTTGAACCCGTCTGGGGCGGCCAATCGGACACCGCCGGAGCCCTGCGCGGAACCTGCACTCACGCGCTAGTCGATTGCCCCGGCATCTCCGACGCCGATCTGCTCACCGCCCTGCTCGACCCGCTCACCGACGCCGACAAATCCGTCCGCATGGAAGCCGCGCGCGCCATGGCCCAGGTCGGCGGCGTCAGCGCCGCGCTGCTGCTTCGCCTGCGTGCGCTTCTGGGTAAAGACGATCCCGAAGTTCTGGGTGCCGTCTATTCTTCGTTGCTTTCGCTCGAAGGCCCATCCGCGATTCCGCTGGTCGCCAAGGCGCTTGAAGAAGAAGACGACACCGCCGCCGAGGCTGCATTCGCGCTCGCCGACATGCGCAGCCCCGAAGCCCTGGCCGCTCTGATCACCCGTTTCAATGCCGGCGCCGACGCCTGGTTTGGTTCTGTTCTCGTCAGCGCCATCGCCCTCACGCGCCTTCCCGAAGCGACGGACCATCTCATCGCGATAATCGCCCGCAATGCCCGCGAAGCATCTGCTGCCATTGAAGCCATCGGCCGCATGGCTCCTTCGGCTGAGCTGCGCGCCCGCATCGAAATCGCCGTCGAGCAGTCCGACAGCCTCAAACTGAAGCAGGCGTTGCATAAATTCCTGCCCGAGACCCCCGCATAGCCGTTCGGATCAAAATGGGCCGGCTGCCGTTGTGCACAGAGCGCGTTTGCAGATAATTAATCCCGTTTGTGCCACAGTTGATTTCAGACACTCGAGCATGTGTCCTCCTCGAACGGCCGCGGAGCGAATGCCTGGCGCATCAACTCTCGCGGCCGTTCGTCTTTTCACTAAATGTGCGCAGAAAACTCGTTGATTCCAGCCCATCGGCAAAGCGAACCCTCTGAATAGTTCTGGATCGCACAAAGTGCAATGCTGATGAACCGCTCCCGTTCCAACTGTCTAAACGACCAGGTATCTTCCCGGAGGGAAGCCAAGAGAATAGCCCAGGATGAAGCGAAGCGAAATCCTGGGACCAGATTCGAATCAGGGGCCTCGTCCGGTAGGGCAGAACCGATTCTTGCACTCACGTTTGACGCCTCGATTCAAGCAATGCTCTGATGGTTGCGGCGGCAAGTCCGGAACTCTTCCGTGCTCAAGCTGGAGAAACTCGAATGAGAGCAGGCGCCGCGATGCTGGCAGAAATTGTTTTGTTGAGCTCCCTGTTGTGCGCGTGCGGCGGCGGCAGCGTCGCCACAACAACTCCACCGCCCACGCAAGTCGCTGCACCCACCATCGCCGCCTCCACCGCCAACGGTGCGCAAAATGGCGCTGTCATTGTCACCCTCTCTACAACAGCATCCGGCGCCACCATCTACTACACTGTCGATGGCAGCACGCCAACCACTTCGTCGCAACCGTATCTAGCGCCGTTTCTCGTCGCGTCAAACCTCACCGTCAAAGCCATCGCTTCAACCTCCGCAACCGCGACCAGCACCGTCACCAGCCAGTCTTTCATGCCCAACATTGCATCCGGAACTCTCGTCTGGTCCGATGAGTTTTCCAACGCCACCAGCGCCAACGCCCAGCCCAACCCCGCCATCTGGACCTACGACACCGGCAACAGCGGCTTCGGTAATCATGAGCTGGAGACCTACTGCGCCTGGGGCTCGACGACGGCCCCGTGCAGTGCCTCAAGTCCCAGCGCCTACGTGGGCGCAGATGGCAATCTGCACATCGTTGCCCAGCAGCCCTCCTCTGGCGTGTACACATCGGCGCGACTCAAGACGCAAGGCCTGTTCAGCCTGCAATACGGCCGCATCGAGTTCCGCGCACTGGTTCCTGAAGCGCAGGGATTCTGGCCTGCGGCCTGGCTGCTGGGCAACAACATCGCCACCGTGGACTGGCCGGCATGCGGCGAAATGGACGTGCTCGAGCGCGTGAACGCCGCCAAAACGCCCGACTGGAATGAAGGCTCAATTCACGGTGCGGGATTCACCGGCGACACCGGCCTGGGCACCCTCTACAACTTTCCTGCCGGACAGACCGCCGCCGGATGGCACACCTACGGCATGATCTGGAGCCCCGCAAGTGTCGCCTATTACGTCGACAATCCCGCCCAGCCCTACGTCACTTACACCAACCCCGCCAGCCTCAAGGGCTTAACCGGCGCTGCGTGGCCCTTCGACGCCGGACAGAGCAGCTTCATCCTCCTCAACCTGGCCATCGGCGGCGACTGGCCCGGCAGCCCCAGCGCCGGCACGCCGTTCCCGTCCGAGATGCTTGTGGATTACGTGCGCGTCTATACGAAGTGAAGCAGACGGCCTCAGCCGACGCACATGCCGTTGTCGAGCCAGCCGTGCCACTTTGGTTGCAACTCATGCCCATTCGAGCGCCTTTGCGCACCGTTCGCTGCAATCCCGCTTGCGCTCGCATCGGCACTGTGATAAAACCAGAACATTCAAGTTTGCCCTCATGGGCAAGCCTGAGTTTCATGCAGAGTGGTTGAGGGACGAGCCCTGTGACGCCACGACAACCTGCCCGCGCAAAACGGGAGTATGGTGTCAACTCTTGCCCGGAGACGGGGAACATGAGATTCGGGGGTCGCTTCAGCACTCTTTGCCGCAGCGGCTCTAAAAGCACTTCGAGTCAACTCACGTTCGCTCATATTTGAGCCGGTCACTGCTCGTAGACCCTTATCCGCTCGCATACACGCGAGGGAATCTTGACGACTGCCTACGAGTTGCGATGTCGGGAATGCGGCAAATCCTATGGGATTCAGCCGCTTTCTATCTGCGATGACTGCTTTTCTCCGCTTGAATTAACCTTCGACCTCGACTACGCGCGCACCCGCTTCACGCGCGAAGCCATCTCCCAAGGCCCGCTGAGCATGTGGCGCTATCGCGCCTTGCTTCCGGTCTCCGACAGCTACGTGCCGCAGACGCCTGCCGGCTTCACACCGCTTCTCCAAGCCCCGCGGCTCGGCCAGCGCATCGGCGCGAGAAACCTTTACATCAAGAACGACGCCGTCTGCCTGCCCACCCTCAGCTTCAAAGACCGCGTGGTGGCGGTCGCCCTGGCCAATGCACAGGCCTTCGGATTCGATACCGTCGGCTGCTCCTCCACCGGAAATCTGGCCAATGCCGTAGCAGCCCAGGCCGCGCGTCTAGGCCTCAAAACCTACATCCTCGTCCCCGCCGACCTCGAGCCGGCCAAGATCCTCAACACCCAGGTCTACGGCGCAACCCTGGTCCGCGTCGATGGCAACTACGACCACGTCAATCGCCTCTGCTCGCAGATCGCCGACCGCTACAACTGGGGCTTCGTCAACGTCAACCTGCGCCCCTACTACGCCGAAGGCTCGAAGACCGTCGGCTTCGAAATCGCCGAGCAGCTCGGCTGGCGCTTGCCTGACAACATCGTCTGTCCCATGGCCGGCGGATCCCTGATTACCAAAATCCGCAAAGCCTTTTCCGAGCTTGTCGCGCTGGGTCTCGTCGAAGACAAGCCCGTCCGCTTCTTCGGCGCCCAGGCCACCGGCTGCTCGCCCATCTCGACCGCGGTCAAAAACGGCACCGACGTCATCGAGCCGCAAAGGCCCAACACCATCGCCCGTTCCTTGGCTATTGGAAATCCAGCCGACGGTCCCTACGCAGCGCGCGCCATTCGCGCCTCCGGCGGATGGGCCGAAGATGTCTCCGATGTCGAAATCGTCTCCGCCATCCAGGAACTCGCCGAAACTGAAGGTGTCTTCACGGAAACCGCCGGAGGCGTGACAACGGCCGTAACAGCCCGTCTTTACGCGCATGGCCGCATTCGGCCCGATGAGCTCACCGTCTCCTGCATTACCGGCAACGGTCTCAAAACCACCGACTGCCTGCACGATGCCTATGAGCAGAACCAGGCCATCCGCCCGCGGCTCACCGACTTTGAACATTTTGTGGAAGAACGCAGCGCCATCGATGAAGCGCTCCGCCTGGTAGGAGAAAGCTATGTCCGTTAGAGTCCTGTTGCCCAACGCATTTCAGAAGCACACCAATAACGTCCGCGAAATCTCATCCACCGCCGGCAATCTGCCCGAGCTTGTCACCGAGATCGAGAATCGTTTTCCCGCCCTGCGCCAGCACCTGCGCGGCGAAGACGGCCAAATCCGCCGCTTCATCAACTTCTATGTCAACGAAGAAGACATCCGCTTCCTAGGCAACGAGAAATACAGCTTCAAAGACGACGACGAAGTCTTAGTCATTCCCTCCATCGCCGGAGGCTGCTGCTAACCCTCCCCCAACAACCCCCTTTCAAAAAATCAGGGCTCTCCGTTGCGGAGAGCCCTGAAGCATTTTGGATTTCGTGCACAAAAAGTGGGTGCCCCAAGTCTCGCCCCTGAGACCCAGGAAAGCATAGGCTCCAACCCTTGAAAACGCCGGGTGCCCCATCCATTCCGCGTTCCTCAGCGGAATGGGTGGGAAACCTCAGAACCCCGAACGCGCGCTCAACGGGAATCGGCTAATACACCACCTTCAACCCAAACTGCACGATGCGCGGCTCAAACGTCCCCGTCACCGTTCCGCCCGTTGTCGGATTGTTGATGCTGGTCGCCGTCGACAACGTGCCGCCCAGCCCGCTGGCCGGCAGATACAAATTCGTGTGATTGAAAATGTTGTAAAGCTCGGCGCGGAACTCGATCTTCATCCGGTCGATCGGTGTATTGAAGCGCTTGTTCATGTCGAAGTCCGTCTCGTAGAAATTCGGAGTCCGGCCTGGATTGCGAGGCGCATTGCCAAACGGGCTCACAAGGTTGCCATTCGCGTCCTTCGTCTCCGGCAGTGTGAACGCCGCAAGGTTCACATACTGAATGCTGCCGTTCGACGCATTGATGTTTTTGAGGCACGAGTGGCCCGAGTGGCAAAGCTGCACATCGGAGCCGGGAACGAAATTCGGCCTGTATTCATTGGCTCCGCGATAGGTGGCCGAGATCTGCGGCGACACCGC
>JBEKVS010000412.1:0-5039 GCA_049513795.1 Occallatibacter sp. | reverse complement strand
TAGCGTGATCGAAAAACCCTTCGGCTGTCGCAATGGCGCCTCGTAAATCGACAGGCACCAGCGAGTCGAATCAAGGTCATGGGTTTGGACCCAGGGCCCTTCTTTCTCCGCCCAATACATCGGGCGAATATAGAGCGCGGCATCTTTGTCGAACTTGGCGATACCTTCGTGTGCAAGCCGGAGCCACTCTTCGATCGAAACAACCGGGGTCAAATAGAGCTTGCGCGCGGAATCATTCACACGGGCGCAATGTAGGTCAAGGTCCGGTGTGACTCCTTCAAAAGCCCGTGCTCCGTCGAACACCATCGAGCAAAGCCAGGCGGCATGAGTGCGTGGGCCCATGATCGGCACATTGCCCTCGTGCCATTGACCCTCATAGAAGGTCCAGGTCTTCGACCATCCGCTTCCAAGTGTCACTGCACTTTTCTCCGTCACCAGCATTGTGTCAGCGATTCCTCATTTTGACGAGATGCGCAACGCGCAATTGCATCGTCCATCGAAGCTTTTAGAGCCCCCGCCAGATGTTTCACAAATGGTTCAACCAACATCCCCGCTGGATAGACGGGGAGCACAAAGGCCCGCTGGCCGCCTTGCGCCAATTGTTCCCACTTTAGATCGGGTTTGCTGAACACCCGATACTGTTTGGCGGGACGGAAATCCAACACTTCGCCGGGATACGGTTTGGGGATGTAACTCCAACCCGCCCGATCATTTGTCTGCCAAATCTGACCGAGAATCATCGAATTTGATATGGAACCGCTGGAACTGCCACGGGCCGCGAAAGCCTGCAGCATGCCGCGCCACACTGGAATTCGATGCCACAAGACATTGAGCTTTTCTTTTAGAAACTTGACCTTGTCACTCCCGCTGAGATTGAACAGACTGATAGCGTGGAAAAACACCTGCTGGCTGGTATAGGAGGTCTTGCTCCAAAGTGTCAGCGGCACCTTGTGCCAGTTCATGGTGTCGAGCATTGCGAGCAGCGCAATGCTTTCTCCCTCGGCGTGCAGCTGCTGAGCTACCTCGTATGCTAGCGTGCCGCCCATGCAGTAACCGCCCAGGAAATATGGGCCGCTGGCCTGAACACGCCGTATGTGTTTCACGTACAGAGTCGCCATTTGCTCAATGGAAGTCAGGGGCGGGGAATTGCCGTCCAGGCCCTGGGATTGGAGGCCGTAGAACGGTTGGTCGTCACCCAAGTGCTGCGACAGCTTTTGATAATTGAGAACATTGCCGCCTGCCCCATGGAAACAGAACAAAGGCGGCCGCGAGCCCGACGGCTGAATTGCAACGAGAGGAGACCAGCCCGAAGCCTGTGCCTCTCCGTCCAAAATGCGAGCGAGCTCCTCAATTGTTGGAGCTTCATAGATGGTCGCCAGCGGGAGTTTAATTTTGAACATTCGTTCGATCTGAGCGAACATCTGAACCGCGAGCGATGACTCCCCGCCGAGATCGAAGAAATCGTCATTCACACCGATAGATTCAAGTCCAAAAATGTTTTCCCAAATCCGGACGAGCTGTTGGCTCGCCGCATCGTCCGTAACAACGGAATTCGGAGTTTCAGACAACGGAGGCATGTTGGAAGCGTGCTTCTTCCATCTTGGCGAGCTCGTCCTTCATGATTTTGCCCGTCAGAGTCACCGGCATTGTGGACACAAGGAGAATATGTGACGGCCTTTTGTAAGGGGCCAGGTGTTGAGCCAAGTGGCTAATCAGTTCGGTGGCCTGAAGGGAAGAACCTGGTGTGGGTTGAACAAAAGCAACTACTTCTTCTCCGCCCTCAGCACCATTAACGGTCCGACCGATTACCGCTGAGCGGACCACCGAAGGATGAGTGTTTAGGGCCGCCTCCACTTCTGCGGGATAGACGTTGAGACCGAATCGAACGATCAGCTCTCGCGTGCGGCCGACGATAAAGAGGTAACCGTCCTCAATGCGAGCCAGATCTCGAGTATTAAACCATCCCTCTGGATTGACGGCGGCCGCAGTTTCCTCCGGTGCGCGATAGTAGCCCTTCATAATATTAGGGCCGCGCACCCAGAGTTCACCAACTTCGCCATCCGCGACCGTCTGGCCATCCTCTCCAACCAGACGCGACTCCATTCCCGGAAGGATTCGGCCCACCGAAGTATCGGTACGCGGCGCTTCCACTTGGGTTTGTGAGATATTCGGCGAGCACTCGGTGATGCCATAGCCGTTGTGCAGCGGAAGTCCGAACATCTCTTCAACCTGTGCCTTTAAAGCCGGCTGCAGAGGCGCACCCGATGAAGAAATAATCCGAAGGGCAGGGAATCGCAGTGACTTCAGACCCTTCAATGTGGTGTAATCCAACAGCAGTGAAAACGCGGAAGGGCCACCAAGGAAAATCGTCAGCTTGTCATTCTCAAGAGATCCCAGCGCGGCTTTAGGATCAAATCGCGGGGCCAGATAGAGCGTCGAACCGCTGAGTAGTGCGCCAAGCAGGACCACCGACAGCCCCACCGCGTGAGACATCGGCAACACACCGTACAACCGATCCGCCGTTTTGAGGGAACGTATTTTCGCAGAGATCGCGGCGACAAATAATAAGCCGCGATGAGTGAGCATCACGCCCTTGGGAAGGCCGGTGGTGCCGGATGTGTAGATGAGCGCGGCCACGCGCTTCGGCACCTCTTGTTCGACTGGCTCTTGTTCCGTATTTTCGTTCTTCTCGCTGATGCCGATCACACCCAAGCCGGCTTGCTCGGCAATAACCGCGCCATGCCGTTTGGCATGCTGGGCTGCATGTGGTGACACGTGCGTTGTGTACAGAATCAGGCGCGCACCCGAGTGATCGCGAATCTTGTCTACCTCGGGCGCGGAAAGACGCGCATTCACCAGGACGGGCCAAGCATCGAGAGCGGCTACGGCGAGCAGAATGGCGACAAAGGCCTTGCAGTTCTCGCACACAATCATGACCCGGTCGCCGGGACGCACACCCGAATTCTTGAGCCAAGCTTGGGTGTCAGAGACTCGAAGAGCGAGTTGCCCATAACTCCAAGCGCCGCCGGATTCAATCAGAGCAGGATGATCGGGAGAACACTCCGCCCATGGCTTCACCACGTCGCTGATGCGCGGCGGAAGGTTGGCGAGGATCTCTGCTACCTGATCTTCGATCATTTCTTGCTTCAGCACCTAGCCAGCGGCGGACCGCGCGCGTGCGATTCCTGACGACACCGGAACGGCCAGGGACTCAGCTTTTCTCGACATCACGTACTGCAACCACCGGCGATATACGCAGGTGGCTGAGGCGCGCCAGGTGTTTTCCAAAGTGGCGGCAATCGGGGCTTCGGGGAATTCGGCCATCAGTTGCTCCGATGGGCTCTCGATGGCTTGCTCTCGAAAATCGTTCAGCAGCTCGACAGCTGCAGCATCGAAATATCCATTCGGCAATCCAGGATAATGGTCTCTTTCACGCCTCAGGAATCGACGAACGTCCCGGCGATACTCCTTAAAGAGAGTGAGCCTGGAGTATTCAGGATGTCCTTGAAAGTGTACAAACAAGCTCTTTCGCTTCTTCTTCAGAAACAAGTCGACGCCGTGGACCGGTGACTCAGTCAATACCAGGTAGCCGCATGATTTTAGCTCCTCGACCGCTACATCATTCCACCGAGAATGTGGAAATTGCAGGAGAGCGGCGGAGCGGCCCGTCAACGCGTGGTCACGCGTAGTACAAAAGTCAAAAACTCCGAATCGCTTATTGCTCAGAGCGTGCCGGGCGATGCCATCGCTATACAGCACACCGGCATGGGCGGCCAAGCAAGACAAGACGGTCGATACGGTGTTTTCTTCTGCCCAGTCCATGAGGTTGATCAGCGGCGGCCAATATGGCTCGTTTCTTAAATCGGATTGGTTGGGTTCGGTTCCGGTGACGATCACTGCATCAAAGCCACGATTCCCAAGGTCGCGCGTATCAAAATACAGTTCGTCCAGGTGTTGCTGTGCCCGGCAATTTCGTGGAATGCCAGGCAGGCAATAAAGATGGAGGTGAATGCTCAGGTTGTCCGACGCCGCATCCAAAAGCTCAAGAAACTGAAGTTCAGTATCTTCAAGCGCCAAGTCCGGCATGTTGTTCACCAGGGCAATGTGGATGCACTCGGCACGCCTGTCCCAATCTAAGGCGCGACTCACCGGCCGCGAAGCTTTCCCCGCCGCCCAAATATGCGACCCCTGGGCGCCATTCACGACTACAGGCATCAATCGCCTCCCGACGTAGCTGCAAGTGACGAGTCTACGTTTGTCAGTCGTGCCATTTCCAGCGATTGGGCCAAATCAGCCAGGATGTCATCAATGTGTTCGATGCCCACGCTGAGGCGAAGCATTTCGGGTGTCACGCCGGCCTTCAGCTGTTCCTCCGGGTTCAATTGACGGTGAGTTGTAGAGGCAGGATGGCAGGCCAGCGATTTGGCGTCGCCCATGTTGACCATCCGCTTGAAGAGACGAAGCGCATTAAAGCATTTTCGGCCGGATTCAAAACCGCCCTTCACACCGAAAGTCAGCAGCGAGCAACGCTTCGATCCAAGATACTTTTGGGCCATCGGGTACAGGGGACTATCCGGGAAGCCTGCGTAGTTCACCCATTCAACCAACGGATGTGCGCGCAAATATTCGGCTACTTTGCGAGCGTTCTCGACGTGACGTTCCATTCGAAGCGCAAGCGTTTCCACGCCCTGCAGCAACAGAAAACCGTTGAATGGCGACAGCGTGGCTCCCGTGTTGCGCTGGCAAACGGTTCGGCATCGCTCTACGTAAGCGGCGTCACCAAATTGTTCCACATACACGACGTCGTGATAGGCGGGCTCCGGCGTGTTGAGCATGTAAAATCGCTCGGCATGTTCGCGCCAAGGAAACTTTCCGCTATCGACGATCATTCCGCCAAGAGTGGTGCCATGTCCCCCCATGAACTTCGTCATGGAATGGACCACAACGTCGGCGCCATATTCGAATGGACGAAGTAACATCGGAGTAGCGACCGTGTTGTCCACTATTAGAGGTACGCCATGCTTGTGTGCTACCTGGGC
>JBEKVS010000411.1:0-5050 GCA_049513795.1 Occallatibacter sp. | reverse complement strand
GGATCTGCACGCACCTGGGAAGACATCGAGAACGTGAATGACGGCGAGCTCTGGGAGACGCATCTCAGCTTGAAGTCGCAGTTGCTCGACTTCGTCCGCCAGCGCGCGCTTGAGCAGTCGCGCCGCCGCGCGGAGCCAGATGAAACGCTCTATCGCCTGACCAAAGTGCTCTCCCCCGATGCGCTTACTATTGGGTTCGCGCGGAGATTCGCCACCTACAAGCGAGCCAATCTGCTGCTCGCCGATATGCAGCGCCTGGCGTCCATGGTCAACGACCCCAAGCGTCCCGTACAGTTCCTCTTTGCCGGGAAGGCCCATCCCCACGATGAGCCGGGGAAGATCGTTCTCCAGCAGATCGCGCAGATGATGCGCAACGCCGAGTTCCGCGACAAGTTTGTGTTCGTGGAAGACTACGACATCAACGTAGCTCGCCACCTGGTGCAAGGCGTCGATGTATGGCTCAACAATCCGCGCCGCCCGCTGGAAGCATCTGGCACCAGCGGACAAAAGGTCGTTCTGAATGGTGGATTGAATCTCTCCGTGCTCGATGGCTGGTGGGCTGAGGCTTACGACGGTCTCAACGGCTTCGCCATCGGACTCGGGCGCACACACTCCAACATGGATGTGCACGACAGCCGCGATGGCGAAGATCTCTACCGCGTTCTCCGCGACGAATTGATCCCGCTCTACTACAAGCGCGACCGCGACGGCCTGCCGCGCGAGTGGATCAAGCGCATGAAGCGGACCATCCGCACCCTCGGCTGGCGCTTCAACGCCGATCGCATGGTCATGGACTACGCGTTGAAGTGCTACGTTCCCGCTGCGGGAGGCACGTCAAGCGAGATCCTCCGCCTCTGCTGATGCCGAATGAAGATCGACCGTATGGCGCTGGCGCTTTTCCCTCGCCCAATCGCCCCATTTGGACGGCGAAAGCGACATTCTTCTCGGAGGGAAGACGCGACAATAGCCCAGGCTGGAGCGTAGCGCAAGCCTGGGAAAGCATCCGGCCAAATCGCGTCCCGGAGGGCCGCCCGGAATCGACTCATTCTCGTCATCCCGTGGTGAAGTAGCCGCCCCACCATGGCTGCCGCGTCCGACTCCGCTTCTGTTCTAATAATTCAGATGCCAACCTCCGTCTCCGATCTCGAGGCAGTCGGTTTTGCCGTGACTGGATTCACATGTTGGGTATTGGCGGATACAAGCATCAAAATGGTCGGAGCTTCCAACCTGCCGGCATACGAGGTCCTCGCTTTTCTCGGCCTCTTCATCGTGGCTCTTCTGTTGTTGCGTGGCGCATGGCTTCATGAAATCAAGACCGTGTGGCCCAAGCGCCCCGGCCGCCAGCTCATCCGCTCGAGTCTCGACCTCGCCAATAATATCTGCGTCGTCATCGCGTTGCGCCATCTGCCTTTGACGATGTTTTACATTCTCGTCTTCATGTCTCCCATGGTCATCACCCTCATGGCTGCGCTGTTTCTGCATGAGCGGCTGGAATGGCAGCGGGCCGCGGCCATCGTCGCCGGCTTCGTAGGCGTCGTTGTCGCCGTCGACCCTCTTGGCTCCTTTCGCCAGGGAGACTGGGTTGGCTACGCAGCCTGCATGGTCTGCGTTGCATGCTTTTCCACCAACATGGTGTGGGGCCGCGTGATGACACGCACCGAAACTCCCGAAAGCCTGACGTTCGCTTCCGGATTGCTGATGGCCGTCACCGGCTTCGCATGCATGTTGTGGCGCGCGGAGCCACTAACCGAGAAGTTAACTGCAGTCCTCATCGCCATGGGCCTGTTCTGCGCCTTCGGCAGCATCTGCTTCTTCATCGCTCTCAAGCACACCTCCGCCGCCAATGTATCCCAATATCACTACACCCAACTGCTCACCGGCGCCTTGGTCGGCTATCTTCTCTGGCGCGAAAAGCCAACAATTTATATGATCGTCGGCGGCGCAATTATTATTCTCTCCGGCGTCTACATCGCAGTGCGGGCATCAAAGCAACAACTCGAAGAGTTACCAACTTTCCCCTTCGTCCCTTTCAATGAATGAGCTGAACAAAGCTTAATGCCGGTTCCTCGGTATGCCCTGGAGGTAAGATGAACACTCGAATCATCCCACTCGCGCTTCTCGCTCTCACATGTGTCGCTGCTGCCCAGGAAGCCAATGGCCGTTGGTCCGAGGCGCAGGCAAATGCCTGGTATGCGCAGCAGCCCTGGCTGGTCGGCGCCAACTTTGTTCCCTCCGATGCCATCAACGAACTGGAGATGTTTCAGGCCGCCACTTTCAATCCCACGCTCATCGACAAAGAACTCGGCATGGCCGAGTCGATCGGCATGAATACCATGCGGGTGTTTTTGCAAGACCAGCTTTGGACCAGCGACTCCAAAGGCTTCGCGCAACGCCTGAATACGTTTCTCACCATCGCCGACAAACACCACATCCGGCCCATCCTCGTGCTCTTCGATTCATGTTGGGAGACAGATCCACACCTTGGCCCGCAGCATCCGCCCATCCCCGGCATTCATAACTCCGGATGGGTGCAGAGTCCCGGTAAAAAGAGATTACTGGATCCGGCAACCGAGCCGGAACTGAAGGCATACGTCGAAGGCGTTGTGGGGGCTTTCGCAAAAGACAGTCGAATTCTCGCATGGGATATCTGGAACGAGCCGGATAACAGGGGAGGGGATCGCGAGGAGGACGAGCCAGCCAAGGTTGCGCGCGTCGACGAGTTATTGCCCAAAGCCTTTGCCTGGGCCCGTTCCGCGCACCCCGTTCAGCCGCTGACGAGCGGCGTTTGGAAAGGGGACTGGAGCCATGCCGATCAGGAAAGCGCGACGACGAAGATTCAGCTCAGCGAGTCCGATGTTATCTCATTTCATGACTACAATTGGCCCGAAGTCTTCGAGGCGCGCGTTCAGGAGTTACTCCCCTTGCATCGGCCGCTCATATGCACTGAATATATGGCCCGCGGCAATGGAAGCACCTTCGACACCATTCTTCCCATCGCCAAGCAGTATCACGTAGCAGCCATCAACTGGGGATTAGTCGCAGGCAAAACTCAAACCTATCTTCCCTGGGATTCCTGGCAGCGCCCATATGTGCTCATCCAGCCCACGGTGTGGTTTCACGAAGTCTTCCGCCAGGACGACACACCCTATAGGCAACGCGAAGTAGATCTGATTCGCGAGCTAACCGGACGAGGCACGCCCTCCGCTTCCGAAAAGACAGCCTCGCGTTAGCACACTATCCCTAAACTCTGTCATCCTGAGCGACCGCAGCGAAGCGAAACAAGTCGAAAACCTGCACTGAGTAAAGTCGAAGGGGACCTGCCTTTGGGATGAACGCCGCCTTCTGCTAAAACGATGGCTCGTCACGCGGTACCTTGATGCGCGAGAAGAACTCAGGCATTCCTCGCGCCTGAGTCTTCATTCGAAACAAGGCCCCGGCTAACTCCCCATCCTCCCTCTTCGTATTCCCTCCGGCGGTGGTGATGTACATGTCTGCGTAGTTCTCTCCGCCGAAGGCGACGCTCGAACACTTACGCACCGGCAAAGGGAACTTCGCCTCCACACGGCCCGTTGCATCAAGCCGCACAACGCACCCGCCATCCCACATAGCAGACCACAAGCACCCATCTGCATCGAGTGTGGCCCCATCGGGAAACCCATCGGATTCCTCAAACCTTGCAAACACGCGCCTATTGCAAATCGATCCGTCTTCAATGTTGTAATCGAAATAATAAATCTCATAAGCGAATGAATCAGTGTAATAGAAGCCTTTTCGATCAAGTGTGAATGCCATGCCATTTGAGCAGCCGATGTTCTCTAACACCTCATGCACTGACCCATCCAGGTCGAGCCTGTATAGGCTGCCCTTTCTTTCGCTGCTTGACATGGTGCCGCAGAATACGCGCCCCGCCGGATCGGCAATCACGTCGTTGAAGCGCGATGCCCGCTCCTCCTCAATCTCCGCAATAACTTCGGTCAGCTTGCCGTCTTTCCAGTTGGCAACCGTCCCTCGGTCCATAAACAGCAGCAATGAACCGTCGGTTTGCACGGTAAATCCTCCCACCGGCCTGCCTGCATAGCACTGTTCATGAATCCCTGTCGCCGGATCATAGCGATAGATGCGCCCGTTCGGAATATCGGTCCAATAGAGCTTCTTTTCCATTGGATGCCACAACGGATTCTCACCCGTCTCGCATCCATAGTCTGCGATGCAGTCAAGCTGCGCTGCAACGGTAACTCTCGTTTGATCCGAGGGCATCGCTCAATCTCCGAATTCCTTTGTCCTGCGAGTCCGTTCAGCGAACGAACAGCAGCCAAGCCGCCGCTTGAAGAAAGAAGTATACATATCCGCAAGCCGCTCGGTATTCTTAATCGCGGCATCGCCAGAGCAAGCATCCGGTCCGGAATGGCTGCCCTCGATCTTTGCGCTGACAGGCGCCGTGAATGCACCGTCGGGATTCGCCCTGTCATTGCAGGAAAATCAGAATGGAGCGCAATATGAACCAAGTCTCGCGCCGCCGGCTTCTCAAGCAGAGTGCATTTGCAGCCGCATCCCTGTCGATCATGGCCGCGATGCCCAGGCAACTTCACGCGAAGTCCCTGGCAAAGTCCACCGGTATCCAGCTCTACACCGTGGGAAAAGAGCTGAGCGAAGATATGAGCGGCACTTTGGCAAAGGTTTCGGCCATCGGCTATCGCACTGTCGAGAGCGCAGGATTGGCGGGCAAGAGCTCAGCCGATTTCCGCAAGGCGCTGGACGCCGCGGGCTTGAAGTGCCCCAGCAGCCATCTGTTCCTCGCCCCGGGCCAAACCGCCGAGCAATACTTTAACGATGTGAAGATTCTGGGATCTGAATACGTGGTGTCGAGCGTGATGATCAAGCCGGGCGCCGGCATCAAGAGCATCGACGACTACATCAAGATGGTTGCAGCAATGACCCAGGATGACTTCAAGAAGATGGCTGCGGACCTGAACGATCTCGCCACCAAAGCCAAGAGCGCCGGTCTCCGTTTCGCCTATC
This sequence comes from Occallatibacter sp., assembly GCA_049513795.1. Lineage (GTDB taxonomy): Bacteria > Acidobacteriota > Terriglobia > Terriglobales > Acidobacteriaceae > Telmatobacter. The sequence goes on along the minus strand of JBEKVS010000411.1, from coordinate 31 downwards.
ACAATCACAATATGGAATTCCGCAAGTGGCC
>JBEKVS010000410.1:0-5067 GCA_049513795.1 Occallatibacter sp. | reverse complement strand
GGCGCTGGCGCTGGCAGGGGCAGCGTTGTTCTACAGATCAGCGCCGTTGCTGGTCTATGCAAGCGTCTTCTTGCTGCTCACGCATCTCTTTGTTGTTGCCTACGAGGAGCCAACGCTGCGTCGATCCTTCGGCCCGGAGTATCAAGCCTACTGCGAACGCGTCAGCCGATGGGCGCCCCGCGTGAAGGCTCCGGAAAAATCACTCTACCCGCCGGGCGCGAAGAAGTCTTCCAGTCCTGCGCGAACGGCATGAGCGGCCATTGAGGTTTGAATCTCGAGCGCCAGAGCCAACGCCGCGCGGCCCTGGCGCGCCGTCACGCGAGGCTCGCGGCGCGTGCGAACAGAATCGAGGAACGAATCAATCTCCAGCCGCAGCGGCTCGCCCGGCGTAACCGGCAGCTTGGCAAAGTTGAGGCCGGGGTTGGGCGTCGCGCCAAATGCGCCTGCCAGCTTGGCCAGCGCGGACGGATCGATCTTCCCGGCCGCAAAGGCTTCGGCCATCTCCGGCGTCAGGCCGGGCACTGCCCCTGACGCAGTCAACTGCGCCAACTCCGCCGCGGTCAATCCTGCGGCGACCGCGCCAATTCCCGGCGCCGCCGACACGCTTGCCGCAACGCCGGACGCCACTGCAGCGTCGAGCCGAATCACCAGCAGATCCTGCCGCGCATAGTCGATCGAGACATACTGCCGCGGCTCAAAGAAGCGCAGCTTGCGCACGCGCTCCGTCGACACGCGCGACGCGGTGAAGTTGGCCACGCAGCCGGATTCGAACTCCACGCGGACATTGGCAATGTCGACCTTGGGAGAAAGTATCGGCAGCCCCACCGCTCGCACCTCGCGCACCGGCGAGTGAGCGAAGGCCAGCACGATGTCCAAATCGTGGATCATCAGATCCAGCACCACGTCCACATCCAGCGAGCGCGGCGTAAAGACTGACAGCCGATGCGCCTCAAAGAACATGGGCCTGCGCAATTTGGGCTCAATGGCCAGCACGGCGGGATTGAAGCGCTCCAGGTGGCCGGGCTGCAGAATGCGCTTGCCCTTGGCGCGCCTGTTCTCGGTGTGCTCGCTCCCGGCGCCGTCGCTCTTTTCCGCAATCCGGATCAGATCGTCGGCCTCATCCAGTGACGCGGCCAGCGGCTTTTCAACCAGCAGGTCAACGCCGGCTTCAAGCAAGGGCGCAGCCACGGCGTGATGATGAACGGTGGGAACGGCGACACTGGCGGCGTCGAGCTTCAGGCCGGCGGCGAGCAACTCGTCCACCGAAGCAAAAACCGGAATCGCGTATTTGGCCTCAGCATCGGCCGCGCGGGATGAATCCGGCTCGATCGCCGCAGCCAGCGCGACCCCGCGGCCGGCAGCTTCAAGCTCACGGTAGACGCGGAGATGGTTGCGGCCAAAAGCGCCGGCTCCGGCAACGGCGACGCGGAGGATGGGCTCTCCGGCTATCGGGAAACCTCCGCTTTGGGAGCCTGGCCTCCAACTGTCTTGAGGCAGCGGCTATAAAGATCGAGCAGCTGAGTGACGTGTTCTTCAGGCTTGGGCGCAGAAGCGCCGCTGAAGCCAGTCGATCCCACGGCTGGGCGGCCAACGCCTGTTGTGGCAGCTACGAATTTGAGCAGGTCGAGTGCGATGTCTTCATGGCTGCGGGCGCCAAGGCCCGCGCTGTTTAGAGCGTCCATACGGAAAAGTCTCCAAGAGGGATGCTAGCAGAAAGCGTCCATGCTCGACCGGCCAGGCGCTCGCCGGTCCCCCAAGCAATGTTCATTTGCGAACAGCACGCGGCGATACCGGACATTCCCCGCCCAACGCGCTCCATCCCTGCAGTCCTTGAACTTGCACGGACCATTGGCCTTGTCCGCGAACTTCAATTGGCGGGTAAAATGCATTTCCGTAGATCGATGACGTGCGCCTGGGGGATGAAATGCAAGCCTTGATGAATGACTTACGCTACGCGATGCGGCAACTGGGCAAGGCTCCGGGACTGGCGTTTCTTGCCATTCTCACGCTGGCGCTCGGTGTAGGCGCCAACACCGCCATCTTTACCATCATTGAGAGCGTGCTGCTGCGTCCACTGCCCTATGCGAACTCCGACCGGATGGTCTTTATCGCGCCGGCAGCCGACAAGCCGGGATTCGCAGCGACCTCGTGGATGAACTATCGCGATATCAAAAGCCAATCGAAGCTGCTGCAGGATGTTGCCGGTTACTCCGAAGACGCCGGCGTCATTGAAACCCAGGAAGGTTCGGTGAGCGTGGCCGCTCCGCGCGTGACCACCAACCTTTTTGACATGCTGGGTGCGCGGCCGTTGCTTGGCCGAACCTTTACCGACGCCGAAGGCCAGGCAGGCGGTCCATTGGCCGTGCTGCTCTCCGAGGGCGCATGGCGGGGAAGCTTTCAAGCCGATCCGGGCATTCTCGGCAAAGTCCTCAGGATCGGCGGCGGCGCGCGCACCATTGTCGGCGTCATGCCGGATTCGTTCAACTTTCCCGAATCCATGGGTGCCGATATGCACAAAGGTATCTGGCTGCCCTTGCAGCCGACTCCGCAGATGCTCAACGATCGCGGTTACAGCTTTTTCAACCTGGTGGGCGCGCTTCGCCCCGGAGTGACCGTTGCACAGGCGCAGAAGGAACTCGACGCCATAGCCGCGCACATTCCCGAGACCAACAACCGTCCCCAGGAGTCATTCCGGGCAGACCTCTACCAGGAGGTGTTGACGGGCCCGGTGCGCCCCGTTCTCTTTGCCCTGTTCGGCGCGCTCGGCCTGGTGCTCTTGATTGCCTGCGCCAACGTATCCAATCTGCTGATTGCCCGCTGCCTGGGCCGGCAACAGGAGTTCGCCGTGCGAGCCGCTCTGGGGGCAACGCGGTCTCGCCTTATCCGGCAGATGCTCTCCGAGGGCCTGGCCTTGAGCTTGTTCGGGTGTGCGCTAGGGGTCGGCATTGCCCAGCTGGCCATGGTCGCCATCCGCAAGCTGCCAGATGGAACCATTCCCCGCAGCGACGGCATCGCCATTCACTGGACAATCGTCATAACCTTGGCCGCCATCGCCATTGTGACCACTGTGCTTTCCTCACTGCTTCCGGCGTTGCTGGTTGCGCGCGTCAATCCGCAAGCGGCACTGCAGGCGGCTTCGCGAGGCCTGGGCGCGCGGTCGGTGAGCGGAAAGCTGAGCGGCTGGCTGGTGGCCGGCGAAGTGGCGCTATCCACATTGCTGCTGGTCGGAACCGGGCTGCTGTTTCACACGCTCTGGAATCTCGAAAAGTCGCGTCTGGGCTTCGAAATCGCGCATGTAACAACCTTCTCGGCCATGCCGGCGGACGCAGCCGGCTTCTCGGCAATGGCCGTCTCGGAAGACACCGATCATGCTCCGATCTCTGTCGCCGCTCGCGTCTACGCTCCCATCCTCGAGCAGATTCGCCACCTGCCTGGAGTGGAAAGCGCCTCGCTGGCCACCTCGCCACCCTTGTCGGGCATGAATGTCGGCACCAGCTTCGACATCGTTGGCCAGGCCGATGACCCGGGCAAAACACCGCATGCCATGGTGTCTGCGGCAGCCGGAGACTACGCCCGCACATTTGGTACTCCTATCGTTCGCGGGCGCATGATCACTGACTCCGATACCCTGGCCACTCCATTTGTGGTTGCCATCAACGAGACGCTTGCCCGCACATACTTTGCTGGCAAAGACCCACTGGGCAAACAACTCGACCTGGGCGGCAAGAAAACCGGCATGGTCAAGCCCTACACCATCGTGGGCATTCTCGGCGACCAGGTGGATAAAAGCGTGGGCGGCTCGATTCAATCGCTCGTCCTGATCCCCCAGCAGCAGATCCCCACAACTTCCTTGTTCTACCAGGCGCTGGTCGAGACCATGGTCAATTTTGTCGTCAAAACCCGCGGCGACATTCCTGTCGCGACGGAGATGCGAGAGGTCTTCAAACAGAGCGCTCCCGGCTTCGCGCTGGACAACTTTCAGACCATGCAGCGAGCCGTGGAGCTGAATACCTTCAGTCAGCGCTTGGGCTTGTATCTTGTGAGTTCCTTCGCGGGACTTGCCGTGGCCATGGTATTTGCCGGTCTCTATGGTGTGCTGTCGCAACTGGTCAGTTACCGGCGTCGCGAGATCGGCGTGCGCATGGCGCTGGGCGCAACCCGCCTGAGTGTCGCACATCTCGTGGTGCGGCAAGGCTCGATCCTGGTGGGCGGCGGACTTGTCGTCGGCCTGGCCCTTGCCTTCGCAGCCGGGCGCCTGATAAAGAGCTTCCTCTACCAGGTGCAGCCCTTGGATGTGAGCACTTATGGCGCTGTGGTGCTGGCCCTCGCCATCATCGGCTTGACCGCCGCTCTTCTCCCTGCCCGGAAGGCCGCGTCGATTCAGCCGATGGATGCATTGCGCGAGGACTAGCGGAATATGATATTCGCCGATCAGAGCTTTGATCCGTTCTGCGACTGGTCCCCCTTTGCGGCGAGTCGGGGCGGTAGTCTGGAAACCGTGCACACCGCTTACATCGGCCTCGGCGGCAACCTGGCCAGCTGGGCAGGACCACCGGACGCGACCCTGGCTGCGGCAGCCGCGCGCCTCGAAACGCTGGGCCGTGTGACCGGCCGGTCCTCGCTTTACTCTACCGAACCGGTTGGCTTTGCCGAGCAGCCGCGATTTGTCAACGCGGTAATCGCGCTCGAAACAGACCTGTCTCCGCATGAATTGCTGAGCCATTTGCTGGCCATCGAGCAGGAGTTTGGCCGCGACCGGACGAAGAGCTTCGCCAATGGCCCGCGTACGCTCGACCTCGACATTCTGCTCTTCGGCAATGTGAGGATAAGCGAGCCAGGATTGGAGATTCCTCATCCGCGCATGGCCGAGCGCCGGTTCGTTTTAGCTCCGCTGTTCGAGGTGGCCACTCTCTTGGGTGATGCCGCGCGCATAGAAACCGTGTCACAATGGCTGGAAAGCATTCAAAAGAAAGACGGGAGCGATCCCGGGAGCGATCCGGATGCGGTGGTTGCGATCGAAAGCGCTGGTTGGCGCGCTGGCGCTGGTGGGGATGGCCTTCAGCCAAA
>JBEKVS010000409.1:0-5591 GCA_049513795.1 Occallatibacter sp. | reverse complement strand
CTGAATCATGATGACCTGTTTCAACCATCATCGCCGCTTGTCTGTCTGCGTTGCCTTTGTTGCGGGCATTCTGTGTGCGCCTTCGATCGCCAACTGTGCTCAGCGCCAGATTGTCAGCCCGGTCGATGAGACGCGACGCGTGGTCCTCAGCGGGAATACGCGCGCCGAGGCCAATGCGGCCAACGATCTGGGCGCGGTGGACGATTCGCTGCCGCTTGAGCATATGCAGCTTTTGCTGCGACGCCCGGATACGGTGCAGCGGGAACTCGACGCATACACCGAGAGCCTGGCAGACAAGAACTCGCCTAACTACCACCACTGGCTGACCGCAGATGAGTTTGGCGCGCGCTTCGGCTTGGCGCAGGAAGACATCGATGCGGTGAAGGACTGGCTTGCGCTGCATGAATTTCAAGTGAATACGGTTTACGCGAATCGCACCACGATTGACTTCAGCGGGACGGCAGCGCAGGTGCGCGAGGCGTTCCTGACCGAGATTCACGCCTATGACGTGAAAGGTGTGCGCCATATTGCCAATGACCGCGACCCGCAGATTCCCGCGGCTTTGTCTCCCGCGGTGACGGGCATTGTTTCGATGAACGACTTCCGCCCGCACCCCATGTACAAGCCGAGGGCGCAGTACACGTTTGACGACGGTGACCCGGTGTACGCGGTGACGCCCGCCGACCTGGCTACCATTTACAACCTGAAGCCTCTGTTCAAGGCAGGCTACACCGGCAAGGGCCAGACCATTGTGGTGATTGAAGACAGCAACGTGTATTCCGCTGCAAATTGGACGACGTTTCGCAAGGCATTTGGACTCTCGGGTTACACCGCAGGCAGCTTTAAAGAGGTTCATCCGGCTCCCAGGACGGGATCGAATAACTGCCACGACCCGGGACTCAACGGAGATGAGGGCGAGGCGGCACTGGATGCGCAGTACGCCTCGGCGGCGGCGCCTGGCGCAACCATCGAGCTGGCTTCGTGCGCCAACACGGAGACTACATTCGGCGGGCAGATTGCGCTCGAGAATCTGCTCAACGAGAGCTCTGCGCCTCCGGCGCTGGTGAGCATCAGCTATGGGGAATGCGAGGCGGAGAATGGCGCTGCTTACAACGAGGCGTTCAGGAAGCTTTTCCAGCAGGCGGTGAACGAGGGCGTGTCAGTGTTTGTTTCAGCGGGCGATGAGGGAGCAGCCAGCTGCGACGCGGACGAAGAGACGGCCAAGCATGGAATCGGAGTGAGCGGATTTGCCTCGACGCCTTATAACGTGGCGGTTGGCGGAACGGACTTTGCCGACACTTATCTTAACGATAACTCCACATATTGGAATGCGAAGAATACATCGAGTTATGAGTCAGCCAGGAGCTATGTTCCGGAGATTCCCTGGAATGACTCCTGCGCCAGCAAGCTGCTCGCCGAGTATGAGAACGGGTCGACCGTGACTTACGGAAAGAATGGCTTTTGCAACACGTCTACCGGCGAGGATTACTTCCTTGGGATTGCCGGCGGATCGGGAGGGCCGAGCGGCTGCGCCACGGGAAATCCTTCGATCGGCGGCGTGGTCAGCGGCACCTGCAAAGGCTGGCCTAAACCGAGCTGGCAATCGGTGGAGGGTAATCCCGCGGACGGGGTGCGCGACATTCCCGACGTTTCGCTCTTTGCGGCCAATGGAATATGGAATCACTATTATCCTTTCTGCGACAGCGACACCAACGACGGCGGGATAAGTTGCAGCGGTGCTCCCGACAACTGGTCGGGCGCGGGCGGGACAAGTTTTTCTTCGCCGATCATGGCCGGCATTCAAGCGCTGGTGGTGCAGAAATGGGGACGGCAGGGCAATCCCAATCCGGTTTATTACAAGATTGCCAAGGCCGAGTACGGCAAGAGCGGCGACGGAAGTTGCAAATCCACGCTTGGAAAAGATGTCGCTTCGAATTGCGTTTTTTACGATGTCACGCTGGGCGATATGGATATGAATTGCAAGGGCGCGCATGACTGCTACCGGCCGAGTGGAACCAACGGCGTGCTGTCGACGTCGGACTCGGCGTACAAGCCGGCCTATGGCGCCACTACAGGATGGGACTTTGCCACCGGCATCGGTTCGCTGAACGCCTACAACCTGGTCTTCAGCAAGGATTGGTAAAGCGGGCCAGAGACCGAAGCGGCGCACCTATAATGAATGGAGAAGGCTGGCGTTCGAAATCGAATTCCCGTTTTCTCCATTTCGCTTTTTGAGGGCTTCATGGCCGCACTGATCGACGCCATTACTGTAAAGCGCAAGATGTATTTCGAGTTTGAAAACACCCCGTTCTATTGCCTGGAGGCGGAAGTCTCAACGCCCACGGCGCGCGGCGGGCAGACGCTGGTGCGGCTGAAGATGCGCAATCTTCTGACTCGCGCCGTTTTCGACAAGACCTTCAAGGCCAGCGACAAGTTCAAGGAACCGGACCTGGAGACGGTGGAAGCTTCGTATCTCTACAGCGACAGCGATGGGTCGTATTTTCTCGATCAGGAGACATTCGATACACTCACGCTGCGCGAGGACATGATCGGGGACGCGCTGGAGTTTCTGGTGGAAGGCGCGATTGTAAAGCTGGATAAGTTCAATGGGAATCCCATTGGGCTGCAGTTACCGGATAAGGTGGAGTTAGAAGTGACTTATACCGAACCGGGAGCGCGAGGCGATACGAGCGGCAATGTTACCAAGCTGGGACGGTTGGAGACGGGTCTCGAAATCAAGGTTCCGCTTTATATACAGGAAGGCGAAAAGGTGAAGGTCTATACAGAGACGCGGGAGTTTGCGGGTCGGGCTTGAGGTTGGTCGCGTAATTCGAGGCCTCAGAGGCGAGACCCTTCGACGAGCTCAGGGCAGGCTCTGGACACTCGTCATGACAAACGTTCGTGCTCTCCCACCCTTGAATCAAAGAACGATTCAAGGATGGGGCACCCGGCGGGTGGTTCCAGGCGATATTCCCTCAGCGCGCAAGGAAACTCTGATTTCGTAGACTGAAGTTATGAGGAAGCCGCGCTCACCGTTCTATGTGACCACGCTGATCGCGGGCGCGTTCTTCATGGAGATGCTGGACGCGACGATCATCGCGACGGCGCTTCCGCAGATGGCGCGCAGTTTTCATGTGGGCGCGGTGAGCCTGAACATTGGCATGACCGCTTACATGCTGACGCTGGCGGTGTTTATCCCCATCAGCGGGTGGGTGACGGACCGCTTTGGCTCGCGGTCAATTTTCTCGACAGCCATTGCTGTTTTCACACTTTCCTCGGTGCTTTGCGGGGCTTCGCACACGCTGACTCAGTTTATTCTGGCGCGCATTTTGCAGGGCGTGGGCGGCGCGATGATGGTGCCCGTGGGGCGGCTGATTGTGCTGCGGACCGCGCCCAAAGAAAAGCTGACGCAGGTGCTGGCTTATATCACCTGGCCGGGACTTTCAGCGCTGGTGATTGGGCCGCCTCTGGGCGGGTTTATTACGACCTATTTCACTTGGCACTGGATCTTTTTTCTCAATTTGCCGGTGGGTGTTCTGGCGCTGGTGCTGGCCATGCTGTGGATTGAGAATGTGCGCGGGGATGAGGTGCATCCGTTCGACTGGATGACGTTTCTGCTGGGCGGGTTTGCCTCGGCGGGCGCGGTTTATGCGATGGAGGAGTTGGGCGGCGATAGCGGGCGCTGGAGGTTCGCCGGCTCGATTCTTGCGCTGAGTTTGCTTAGCGGAGTTGCGGCCGTGATTTTGGCGCGGCGGCATCCGGCAAAGTCGCTGATCGATTTCGATTCGCTCCGGCTGAAGACTTATTCGCTCTCCGTCTATGGGGCGAGTGCGTTTCGCATTGCGGTGGGGGTGTTGCCATTCCTTTTGCCGCTGATGTTTCAGATTGCGTTTGGGCTGACGGCGTTTCAGTCGGGACTCTATCTGCTGGCTCTGTTCGCGGGCGACTTGTCGATGAAGGCGTTTGTGATTCAGACGCTGCGGCGATTTGGGTTTCGCAATTTGCTGATTGTGAATGGAGTGATTGTGGCCGCCTCGATTGCGGCCTGCGCAACGTTTTCGCCGAGCATGCCCGCGTGGATTATTGTCACGATTTTGTTTTTTCATGGCGCCTCACGGTCGATGGAGTTTACCTGCCTGACGACGCTGGCGTTTTCAGAGATTGATTCGAGCCGGATGAGCCGGGCCAATGGATTTTTGAGCGCGGTGATGCAGCTTAGCTCCGGGACGGGCGTGGCGGTCGGCGCGATTACGCTGCGTCTGGTGGCGCATGCGGGCGGACACTCGGCGGCGGTTCCGCAGCTACGCGATTTTCATTTGGCCTTTTTGCTGATGGCGATTCTGGCGCTGGGTCCGGTGGTCGATTCGCTGGGCCTCGCGCACAATGCGGGTGCGGATACGAGCGGACATGGGCAGGCGGAGATGGAGGCGTTTTTGTAGGAGTGGGACGGCTGCGAGGCCCTCGCTCAGGGCAGGCTCGACTCCCTTCGCTTCGGTGCGGTCGCTCGAGATGACAGAGGTCATGAGGGGGGCTGCGGTTTCCCACCCTTGAATCAGAGAACGATTCAAGGATGGGGCACCCGGTAGTGGTGTGACTTTGTGAAGTTGTTAGAGCGTGTTGCGCAGGAACTGGTAGGCCTTGTTGATGGCGGACATCTTTGTGGTTGCCAGCTGGCGTGCGCGCTCGCTTTTGCCTTCGAAGCGGTCCGGGTGCCACTCGTTAACCAGGCGGCGGTAGGCGGATTTAATCTCGCTCTGCGTGCTGGTGGCCGTCACTTCCAGAATCTGCAAGGCCAGGTGCAGGGTCATGGGTTGATTGGGCTGGTGGCTGGTTTCGTTGCCGCGAGGAGAGGCTTCGGACCTGTCTTGGGAAGTCTGGTGCGCGTTTGTGGCGAATCCTTCCGCGTACGCGGGGCGGGAGGCTGCGTAGCGGGAAGAGTTGAATTGCGTGGACTGCTGGCTCTGCTGCACGAAAAACTCGGCGCCGAGATGGATGGATGGGTCGAAGGTGTGAAAAACTCGGCGCCGAGATGGATGGATGGGTCGAAGGTGTGCGTCTGAGGTTGGAAGCCGCTTTGAGCCTGGCGGCGTTGCTTCAGGTTTTCTGCTGCGCGGGAGGCGCCGACCGTCCAGCTCTCGACGAAAAAGAGCGGATCGGGTTCGGCATCTTCGCCGACCAGATTATGAATACCGCTGGCGAAGTGAGAGCCGGGGGTTGTGTAGCTGGAGTCAAAGGTTGAGAAGGAAGTGGAATCTTCTTGGAGGATGGTGGGGAAATCGAATTCGGTGTTGAATTGACCTTCCACGACTCACCCCGTTGCACAACCGTTGACTGGGCCATGAATGGGGTTCAGTGACTTCCATTCTTATGACCGCAGAGCATTTATCGGCTGGTGAGAGGTTGCGTTCTATGGCAGCGCAAGAGAACGGGATAAGACTTCGGTAATGGGTGGAAATGGAATTTTTTCTGTGAGAGTTGAAATCCGCGCAGCCGTTATTCGACGGTGACGGACTTGGCCAGGTTTCGCGGCTGGTCGACGTCGCAGCCGCGGCGGACGGCGATGTAGTAAGCGAGAAGCTGCAGGGGGACGA
>JBEKVS010000408.1:0-9278 GCA_049513795.1 Occallatibacter sp. | reverse complement strand
CCCGGCGCGAAAATCCCATCGGTCGGCCAGCTTGAATTGAATCCCCACACTTTGCTGAAGGGTGAAATTCTCATAAGAGGCCTGTTCGGAAAGCGCCTTGTGGGTGAAGCCGATCATTCCGCCTTTGATGAGGTAATAGGGTTTCCAGTTCTTTCCGTCTCTCCACATCATGCGCAAGCCGATGGGTGTGATGGCCAATCCTGGGATGGTGGTGTAGGTGCGGGCCAAGGGATCTCCGAAGACGTCGGTCTTGCTGGGCTGGCGCAGGAGCACAAAGGGCAGAATTTCTGCGACATAATCCATGCGCGCTCCAAGGAAAGTGCCCCATGAGTGGCGGTCGTATTCAAACCCTCCGACGTGCAGATAGCTCCACCAGGTGTAGGCGAAAACGTGATAGTGCCCAAATGAGTTGAGGCCTTCCAAAATGAGTTCGCTGTCGACCGGCTTCTTGGCGGACTTGCTCGTTTGACTCACGAAGCTCGCGCCCGGTGATTCGAGCCGCGGGGTCCAAACCAGCCCGGTGGAGATGCGGCCGAAGTAATTGGGCAGCCCGGGAATGCGATACGGAAATGGGTTTGCAACGCTCTGAACGAGCGCGAAGTCGGTGTGCTGAAAGCCGCCTTCTACGCGGATGCCGAGCCGGCGCGAGATAGGCGTATCGGCTCCGCCGCCCACGAAGGTGGAAAAAGAAGCTGTTGCCCCCGGTACACCATTTGCGCCCCAATAGCGGTTGATTCCCCCTTCGCCGACAAGAGCCTTCGCAAACAGGCCTTCTCTGCGGAAATAGCGCTCGTATTCGGCCCCACCCAGGATGAAATACGCGTGCTGCTGGGCGCCGAGATTGCTTCCCGAGTAGCTGGAGAAATCCATGGCGAACCGCAGAGAATGGTAGGGCGCAAAGGCCACGCCGGCATCCCACCCGAGGAGAGGCTGGCGGGCGCCAGGCGTTCCGTTGAACGAGTTGGAGAGGTAGGTAAAACCGCCGGAGAGCTGGTAGGGGGCGGATGATCCGGACTGAGCGTCCGCGGCCAGCGTGAGGAGCAGTGCCGCGGCGAGAAGCTGAAGACGTTTGAGCATTCAGGCACCAAGTTGGACGCGCTCCACACTGGAACAGCTGCGCCTGCTAATCAACTGAATCAAGGTCGTTAACACAAGAACGCTCCTCGAAGATAGCATCCGAACTCGCCCCATTCGGGCGCTTCCCGCGGCTCTGAATCGGGCAACCGCCGAGGCTCCGCATAGGCCGCATCCAGCAAGAACGATAAGGTTGGCTGGGCAAGCGCGCCAAGTCTTTCGCCGATCGGAAATGAAGATCTGCGTTGTTCTTCAGGGAGGGTAGGATGCTCAGTTCGCCGCAAAGGTTCGTTGCGGGTCTGGATGGCGCTGCCAGGAAGCAAATGACCGCTTGCGGCCTAGACGCGCGCGCTGAGTTCGGCGGCGTGTTCGGTGCGGGCAGGCACTTGCTTCGCGGCATCGCAGATGGAGTCGGAGACGACCCATGCCGCGCCCGCGATGGCGATAGTGATGGCGTTGCCTCCCCAATTAAAGTGACTGGCGGGGCCGGCGTGGAGATTGGGAATCCAGAACAGAAACTCGAAGATCCAGATCTCCGCAATGAGCAGGCGCGACGCGAGCGGAGCCAGGATGCCGGTGAGGATGGCTACGGCTGCCGCGAAAAGGCCGATTGTAGTGGCGTAGGCCCAGAACATCCTGGCCGGCGGCAGCCAACCGGGGATCGCGCCCAACAGGCCGGGCATGTCCATGATGTGGACAATGCCGAAGGAAATCGGGCAAATACCGAAGAGGAGCACGAAGAAGTGCCGGTGGCGCGCAAAGAACGAACCGGCTGGGGAATATTCTCCCAGGAGGACCAGGCCAGCGGCGACCAGGGAGAATTCCTCAAAGACATTGCCGATGGGGTCGAAATTGCCGAGATTCACAAAAGCGTTGGGCACCCACACCAGCGTGAAGACGGAGTAGACGATGGTGAGAGTGAAGGCGCCGGCGCACGCAGATCGGCTCCAAAGGAGCGCGAGCCCGGCGGCGAGCTCGATAGCCGCGGTGAGATAGGCTAGCGGCTCGCGTAAGGGTACGTTCGGTCCGACGTGCTGCCATCCAGTGGCGAAGTCGCCCGAAGCCAGGCCGAGAAGGCCGAGGAAGATGGCGCCAGCGGCGTAGGCATAGACCCCGAGATTGGATGGGAAGCTGCGGTTTTGCATGGCTCCTGATTGCGTTCCTGGGTCCCCGTTTTGGGGCTCCGTTTCTGGGCCGCAGTTTCTGGCGAGAAGCTGTGGAAGCTTCCATAGTAGCCTGATTCCGACCGAGCAGAAATATCCACTTCGGGACGAATTGCGCTGACCAATCTCGTGCTGCTCAAGTCCACAGGCGAATTTACGAGATCCTTGCCATGCTCCGGTCTTCAACCGGACTTGGAATCCGCCCGGGCGTTGCGGGAATGATGGCTGCAGTGGTACGGCTTGGGGGTCGCAGCGCCCAGGAGGCCATGGTGAAACCGGTAAGAATGAGCGGGGCAATGACGTGAAATGCGTACGCGCCATAGCCGCCAACCGCGGCGCACGATGCGGCCGCGCCGGTCAGGTCGAAGAAGATGCCCGCATAGGCCCACTCCTTGAGCCGCGGAAAACGCGGCACGAGTATGGTGATGGCTCCAAGCACCTTCCAGATCCCGAGGATGAGGAAAAAGTAGAGTGGGTAGCCAAGAAGGGGCACGACGCCATGCGGGTTGGCCTGGTATTGCCATATCTGCGCGGCGCCGCCGCCTCCGATAAAAAACGCGACGAGCCCGGTCAATGTCCAATAGGCGATGGATTTTGCATTCATGGTCATTTCAATCCTCCTACGACGTTTTCAAGGTTGCCGATGAATTTCTGCCAGCCATATTGCGCGCCACGGAAGGCGGCCGTTTGGTCGGGACGGAAGCCGGATTGCTCCATGCGCAGATGTGTGCCGGCTGGCGTGGGAGTCAGCGTAAGGGTTACAACCCACTCCGTGCCCCCGTCGCTCCCAATGCCCCAACGATAGGAGAGGCTCCGAGGGGGCTCGACCAGCAGAACCTCGCAATCGACGATGCCGTTCCAGTTGGGCACGGGCGTGGCGTGAAAGGTGAACCGATGGCCGACAACCGGCTGGAAGTCGTTCTCCATCATCCATTGCGCCAGGAGCTGGCCTTCGGTGAGGGCGCGCCAGACTTTCTCCGGTGGATGGGTGAACTCTCGCTCGATGATGAGAGAACGCGTTGGGGCGGTGTCAGTCATTTGTCCATCCTGTTCAGCAGGTCTTCAAGTTGATCGAACCGGTCGCGCCAGAATACACCGTAGACGCTCATCCAATCGACGAGCGGCGCCAAGGCTTGCGGCCGGGCGCTGTAATGGGTTTCGCGGCCCTCGCGGCGATGCCGTACCAGCTTTGCCCTCTTCAACACGGTGAGATGCTTGGAGACGGCGGGCTGAGATACGCCGGCATGGCGAGTCAATGCGTGGACCGTCTGTTCGCCGTGGCGGGTCATCTCTTCGAAGAGGGCCCTGCGCGTCGGATCGGCGAGGGCCCTGAAAACATTGTCCGTTGCGGCTTGCATCGAGAGCCCCTCTCTCAGCCATGGATCGGCTGCCAAACTATTTACCCGGCAGCCTACCAGTCGAGATGTGTGATCTGAATGAGATTTCCGCACGTATCGTCCAGCACGGCAATGGTCGACCCAGTCGTCTTGGTCGGCTCCTTGGTGAACTTTACGCCGAGCGCCTTGAGCCTTTCGTACTCTTTTTGGGTGTCTGCGACGAAGAAATTCGCCGCGGGTACCGCTGCCCGATGGCTCTCTTGCTGATAGGCCTTCGCGGCAGGATTCCAGCCGTCATTGGGCTCCAGAACCAGTTGCACGCCTTCCGGATCTTCGGGTGAGACGACGGTGAGCCATTTGTGTTTGCCTGCCGGGAACTCGAATTTCTTTTGGAAGCCCAGAACGTCGGTGTAGAACTTCAGGGCCTTGTCCTGATCGTCAACGAAAACGCCGGTGAGTTTGATTTGCATGGCTTTTCCTTTCTGTTTTGAGTTGCGTCCGCCTTGCATGTGCGCTTTGTGCGGTGAGACTTTGGTTCGGTTCGCGATTCATTCCCCGGTATTGAGCCGGGCTCTTCAAGCGTGATCGCGAATCAACCCCCATAACCAATTGGCTATGGTTTGTCAACTGCTTTGATTGCTCGAATGCAAGTATCTGCGGTGTGAGACCCGCAGAATCAGAACACCGATAGCCGACACGCGACGCGCCCGGAGAATGATCCACGCTTTAATTTAGATAAAGCAGCGCACGGTGCCTAGCCGTGAGCGCGTGACGACTCTGGCTCTGCTCCCAATCCAGTTGTGCTTCTTATATGCGAACGCGGGATAGAGCGGAACCAGGGTTACTGTGTCCTGTTCAGAGCTGCGCAAGGTTGCCGCTCCCTGTTGGTCGCGTCAACTCGGGAGTCTTGCTTTCGGGATACACCATCCCTGGTTCCGCTATAGTCGGGAAGCTTCCCAACCTGCTTCCTGCCGGAGGAATAAAAAGGGCTGGAGCTGCGGCTATTCCCGCGTGGACCGCTCCAGCCCTGTTTTTTCGATTCTGACAGCCAACACTGTCTGCCGTTACCAGCAATAGACGCTCAGATCGTCGAGGTAGGTGGTATTGGATCCCGAACCGATTCCATCGATCTGGAAGTTGGTTTGGAGGACGTGGCCCCAGTGCAGGCCGAACTCCCCGAAGACCCTGGCATTGATGGTGTGCACCGTGCCGTCGAAGGTAAGGGACTGATAGGTGATGTAGCCGGCGCTGTCGCGGGAATAAGCAATCTGCACATGGTGCCAAGTATCACCCGCCCAGGTTTTCGGGTTGCAGGAGACGTGACTGTGGACCCATTTTGCCCTGGAATTCTTGACGGAACCGGCATTGGAGCCGTACTCCCAGACACCATTGTTGCCGGAACACTGGAAGGAGTAAATCATCACGTCGCCGTTATCCAACGTCTGATTCAAATCCAACTCAATGTTGGCCAGGTTGCTGGGCGAGCCGGCGATATACACCCAGCCGTCATAGACGAAGTTGGTTGCGGTGGTATCTTCGCCAAAGCTATCTGAGTACCGCTCGCCGCCGGAGTTGGAGAAATGGGTGGTAAATTTGCGGGCCGAGCCCCCATGAGAGGGCGAATTGACGATGCTCATCGCGCCGCTTGACTTGCCGGGCGTATTGGCATCATGCACCATCTCCCAACTGGAATGGGTTTGGATACCGCTGATGGTGTTGGCGTTCGCGGGGATGGCTTCGGCGGCGGCTTCAGTGCCATCCTCGTGCTTGACCACGCTGTCGGTGACGTTGACCTTGATCTCCGACACGCACATGGCGCCTTCAGTTCCCCAGGCCTTGACGTGAACGACGTGCGGTCCGAGTCCCGCGGAAACCTTGCTTTCCATGAACGTGCCGCGCACAGCATCCAGGTCAGAACCATTGTCGAGCGAATACGTGATCGCATCGACTCTCTGCGACGAGCAGGTCGACGCGTCAGCTGTGATCTTGAATGGGGAGGAAACACTGTCGCCGTTAGAGGGAGAACTGATGTTTACTGCCGCAAACGCGGGCGCGGCGAGAGTGCTGAGCGAGAAGAAAAAGACCGGAATGATTTTCATGGACTGCCTCATTGGGGTTGGGCCGTACGTTGAAAATTCGCGCAAGCTGCCTATCCCTTCCTTACCCAGGAGAGGAGCCGACTAAGTTCGCTGATTCTGGGCTGTTGCGAGCTCGGTGGCGAGGACTCGTCAACCTCTTGTTTCATTCCTCGGCAGGCGCCGGAGCGGTTCCCCGCGCCTCGCCGAGATCGGGTCAAGCTTCAGGAGTCTCAGTCGGGCATCGATCATACGGCACTCGCGATGTTGCTTGCGCCGAAATATCCCCTTCTTTCAAGCTCCAAAAAACTCTCACCGTCAGGCAACCAGTCTGTGAAATTCTTAGCAATCCTTGCACGATTGACGGTGGGATTCAACCCCCTGGATCGAAAAAAATGAAAGAAATTTTCGGGTTGCAGCTAACCCGGTAGATTGTTCTTGCATCGCGCAATTTTTGCTTCGCCTTCGCGTAAAAATTACCGGGTTTAGGCCCTCATCCGGGGTCGTAACTGCTGATGCGACATCGATTTACTTGCCTTGATTCCCACCATATGGAACGCTATTTGGCTTATTCGCCGGGACCGGGATATGGTTGTGCGGCCAAGTCGGCCATGTCTTCTCAACCACCGCATTTCATAGCTGTCAATGTTGGGCGGGAAGGCGCGCGAGATTGGCTTTGGCCTGGGCGTGGTCGGGCTGGATTCGAAGAGCGCGCTCGTAGGCCGCTCGCGCCGCTTCCACCTGGCCACCGCGGGCGAGAAGTGCGCCCAGGTTGTTCCAGCCGTCGGCGTTTTGGGGGTCAAGCTGGAGGGCTTGCTTGAGCTCGGAGAAAGCCTCTTCGGACTGGCCCAGCGCATCGAGAACCTGGGAGAGCGAGAAGTGCGTTTGAGCATCGGTGGGAGCAAGCTTGGCCGCGGCGCGGAGCTGGGCCAGGGCATCGTTCATGCGCCCCGATTGCGCGTAGGCGACGGCCAGCTTTTCATGGGCGTCGGGCGAAGTGGGCGAGGCGCTGACCGCGGCTTCGAGCAGCTTGACGGCGTCGTCGGGCTGGCCGGCGTCGGCGGCCATGGCGCCGAGATTGTAGAGAGCGGTGAAGTCTTTGGCGTCGAGCTCGAGGGCGCGATGGAACTCGCGCGCCGCGTCGTCTGCTTTCCCCTCCGCCAGCAGCGCTGCGCCAAGGGCGCTGCGCGACTCCGCATCTTCGGGGCAGGCCGCAAGGAGGGCGCGGGAGTCGCCTTCCGCGGCGGGGAAATCGCTTCGGCGCAGGGAAAGCTGTGCGAGGTCGAAGCGAGCGTCGCAGCCGCTGGAGTCGGCCGGCGACGCGGCGGCGATAGCAGCGCGATACCGGTCGCTGGCCTGGTCGAGCTGGCCGGCGCCTTCGAGAGCTGCCCCCAGCGCGGTGAGGGTGCGGGCGCTATTGGGGTCGAGCTTCAGTTCCTGCTCATAAAGCGTAGCGGCATCGGCGAACTTGCCTTGGCCAGATAACGCGGCGGCCAGGTTGTAGAGGGTGACGGCGTCGTTAGGGGACTTGGCCAGCCGATTGCGCATCCAGGCTTCTTCAAGCAGCAGGCGCGGGTCGGGCGCGTTGGCCGCGGTGTTGACGGGTAGAACCTGCAGCCAGAGATGCGACATTTCATCAGTGGAGCGATTGCCCGCGCCGACGCGCACGGGTGGAAGATGCGGATTGTGAGGGTTCTCCGCGGAGTTATCAAAGGTGTACTTCATGTGCAGCACGGTACCGGCGGGCAAGAGCAGCGGCTCGCGGTAGCTATAGACCGATTGGCGGTTGATGTCCCAATCCTTGATCCAGACCAGCCATTTTTTCTCGCCGTTAGGCAAGATGGCCCAGCCTTGCATGTCGCGGCCCAGGTAATGAGCGTGAGGATATACGCCGAGAGCCTCGACATCGACAGGCAGGGTGAGCGAGTCTTCAACGACGAAGTTGCTGTCTCCTGCGGGGATGTTGAGTTTGTCGTCGGCATCGAGTTGCAAGAGCATGGGCTGGTGAGTGGGCGGGTTGGGAGTGAAGTAGAGGCCCAGCTTGGCGGTGACGGTTTCAGCTTTGCCGGAGGGTTTCATGTGGATGTTGAGCACCAGGTCGTTGCCGGGATCGAGACGCCAGGGCATGCCGTCGGGCTCGACGAGCGCGGGGGTGTCGGGCTTCCAGAAGAGAAAATGGCTGTCGGGATCGAAGCGGTTGCCGGCGTCCATGAGCAGTTCCATGCCCGGGATGCCACTTTGCCAGTCGGCGGGATGATGGCGGCGCAGGCTGGCGGTGCGGTCGATGAGCAGGTTGGCGTGGTGAACAACGCGCGCCGGCGTGGGTAAAATCTCCAAGGCGCGGACGTAGCGTGTTTCCTTGAGCGGGTTGGGCAGAATGACGTTGCGGAAGACGTCGGTTCCCGATGCTGGGAGGGTGAAGGGCTGGGCGGTTTCGAGGATCAGGTCGGGTTTGCCGAGCTGCCAGGTGGCGTCGTAATGCGGCGGGGGCGGCGCGGATTTGAGATCGCCCTGAGCCATGCCGGCGGCGACCCAGCGCTTGAGCAGGGCGCGGTCGTCGTCGGATAGGCGTCGAACGTCGGCGAAGTCTCCGTAGCCAGGCTCGGGCAGCCAAGGCGGCATGAAGCGCGATTGGGTGACATTGAGGATTTGCGGGGCCCAGCGGCGGGCGTCGGCGTATGTGAGCAGGCTGAAGGGTCCGGCGCCGCCGGGGTGGTGGCAGGTAGTGCAGTTTTTGTAGAGCAGCGGGGCGATGTTGTGGGACCAGGTTGGAGCGGGTACCCCTGGCTCGATCGATGGTGCTGCGAGTGAAGCGGATACGGATGCTCGGTTGACCCCGTCGTTAGACTTTGGCACGGCTGCCGGCGAATCGGCTTGGACGGGCGAACGAAGGAATAAGACGCCTGGTATCGAAAGCAGAGAGGCGAACGCCAATGCGCGGAGTGCTCTCATTTCGGCAGGAACACTATGGAGCAGCCGACCGGCGGTCCTCCGGGTTGCGGAACGGGCTTGCCGGCAAGGGCGGACGCGATGGCTGTCTCCAAATCGTGGTGCTCGGCTTGAGGGCGCTCCTGGCCCAGCGAGATGTAGTGGTCGTCGATGCGGCCATGGTAGACCTCGCGGAGCTCCCCGCCCTCGACGAGAAACACGGCGGCCTCGGGGGTGACGGTGGCGTGGGCCAAATGGACGAGGGATTGGCGCAGGTCGAGGAGAGTATCGGCCGTGATGGAGAAATCGCGGTTGTGATCCGCAACAACCTGGGCCGTGTCGCCGGGGTTGGGATAGACCCACCAGAAGCGGACGGGGCTTGATGTGGATTGATTCGCGGCAAACTCTTGCGTCAAGCGGGCGATCTCTGGGACGTAACGGTTGGCAATAGGGCAGTCGCTGGCGGTAAAGAAAAGGACGACGACGCGGTTGCCGGGGCCGGCAAGAGAGGCAATGGGGTGTCCGTAGAGGTCGGCGCCGTAATCATTTGGCTCGGCAGCAGCTGTTTGAATTGTTCCGGCAACCAACCAAGCCAGCGCAATGGCGCACCGCAACATGCGTTTCAACCAATCTTCCTCAGAAGTTGCTCTACCTCGTCAATTGTCTCGTCACCGCCGTAAACGCTCTCGCGGACCGCATCA
>JBEKVS010000407.1:0-5130 GCA_049513795.1 Occallatibacter sp. | reverse complement strand
GATGAACTGCTAGAGGAGTTCAAGAAGGCAACTGCCGAGGGTCGTGTCGGCATCGGCACAGTTGCAAAGCGTGCGGCGTTGCCATCCACCACCATCCGCCTCGACCCCGAAGACATCGCCAAAGCCCGCGTCCAGGCGGCCGAGCGTGGCCTGCGCTACCAGACCTACCTCAAAATGATCATCCACGAAGCCCTGCGCGACGCAGAGTCCGGCCGCAAATCCGCGAGCTCCTGAGCACCCATCCAAGCGCCCGCACACCCGCTATCCTTGAATCGAGATGACAACTCACCAGACCGCCCCGTGCCGCGTCGCCGTCTACTGCGGCTCGGCAAGCGGCAACCTTCCCGCTTATCTCGCCGAGGCGCGCGCACTTGGCGCAGCCATCGCCGCCGCCCGCATGGGCCTGGTTTACGGAGGAGCCAGCGCAGGCCTGATGGGCGCCGTGGCCGATGCGGCCCTCGCCGGCGGAGCCGAGGTCATCGGCATCCTGCCCGACATCCTGGCTGGCAAGGAGATCGCCCACGCCGGCCTCACGCGTCTCGAACTCGTCTCCACCATGCACCAGCGCAAGGCGCGCATGGCCGAACTAGCCGATGCATTTCTCGTCCTGCCCGGCGGCTACGGCACGCTCGAAGAGCTGCTCGAAGTCGTCACCTGGGCCCAACTCCACCTGCACGCCAAGCCCGTCATCCTCATCAACACCGCCGGTTATTGGGATAAGCTCCTGGCTTTTCTCGACACCGCCGTCGCAGCCGGATTCTTGAAGCCCAAGAACCGCGACCTGCTCCAGGTGGCTCGAAACGCCACAACCGCTTTGGAAATGCTGATTCCCAAATCATCCTGAATGCGTCCAGTCTCAAGAAAGCAAACTGGGAGCAGAGATGCGTCGATCAATTTCCGCATTCGCACTGATAGCCGTTTTGGCGGGGGCGCCAGGCTTCTCTCAGCAGGAGACAGCCCAAGCTCCGCCAATCCCAATGCCCTCCGACCGCGTGGCGGATTCCTACCGCATCTACGCCAAGCTCATTCCGCTCGGCGAGACCGCCGGCAAAGACTGGCCGCACGATCTTTGGCTCATCCAGGACACAACCTTGACGGTCGTGCAGCCAGGCCAGCCTTGTTCCCCCGAATCAGGATCGGTTTCCGATGCCTTCGGTATGAACCCACATCTCGCCGTTCACCCTCCCGAGAGCCGCGCACAAGATTTCCTGGAAATCATGCGCGACTTCGATGCCCATTGCCATGAGCGGGCCCGGCTCGACCCCCAAGCCTGGAACCTGAATGCCCCTGTTCATTTGCTGAACCCGCAGGAGCAGGAGCAGTTCCAGGAATATCGCTCCGCCAGGGAGCCGGAACCAACCGCCGCAGCCAGGTTCAAAGGCGCGCCCGCCCTCTACGGATTCAGCGAAGTCTATTTCAACGCCTCGCACACCGTGGCCATGGTCTACGCCACTCATTGGTGCGGCGGTCTCTGCGGGCAAGGATTCTGGGTAGTCTTCGGTCTCGACAAAGGCGACTGGACGCCGCTCAACTGGAGTGTATCCAGTTGGATATCCTAGCCGGCTGAACCAGGATCGATGGGCCCGATCTAGTTTGGCGAACCAGTCGTTGCCTCCGCCGCAAAGGTGCATTCGCGGCACTGGCACACGCGCCGCAAATACTCCCATGAGTAAATGCCCGCCGTGTGGCCGTCCTGCCAGTTGAACTGCAACGCATACCGGCCCACTGCCTGGGCGCTGGCCGGTTTGGGCGGCGGCGTATACATGGGCAGAACCGCTGCCGGCTTGCGTTTCGGCTGGCCCGGCTTGCGGCCGTCGTTGCCGCGTTCCTCGTTGCATGTGGCGCACGGGCAGGCCTCGCGCAGCCAGGCAAACGTCCACGCGCTGCGGTGTCCGTCCTGCCAGTCGATCTCCAGGCCCTTGCCTTCCGTGATCAGCACCCGCACCTTTTCCGG
This sequence comes from Occallatibacter sp., assembly GCA_049513795.1. GTDB lineage: Bacteria > Acidobacteriota > Terriglobia > Terriglobales > Acidobacteriaceae > Telmatobacter. The sequence goes on along the minus strand of JBEKVS010000407.1, from coordinate 3,176 downwards.
CGTTACGGCGATGCGGGCTAGCGGGCGTTTGTCCGCCGTCTCCTGTGCTCCATGCTCCTTATCGACAAAGCGAATGCCTTCGTGGCTCATGATTCCATTCTAAGGGAGCATGCACAAAAAGACTGAGGGACTGAGGGACTAGGGACGTAGGGACTAAGCTGCGACCGCTATCGCTGGAAGCGGGTCTTGATTCGTCGCGAGTTTCTTGAGTTCCTACGCCTCTATCTCCCTAGTCCCTCAGTCCCTAGTCCCTCAGTCCCTTGTCCCTGCCTTCTAACGTCCCTACGTCCCTGCCTCATCGATTCTTCCAGAAGAACCATGCCGCCATGCCGAAGCCGATGAAGATCACAATGCCGCGCAGCACCGGCTGAGGGATCCTGCGCGCGAAACGCGCCGAAGTATACCCGCCAACCGCGCAGGTGACCATGGCCAGCAGGCAATAGCGCCACTCCACCTGGCGGCCGATCACAAAGATGAGAAAGGCGATGCCGTTGGCCATGGTGGTAGCCACGACCTTCAGGGCGTTAATCTCGTTCAAATCCTCGAAACCGAAGAGCGAGAGCAGCGTGATGAGCAAAAAGCCCGCCCCCGCGCCAAAGTAGCCGATATAAAAGCACACCACAATCGTGCAGACAAACACCAGCCGCCGCCGGGGCCGTGGCGGCGCGGCAGTAGCGCCTACCTGCTTCCGCCGCGCCAGCCAGCGCGTCACCGGCCCGGTGGCGGCAAAGATGGACGCAGCCACAAGCAACAGCCACGGTACCAGATGGAGAAAGGTGGTCTGCGGTGTATTCAAAAGCACGATCGCGCCCGCCGTCCCTCCCATAAACCCGGCCACTCCCATGGGCAGCGCGGTACGCAGGTTCCTGCCGATGTCGTCGCGGTAGGCGGCAACCGAGGTAAGCTGGCCCGGCCACAACGCCACCGTGTTGGTGGCGTTGGCCTGTACCGGAAGCATCTTCATCCCCAGCATCGCCGGGAACAGCAAGAACGAACCGCCGCCGGCAACGGCATTGAGCACTCCGGCCAAAAATGCAGCCACTGAGAGCCAAAGCCAGTGCCAGTCCACGAGCTGCAGCAGGCCTGTTACTGAATTCATCTGCGTTCATTGTAGAGGCCCGCTCACGCGTACCATCTGCCGATCGTTGGCTGCAATCGGCGTCAAGACTGCATTCATCCTGGCGCCGGATCTGAATAGACCTCAAGATATGGTTCGACAGGCGCAACCATCTGAATATCGAGGATTCCCGCGGTGCTGAAAGGCAAGCTGGCAAGCACAGCGCGGCACTCCGGCTCGCTCAAAGCCTCAAGAAGCAAGACAACAGAGTGGCCGTCCACGCGCTTCCATGCCTGGCGCACCGTACCCGCGGCCAGCAGCTCTTTCACCATCTGGATTTCAAGTCTGACGAGCTCCGCGGTGAGCACCTCCCTGCGTACTAATTGCGTTTGAATGCCGAGCAGGACGATGAACTGCATGGGAGCGATTCTATGGCCGGCGAGACGGGTCAAGGCAAAGGGAAGAGAGCCGAGCTGAGCCGGCGAGTCCCACTTTGCGCCTGTTTCCAAAAGGGTCCAACGACCTCTTTGTCTGCCCCGTACCTCGCCCAAACCCTCAGAAACCCCGACTTTCCCGGTACCAGGTCGTCAACCCCAAGCGCCAGCCGCATGATTCTCATAAACTTAACAAAATAAATGCCTTATTTGATTCCCTGAAGGTCAGCTCTTCGCCGATTTCGACTCCATCCTGCAATTTATCCGTGCTCTCGATTGCCCCGAATCGTCAGTTTTTGAAATATATGAGTGCATAAGGCGCATATTTTATGAATCGTTTATGCTATAGTTTAATCAGATTTGTTGAGCGGCTGGGACTCAATACCCCAGCACCATCACATCGAGAATCATCTGGAGGAAATCAATTATGGTCATCACTCGTTGGGACCCCTTTCGTGAAGTCGTCGCTTTGCAGAACCGCGTGAACTCGGCGCTCCGCGACCTGAATGACGGAGACAGCCCCGTTGCGGCGGCCAGCTTTGTGCCGGCAGTCGACGTCTATGAGGACGCAAAGAAGGTCGTCTTGAAGCTCGAAATCCCGGGCGTCGATCAGAAGGACCTCGACATTCGCGTCGAGAACCACACCCTGACCGTCAAGGGCGAGCGCAAGTTCGAGGCCGAGGAGAAGGAGCAGAACTTCCATCGCATCGAGCGCCGCTACGGCAGCTTCTTCCGCTCTTTCACCCTGCCTTCGACCGTGGACACAGAGAGCGTGCAAGCCAGCTACAACGCCGGCGTGCTGAAGCTGGAACTGGCCAAAAAGCCCGAAGCCCAGCCCAAGCAGATCAAGATCAACGTGGGCAGTGTGGGTAGTCAAATCCCGTCCAGCACCGCCAAGGTGGAACAGCCGGAATTGGCTGGCGTGCGGTAAGGCAGCTTCTAGCTGCAAGCTACCAACGCCTTAGCTTTTCGCCGATTCGGCGGACAACCCGGAATTTGAGCGGCCTGCTGTATGCGCCGGGCACCGAAGCGACTTCGCCTCCCGGCGCTGGATTTTTTGTGCATTCTGGATGCGGGAACGACAATCTTATAGGAACTAACGCTGGCATCTTTCACCTGGCTGGGACAAGCTAGAGGCTGGAAGCTGACAGCTGGGAGCTGATTCGAATGGCAATTCGCTGGGAGAAACTGACGGTAAAGTCGCAACAGGCGATGCAGCAGGCGCAATCGCAGGCTGCGGAACTGGGCAATCCCGAAGTCCTGCCCGTACACCTGCTGCTGGCGCTCATTGAAGATCGCGAGGGCGTGATCCCATCCGTGCTCGGAAAGATTGGTGTTCCCACCGAACGCCTCGAGCATGACCTGCACCAGATCGAGGACAAACTTCCCCGCGTGGCTGGGTCGGCCAGCCAGCCCGGCCTGAGCCAGGCGTTGAATCGTGTATTGGAGCAAGCCTTTCGCGAGGCCGCCAACTTCAAAGATGAATACGTCTCAACTGAACACTTGCTGCTCGGCGCGGCCCATCTGAAGGGCGACGCCGCCCACGACGCGCTGGTTGCCCTCGGTGCAACGCATGATGCAATTCTCAAGGCGCTCACCGCGGTGCGCGGATCGCAGCGCGTGACCGACCAGAACCCCGAAGGCAAATTCCAGGCTCTCGAAAAGTACGCCAAAGATCTCACCGA
>JBEKVS010000406.1:0-5144 GCA_049513795.1 Occallatibacter sp. | reverse complement strand
CGGTATCGGCCGTATGTGGGAGACGCAGATGCGGCCTTACGTGAGAAGCATCGCAGTTATCGATGATCTGGCCGATCGTGAGCACGAATGCGACGTGCTGATCGACGCCAATTTTCACCCCGATTCCGTCAACCGTTATGCTGACAAGCTTCCTGCCCATTGTGTGCAATTGTTGGGCCCGAAGTACGCCCTGCTGCGCGGGGAGTTTTTGCAAGAACGCGCCCACTTGCAAAATCGCACCGGCCTGGTGCGCCGCATCCAGGCTCAACGAGTCCAGGCACAACGAATGCTGGCACAACCAATCCTGGCACAACGAATCCAGATCCAACGAATTCTGGTGTTCTTCGGCGGCGTGGACCTGTCAAACCAAACCTTGAAGGCCCTGGGAGCGATCGCATCGCTCGACCGCCGGGAGATTGCGACCGACGTTGTGGTGGGCGCGACCAATCCGCATCGCGGCAGCGTGCAGGAGTTTTGCGCGACGCACCCCGATTTCGCGTTCCATTGCCAGACGGCCGAGATGGCCATGCTGATGGGGCAGGCAGATTTAGCCATCGGGGCGGGTGGAACCACCATGTGGGAGCGTTGCGCCATGGGCCTTCCCTCGCTGGTGGTCACGGTGGCTGAGAACCAGGTGCCCTCGACGGCCGCCATGGCGTGCGAAGGGCTTCTGCGCTACCTGGGAAGCAGCACAGAAGTGAGTCAAAGCATGATTGCGCATGCCCTTCTCGGTCTGCTTGAGAATCATGACGAGGCCATGCGGATGCCTACTTCATCACCTCCACCATGGCCTGCTATCGTCAACTGCTGCTCATGGGAGTGGAACCCAAAAGGATTCTCAATGTGGCCAGAACGCGCGCCCAGGTGCGCCGGCTTGGCCGGCCGGACAGGGCGGCGCAGCAGGTGTTGCAGAAGCAGTTCCAGAGGCCGTTGCAACACCAGTTGCAGCAGGAGTTGCAAGAAAGGGTCGAAGAACTCGAGCGTCATGGGCCCACATTCTCATCGATACTCATGATGAGCCGCTTCTATCGCGGCGAAGACGCGGACGCGGTGATGCATTACATGGCGCTCACCGCGATCGACATCGAGGAGTTCCTGGTCGAGAACGGCGTGCAATGGGTGATCGCCGAACCCACCAACGCCGTCGAGTTACTGGCCAACGTGGTCGCTCAAAAGATCGGGATTCGCTTCGGGAACATGGGCTTTGCGCGGCTGCCGCATCACCGGCTGCTCATGTTCGCCGACATCGAAGAACGCACCTATCATCCGCTCGCCGGGGCGGAAACCACTCCCCGAACAGCGGCGCTGAGTGCGGCTGCCCGCTGGCTCGATGCCTATCGCCAGGCGCCGTCGCGCCCTTCCTACTTTTTCGCCCAGGCCGCCCATCGACCGATCTCCGGCCTGGTTGCGGCCGCCTGGCGCAACTTGTCCCTGCTCACGGGAGCACTCACGGGGTCAAACGAGATCAACAACTTTCGATTTTCGGACCTGGTGAAGTTGTATGCCCGGCCCTACTTCGCCTGGGCCAAACGGCTCGTCGTGCGAATCCATGGGGAGCGCATTCACGGGGGCGCTGAATGGACCGGAGCCCGGCGCTATGCGGTTTACTTCCTCCACGTCTGCCCGGAGCGCTCCGTGGACGTTGTGGCCCCCTGGTTCAGCAACCAGCTGGAGGTGATTCGCAATCTGCGCCGCGCCCTGCCCTCGCGCTACGATCTGCTGGTGAAGGAGCATCCAAGCGCAACCGGCGGCCAACCCCTCGCCTTTTATAGACAGCTGTCGCGGGTTCCCAACATCTATCTCCTGCATGCTGGCATCGACTCCCGCAAGCTGATGAGAAACGCGGCGCTGATCAGCACCATCAGCGGGACAAGCGCCCTTGAAGCCGCCCTGCTGGGAACGCCCGCATTGATCTTCTGCAGCGTGTTCTTCTCCAAGCTTCCATTTGTGTTCGCTTGCCAATCACCATCGGATTTGCCGGCGATCATCGCCCGCGCCGTGGCCAGCAAAGCTGTTCGAGACCCAGGCCCCGTAGTTGAATTTGTTGCCGACATTCTGGCCAACAGCGTTGAGTCCCGCTGGGACGGAGCGGGCGGGTTGTTGCCCGGGGAGCTCATCAATTCATTCTGTGAACTGCTGATCAGAGCCACGCGAGGAAATGCATGCCAGGCCGCAACCGTTCAGAAGCAGCGGTGACCGGAGCCATGCTGGCCACGCTCAAGCGTCGCTTGTGGAATACCGGTCTGCGCCACACCCGGATGTGGAAACTTGCCAAGATTGGTTGGAACGACCGCCGCAAGGCCAGGGCGCTCGAACGTCTTCCCGCACGCAATGCGCACAGTAGTGAGATCCGCATCCTGGTAATCAACCATTTCTTCGATGGCGAGATCGAGGCACTCACGCGGCAGCTCGAAGGCCAGACAGACATCTCCATTCTCAGTCTTACGCCGGAACCCTTCTTCAGCCGCGCCGTCGCGTGGTTTCCCGAATCGATCGAGCGCGCGGAGGTTCCTTATGACGATTCCGGCCTGGAGGCAGTTCGCCTTCGCTTTCGGAAATACTGCGAGAAGCTGTTTCAAGAGATTAACGGCCGATTCCCTTTCCAATGCATCCTGACGCCCTCCGACAGTTTCTACTGGCTGCGTGAGTTCATCCTGGTCTGCCGCCGGCACGGCATTCCAACCCTCGTTGCCGACAAGGAAGGAACCATCTCTCCGCGCAGCTTTGCGGTCGAACCGCAGCGCATCACCCGGTTGTTTCCACCTATCGCGGATCGTTTTTTTGTATGGAGCGACCGCCAGCGCCGCTTCTGGATCCGGGCCGGCGCGAATGCCACCCAGGTTGAGGTGGTGGGATCGATGCGTTCGGATCTTTTTGTGAACGCGCCGGCCGGGGAACCGAGAACGCTTCTCTGCTTCGACTTCGATTTGGACGCCTACATCGCCAACATGGACTGGACAGCGCTAGGCTGGACTGGGGAACGCACTTGGGCAGATCTTCGCCATGCTGTTCATCGCGTCCTGGCGCGCGTGGCGAGGAAGCATCCCGGGCTTCAAGTCATTCTGAAATGCCACCCGCAGCAAGTAGTTACTGGTGTTTCCACCGAGCTTCTCGATCGGCCGAACATCTCCATCCTCACCGGCGCGCCACGCGGACTCCCCGGCCTGATCGCGGATTCGTACGCCGTCGTCGGCTTTCAGACCACCGCTCTGCTCGAAGCCGCCTTGGCGGGAAAGACAGTCTTCTACACCGCGTGGGGGCCTCTCTACGAGCGGATGTCGCCGCACATCCTGCCCTGGTCCGATTCGGGCTATGGGATCACCCATGTGCGCTCGGAGGAGGAACTGGAGCGCGTGCTGACGCAAGCCGTCAGCAGTGAAAGACAACCTGACGAACCAACGCTCGATCGTTCCAGGTTATCCGATTACTTTCATCAGGCCGACGGGCATGTGACCGAGCGCCTGCTCGGACGCCTGGCCGAAGTCGTCAGGGAGGGTTCGCGATGCCGCTTTGGTTGAACGCGGGACTGGTAGGCATCTTCGCCCTGCTGGTGTGGCGCATGGCCAAGGACAACGCCTGCGCCTTGATGCCCATCGCCAGCATCAGCCTGGTGCTCGCCTGGCAGGGAATCTCAATTGCCTATCTCGAAAGCGGCGTCTACTCCCCGGAGCTGATGCTGACGTCTCACCCGACCGGTGGCACGGCGCGGTATGTAGGCGCCATCGTCTCCTTTCTCGGGGTCTACTGGATCGTCTTTCGGACCATGGTGAGCAGGCGTTGGCTCGCACAGTGCTCCTGCCCGCCGGAACGCATGGAACGGGCGGCGCGGCTGGCGCTGCCCATCATCCTGCTGACCCTGGCTGCGACCTTTGTCCTGCTCTGTTATGCGCCTCGCGAAGCCATCGATTCGCGTTCCAAGTTTCTGCTAGAGAATCCGGTTTTGATGCGCGACCGGCTGCTCGACTATCAGCCTTACCTGGCCTTGATTCTCGGTTTCGCGACGGGCATCACGCAGCGGGCGGGAACCCGTGCATTGGGCTATTCGACGCTCTTGCTGATGCTGCTGGTTCTCTATCTCTACGGCAACAAATTCAGCGGCATCACGGAGACCTTCTTTCTCTTCTCGATGCCTTTCGTCGCGCTGCTGAAGATGTATCCCGTCGACCGCCGGGTGTGGGGCGTGACGGCCCGTCGCCAGGGACTGCTGGTGACTGCCGCATTGTTGATCGCGGTAACCGAAGGCCAGGTCCGGGAGATCAAATACCTGCAATCCACAGGCGGCGAAGGGGGCTATTTGCTGGAGCGCGTTTTTATCCTGCAAGGCGGAATCTGGTGGATCACCGACGACCAGGCCGTAAACGGCGTCTACCAGCCGGGGCTCAGGGAGTTCGCGGAGTTCGTCCGCGGAGAACATTACTTCCAGGATTCGTCGCTGATGTATCTGATGACCCGAGCCATCGGCTATGACCTAACCTACAAGATTTTCATGTTCGACGACAGCCTGTTCACGGGCACGTTTCCGGCTATCTTCTATGAGATCGGGGGACGAGGCGGGCCGGTGCTCTTCTCCGCATTGACCGGGCTCATCGTTGCTGTCGCGGCCGGATATGCCACGCGCAAGATCCTGCGCGGCCAGGCGCTGCTGGCCCTGCTCGCGTGCGGCATCTTTCTTCCCCTCGATAACCTGGCCTCGGCGGCCGAATTCACACCTTTGCTGTCGCTCGGCCTTCTGGCGAAATTTGGCCTCGTCCTGCTGGTCGAATCCATGACCCTGATGCGTTCATTCGCGCGTATTTCCACCCCTGGCGACCCGGTCGCAGAAACGATTTGAGACCATGGGCGCCTCCCAGGTTTGGCGGCGATTGAAGGAACGCGGTCTGCGCGTCAAGGATCCTTACTCCCTCTACCGCATCCTGATGCTCAAACTCCGTTGCGGCCGCCGGGTTGCCCTCGCCTCCGTCTCTCTGGGCCTGGAACGGGGCAGCACAGTCGTGGTGGCGAGGCGCGCCGCGGTGCGCTTCGGACACCTGGTGAACGTGCGCAAGGGCACGGATATCGAAGCCCATGAATCGGCAACCATTGAAATCGGCAATCGCGTCTTTTTCGGCAAGGACTGCACGATTGTTGCCCGCGCAAGGATCACG
>JBEKVS010000405.1:0-5145 GCA_049513795.1 Occallatibacter sp. | reverse complement strand
ATCTACTATAATCAACAACTTACACGCGCAAGAAAAACGGTTGACGCAACATGTGCGTCAACCGTCCTATTGCCATCAGCATTTCTTTATCGGCATGAAGATCGACAGATGCGGATCATCTTCGTGCCGTTCGATCGCTCTTCCTCTTAGTACTCGAGAGGCACGGATGCGCTTGACGTCCCCGATTTGCCCCAGAGAGCCGTCTCCGCTTCGGGTGTGCCCTTGCCCCACAGAGCGGTCTTACCCCAGAGTGCGGTAAAGGCGTCGGGGTCGCTCTTACCCCAGAGGGCAGTTGAACCCCAAAGCGCGCTTTCGCCGCTTTCCGAGCTGATGAACGCGTTGCTGCCGTAAACTCCTGAGGCTGACCATGGCCCCGTTTTGCCCCACAGCGCGGTTTGGTCGGTCACCGCGGTGACGTTCCCCGTGGTCGCGTTGTAAGTTGCAATCGGTGACATCGCTGTGCCGGCGGGGACCGATCCGCCATTGACCAGCGCGGCGTTCACCGTCTTCAGAATGTCCAGATAGCCGGCGCCGATGGTAAACACATCGTAGTTCGCGATGTAGTTGATTCCGTCGTCACTCACACTGCTGGTCTGAGGAAAATAGCTGCGGTCGCCGTTGACCATCACCAGGGCTTTGACTGCGTCGGGTGTGAGGTTGGGAGATCCCTGCAGCAGATCGGCAACAGCGCCGCTGGTGACTCCCGTGGCCATGCTGGTGCCGCTGAGGGGGAAGTAATCGAGCGACGGATTCTGCGATCCGTTGGTCCGGTAGAAGGAGTAGAGCGTAAAGAAGGAAGGATTCTCGACGGCCAGCGGATCGTCGTCAAACTGCAGGCTTGTCACCAGATTGCCGGGCGCGACGATGTCCGGCTTGATCACGTCGTCGATGAAGGACGGCCCCTTTGAGCTATAGCTGGCAATCAGGTCGTCATTGATCTTGGGCGTCTCCATGGTGCGCATGGCGCCAACCGTGAGGACGTATGGATCGTTGCCGGGCGAATCAATGGTGCCGTAGCCTTCCGGGTTGAGGTTGAGGTCGCGTCCGTCATTGCCGGCGGCCACAACCACCACGATGCCCGCCTTCCAAGCCTGTTCGACTGCCTGGCAAAGCGGGTCGAGCTTGTAGCTTTCGTAGATCGGACGGCCGAGGGAAAGATTGATTACGCGAATGTTGAAGGTGTCCTTCAGCGCAATGGCTCGCTGAATGGCGGCGATCACCGCAGAGTCGGTGCCGGCGCCGTTGGCGTCAAGTACGCGCAGGTTGATGAGATTTGCGTTGGGGGCCGAGCCGCGGAACGTCCGGTAATCGTTATAGCCGGTAGAGAGCGCGCCGTTACCGGCGATGAGCCCTGCCACATGAGTGCCATGTCCGAAATGATCGAGAGCATCGCTCTGGCCGGGAACAAAATTCTGGCTGTAAACGATGCGGCCATTCATCCAGGGAGCCACTTCGTCGGGTATGGCGAGAAGCTGCAGTGCCGGGTTCTGTCCTGGCCCAACAAGAGAGAGGGGGGTGCCGCCGAGATCCGGAACCGGAGTGATGCCGCTGTCAACCACGGCAACGCCGATGTTGGCGCCGTCAAGGCCCTTTTGCCACACCGCGGGTGCGTTGATGGGTTCGCTCGTATATTCGGCTGCCGAAATGGTCACTGCCTGCCGCGCGTCGACCACGCGATCCAGCGAGATATATAGGACGTTGGGGTCAGCTGCAAGCTGATTGAGCCCGCTCAGAGGCACATTGATGGCGAGCGCGTTGATGGTGCCAAGTGTCGTGTTGACCACGCCACCGACCAGCGAAACCAACAAAGTCTGAAGGGATGACGGCGCCTGCTTGTACTGAACGATCACCGGCACGGTCGAGGACGTTGCGGCAGCTGCATCGGGCGAGATCTTGCTGCTTGTGGCCGCATTGCCTGTCAGTGACGCGGCCGCGGTTGCTGCAAGGAATCCAAGTGCGATGGGGAAGCGAAAGTGAGACATGGCAACTCCCGTTCTAATGAAGTTTCTTTTTAAGTTCCATCTCGCAAAGCCCTTTCGGGCCATGGAGAACTTCTATGTTTTGAACTTTATAGGTGTGCCGAGTTGAGCACCATGACCCCCAAGTTGTAAGTTGTCACACGTATGTGGGAAGGCATCCTCCCTGCGTGGTAACTCAATCTGGGTTACCACCACCGCCTGTTCCAAAGCCTTGAGGGCTCAGTTACTTGCGGTTAGAGCGGGCTCGGGTAATTTGACACTTGGGCGATCGCGATAGCGAAGCAGAACCTCGGGCGGCGCCGGAAGTGCCCGGAGGAGGGAGAGTGTCGCGTCATGGCGCGCCTCGCTGATGTTGGCGACGGCAAGGTTCTCCACAATAACTCCGCCATCGAGCACCGCAATCCTGTCGCTAAGCTGCAAAACGGAGATCAAATCGTGAGAGATGTAGAGCATGGATGTACCGTGTTGACGATTCAGCGTTCTCAGCAAGTCGACGATCTGGGCCTGGGTCACGGGGTCGAGCGCGCTGGTGGGCTCGTCTGCAATCAGCAGCGCAGGCTTGTGCAGCAGCGCCAAAGCAATCAGCACGCGCTGCGCCTGGCCGACGCTGATCTGCGTCGAGCGTCTGCGCAGGAACTCGGGTTGTGAAGGAAGTTGCACCTCGGCAAGCAAAGTTTCGAGCCGCTGCGCCAGAGCGGCGCGTCCGCTGGTCTGATGGGCTCTCCACGCCTCAATGAAGTGCGCCTCCAGGCTGATAGCCGCATTCAGCGCGGTCATAGGGCTTTGTGGAATCAATGCGACCTGGCTGCCACGCGTCTTGCGCAGATCGCGCTCTGAGAGTGCGAGAAGATTTTTGCCGTCCAGCAGAACTTCGCCTGTCACCCGTCCGCCGCGCCATGGAAGCAAGCCGAGCAGCGATTGAACCAGGGTAGTTTTGCCCGCTCCGCTGGTTCCCACCAGGCCAAGCACCTGGCCACGCGGAAGCTCGAAGCGTATATCCCGCAACACGGGCTTTCCGGCGTACCCGGCTTGCATCGCAACGCGGATAAGACAGTTGTCGTTCATCGCGTCCCTTCCAGGCGCAGATTCTCGACGTTCCAAACCAGCCCCGGCTGCAGCACTGCGGGCTGCACGCCTTGCAGCCTGGGCGAAACCGCATACAAGGCATTTGGATAAACCAGGTAAATGAATGGCTGCTGGTCGGCAACAATCTGCTGCACCCGGTCGACCGCCTGCTTGCGCTCGGCTTCTTTCAAGCTGCTGGCTTGCAGATTCATGGCGCGGTCGATCTCCGCTTCCCAGGCCGTGGCCGGAGTTTTTTCCGAGGGACTCCATTGATGATTCGGCGAGGAACTGAGCCAGACGTTGGCCATCGCGTTCGGATCGGGATCGACGTTTTCGAGCCCCAGCAGGCAGGCTTCGTAATCCTGAGTGTGCATCAATCGTTCAATGAGCGCGGGGAAGTCAAGCACCACTACCGTGACCTGGATGCCAATGGCCTTGAGATCTTCCTGGATGAGCGTCGCCATCTTCAATCGCGCGGCGTTGCCGGCGTTGGTCAGGATGGAGAACTTCACTGGGTGTCCGGCCGCGTCTTCGAGCAAGGTCCCGTTCCAATGGAATCCGGCCGCAGTCAGCGCAGCTTTCGCGGCAGACACATCTTCGTGCGGCACCACGATTGCCTGGTTGTACCAGGCCCGGTTAGCGGGCGATATGAAGCTATAGGCAGGCGTCGCATGGCCCTGGTAAGCAACGCGCGCCAGGTCGGCGCGGTGAATCGCTCGCGAGATTGCAACTCGAAACACCTGGCTCTGGAACCACGTCTTCTCCCACGCGGGCAATGGCGAGCCCGGCGCCTGGTTAAACCACATCTGCTCGGTATTGAGTGAAGGACCAAGATCGCGCACCGCGTTGGGAGCTTTCTGCGTCAAGAGCCCAAAATAGTCGGGAGGCAGGCTGTCGATCAGGTCGTAATCGCCGCGTTCGAAGGAGCGAATCTCCTGCTCGTGGTTGTCCAGAATGTCCAGCCGAATTCCGCTTGCATGCGGAAGTTCGGCTCCCTTGCTGTCTCGCTGCGCATAGTAAGGGTTTCGGCGCAAGCGCACATACTGCGAACGCCGATAGTCCGCAACAAAAAATGGCCCTGCCGTCGCGCGGCCTTCGCTTGGCCGCTCAGCCGGTTCAATCGCGATCTCGTCGAACACCTTGCCGATGCCGATAACCCGCTTGGGCAAATGCACAATCACGGTTGATTCATCCGGCGTTTCGACGGTAACTCCACTCGCTGAAAGAAATTCCTCGGCGACCGGAGCTCCCGTCGCCGGCAGCAGGACACGCCGTATCGACCATGCTGCGTCTTTGGCTGTGAGCTTGCTGCCGTCGGAGAAATGAAGGCCCGTGCGAAGCTTGAAGACCACCGTTCTGCCGTCGGCGGAGAGATTCCAACTCTCTGCTAACTGTGGTTCCACTTGTTGCGAGGAGCGATTGAAGCGCAACAGAACACCGGCTGTCAGATAGCGGACCAGCTCAGATTCCTGGTCGTCCACCTTTGCGGGGTCGAAGGTCTTCGGATCGTAGCCGATCGTCCAAACCAGCTCCCCGGGCAGGCGCGGCGCAGTTTGGCCGGCCGATACTATCGCCACAGTCGCGATGAGAACCGCGCTGAGAGCGTGGGCAACAACCCGGATTAAAACACGGGACAGACGCATGATCAAACCTCGACAGCAATTGATTCCAATAAAAGCAGGATGAGAACTAAAAGAGCGATGGGAAGATAGACCCATGAAGTGCGCAGCAACATGGCCGAGTTATCCAGCTCCAGCAGCATGCCTCCCCATGATGGAAGCGGTTCTCCGATACCCAGCCCGAGAGCGCCAAGATTTGCCTCGGCAATGATGAATGCGGGAATGCAAATCAAATATTGTGGCATCAACAGCGGCATCAGATTGGGCAGTACGTGACGCACGATCTGTTTGGTGCGCAGACCTCCCGCGCGTGCTTGCAGCATCCAGTCGGCGTTACGCAGCTCTTGCGCGCTGCGGTACACGGCGCGTGCGCAGGCCGGCCATCCCAGCGACGCAAGGACGAGAAAAGTGATGGCCGCAGAATGCGCCGGAGATGTATTCAACGGAAGAGCGGCTCGAACCATCATCAGCAAAAAAAGCCA
>JBEKVS010000404.1:0-5155 GCA_049513795.1 Occallatibacter sp. | reverse complement strand
ACGGCGATCCCGGTGGGATGGTTGATGCCGGCGGTGATTGTTTCGCCTGTGATCTGCTTGTAGTCGGGGTCGAACGCGACGACGTTGTTGGCGCCCGTGTTGGCCACCCAGAGATTGCCGTGCTGGTCAACGGCCAGGCCGTTGGGAGAGTTGAGCGGGTTGACGATGATGATGCCGGCGAAGCTGGACGACGCGGGTGCGAAGAAGCTCAGCAGAGCATAAACGATGGTGCGCGCGAAATTGAGTTTCATGGGTTTCTCCTTGAGGGTTCAGCATGAATTTGGGGATGCAAATTGCTGCTCACTCTCGATAGCGACTTTTCGCCGGCGATTCCCTCACGGAAAAGAAAGTTTCTTGCACAGCTCCAGGTTTTGCGCGCCAGCAGTGCTTCCAAAATGCGAAGGGCCGCAGCGCAATGGATGCGCGTGCGGCCCTGCCCATGAATGTTGGAGATCGGTCTACTGATCGAACTTGGTGTACTGGGTGACAGTCGATGCGTTGTCGTCGACAGCGGCGATGATGGTGATGGGATCGAATTGCTCCCGCGCAATGCCGAAGGCGCCGCCGGGGTTTGCATCGACGGAGAATTGACCTACAAAGGCGCCGTCCCCGTTGTATTCGACGATCTCGCTCGGCTCCTCCGCGTTCACATTGCTTCCGTCGCTGTTGGCAACCAGCAGATGGCCATTCGGTGCAAACGTCAGATCGATTGGCCCATGGAGATGTGTAAGGTCTTGAACGAAGAGCTTCGGCGTGGCTTCGTCTGCGCCCACTTTTGAGACTTTTTCCAGGTAGTAGATCGCATTGTCGGTTGAAGATGCAAAGTAGAGAGTGTCATTCGCGGGGTTATAGAGCAGTCCCGAGGGCCCGAGTTCCAAGGCGGCTGGATCGCCGCGATGAGTCAGCCCAGTGGTAATCACGGTCGCATTCTCCAGGGTCAGAACATTGGGATGGGGCCGCTTGAAGGTGAGCCGGGAAATGGTGCCATTCAGCACGTTGGCAACGAACACGTACACGGTGCTCCCTTGCTCGTTGACCGCCAGGCCCCATGGTCCGGCGATGGCCGTGTTGGTGACAGCGCTCAGCAGGAAGCCGGCCGGGCTGATGATTTGCAAAGCGCCGACCTGAGCGGTTGCGGACGTACCGTCGGAGGTCGGCAGGTTGCCGACAATCACTGTGCCATCGCTCAGAACGCGCAGCGCACCCGTAAGTCCGGCATACGCGCTGGAGCTCTGGAAGAAGAGAGACTGCTGGCCATTGCCATTGATGCGCACGATGGTGGTTCCGAGGCCGGCAAGGTTCTCCTTGTTATTGAAGTTGGCAACCAGCAGATCGCCCTGGCGAAGAACACTGTGAGGGACTTTACTGTCAGAGACCCCAAACGGCACATAGGCCGTGCCGTAGGGGTTCACGTCGCCATTGGCGGGTATGGTGGATACCGTTGCTGGAGGCAGGGGCAGCAAAGGCGCGCCGGTTTGGCCCGCCAGCGGCAGGGCGAGTATGAACACCGCGAAAGCGTGAGCGGAGATGCGAGCGGCGCGTGAAGAGATTCCGGCCGCGATTGAACGAGGGAAAAGCATGGTCGTGTTTCCTTTCGAAGGTGGGTGTGGCGTCTGTGTCTCAATTCGCCATCACCTCCTTTAGCGACGGAAGGGCGGCAATCCCCTCATAGCTACGCCAAAAAAATTGCCGGATATCAAGGCTCTTGTCGGAGGGACTGTCGCGGCTAGAAGAGTTGCGATGGTGTCTGCAATTGTCCCGGACGGCCGGCTGAAGTAAAATGGCGGCGTACGAGGTGATCGCGCTTCCTGGCGAGCATGGCCGCAAGCCAATCTTGCGGGCTCGCAGTCTCAGATGCCCTCGCTTGCGCACATACTCATCTCTGCAGACAACCTCATCGTTCATAAAGAAACCGGAGACTTCTCGATGGATGCGGACCGATCCTCGATTACCCGCCTTCTGCAACAGTCGCGGGGCGGCAACAAAGCGGCCTTCGATGAGTTGATTCCGGTTGTTTACGACCGGCTCTACCGCCTTGCGTCCCGCCGCCTTTCGTCCGAGCGCCAGGGGCATACGCTCAAGACCACTGAAATCGTCCATGAGGCCTATTTGCGGCTCGTCGACTCCGATATTGCCTGGGCCGATCGCGGCCACTTCTACGCCATTGCGGCCCAGGTGATGCGCCGCATCCTGATTGACTACGCCAAGAGCCGGAATCGCAATAAACGCGGCGGCGAATTCGAGAGGGTCACGCTCGATTCGGCGTTCGAATTGGGAGCGCCGTCGAGCTCGAATCTGCTAGAAGTGAACGAAGCGCTGGAGCGTCTCTCGGCTCGAGATGCACGCAAGGGTACGGTCATTGAGCTGCTTGTTTTCGGCGGGCTCACGTATGACGAAGCGGCTGAATCTTTGGGAATTTCCGCTGCTACGCTGCACCGCGAATTGAGGCTGGCCAAAGCCTGGCTGCACCGTGAGTTGACTTCCAAGCCTCCGGTGACACCGGGACGAAGCCCGGCCCCAACCGAATACGGCCGATGAGCGAGGGGACGACAACACGCTGGAGGCGCATCGAGACGCTCTTTCACCGGGCAGCCGATGTCGATCCTGCGTCGCGCGACGCATTCATCGAAGAGGCATGCCAGGGCGACCATGAGTTGCGCGCTGAATTGGACTCTCTTTTGTCTTCGGCTGACCAGACGCTTTCTGCATTGAGAGGTTCGCTGGAAGAAGTGGCCGGCGACCTTCTCGACGAGGGCCAGCAAGCGTGGACCCGATTGGGCGCATATCGCCTCATCCGCACGCTGGGCCAGGGCGGCATGGGCACCGTCTACCTCGGGGAGCGCGACGACGACCAGTACCATCGCATCGTGGCTATCAAGGTTCTACGCTCCGGCCTTTCCCATCGGCCAGAGCTGCAGCTTCTGTTTCGAACCGAGCGCCAGATTCTGGCCGACTTCGACCATACCAACATTGCACGCATGCTCGACGGCGGCATCGCCCCTGACGGATCGCCCTATCTGGTCATGGAATACGTCGACGGCATGGCGATCGATGAATTCTGCAACACGCGCAAGCTTGCGCTCGAGGGGCGTCTTCGCCTGTTCAGATCACTTTGCTCAGCAGTTGATTATGCCCACCGTCATCTGGTGATTCATCGCGACATCAAGCCGCTGAACGTGCTGGTCACGGAGCAGGGATCGCTGAAGCTGCTCGACTTCGGAATCGCCAAGCTGATTCAACCTTTCAAGACCGGCGAAGCCCAGGTTGCGAATGGCGGGAGCGAACACCTCTTGACCCCGGACTATGCCAGTCCGGAGCAACTATTGGGCAAACCGGCTTCAACGGCCACCGATGTCTATGCGCTTGGAGTTTTGCTTTTCGAGCTTCTGACTGGAGAGCTGCCCTTTGCAGGTTCGCGCACCGAGCCAACGGCGCAGGCGCGCGCCATCTGCGAGGACCGGCCGGAGAAACCCAGTTCGGTCTGTTTAAAAACTCATCATCTTTCAACTGCTGACGCACGAAAGGTCCGGGGCGATCTGGATTCGATCGTGCTCAAGATGCTGGAGAAGGAACCGGAGCGCCGTTATTCGAGCGCCACGCAACTGCTGGAGGAGCTCGACCGTTATTTCAACGGATACGCTGTGACCGCAGCGAAGCCCTCGCTTCCGTATCGTGTGAATAAATTCGTCAGGCGCCACAAGGTGGGCGCAACGCTAACAGCCTTGTCCGCTCTGCTGATCGTTGCATTCATTGTGACCATGGCATGGCTCGCGCAGCGAGCGCGGCGAGGCGAAGCGCTGGCGCGCCGCGAGCAGGAGTTTCTCGGCAGCATCTTCAAGGCGGCCACTCCCGAAGGGTCCAACGGCGAAAGCGTAACAGCGCGGCAACTCCTCGACCACGCCGCAGGGCGGCTGGATACCGAACTCGCCTCCGATCCTCGACTGCAAGCCGAGATGACGGAGAGTATCGGGCAATCCTATGTGGCGCTGGGCCTTTATGAACGGGCTCAACCGCTTCTGGAGCGTGCTCTTCGGCTGGCGGCACAAAGCCAGGGCGAGTCCAGCCCGACTTATGCCGATTACCTCGCCAACCTGGCCAGCGACTATCGTCTGAAAGGGCAGTTTGCCACCGCCGAACCGCTCTTTCGCCGCGTTGTGGCCCTTAACCAGAAACTGTACGGGCAGGCCACTTTCCCATTTGCTCACAGCCTGAGCAATCTCGGCGAGTGCCTCTACTACGAAAGCGGCGACGCCGAAGCGGAGCAATTGCTTCGCCGCGCCCTGGCCATCGAAACGCCGATGAGCGATAACATCCAGGATGGCACCCGCAACTACCTTGCGCTCACGTTGGAGCGCAAAGGGGACTACTCTGAGGCGGCAATCTTGCTGCGCGAGGCCGCTGACGTAGCCGGACGCGTGGGCGGTCGACAAAGCAACGATTACCTGATCAGTCTGCACAACCTGGCCGGCGCCCAGATCGATTTGGGCGATCTCGACGGCGCGCTTCGCTCCGACCAGGAAGTGCTGGCCACACGGCAGAGAATCTGGGGGCGCGATCACCCCGATGCCGCCTATCCTTTGAACAATATTGGCTGGATTCTGCTTGAACAGGGGCGATGGCGGGAAGCCGAACCATTTCTCAGCGAAAACGTGGAGATCACGCGCAAAATGTCGGATACTCCTGGACCGCAATACGCTCTGGCTCTCGCCAACCTGGGCCGGGTTCTTGAACAAAAGGGGGATTTCAAGGGGGCTGCCGGCGCATTCGATCAGGCCATGAAGGTTCTGGCCAGAAACAATATGGAGCAAAGCTGGATCGCCGCCAAGGTTCTGGTCTATCAATCCCTGCTGGAACTGGATCTTGCGCGTGCCGCCGAGGCGAATCGTCTGGCCACGAATGCGCTTCGTATGCAGACGGCTCTTGGCGGAGACAAAAACCCGCAGCGTGCCTCCGGCCTGCTTGCGCTGGGGTTGGCCAACTTAATGGCGGGCGACCCTGGTGCTGCGGAAAGCTCTTTCCGCGAAGCGCTTGAGCTGCGTGAGCACGCATATCATCAGCCCGCAAATCCTGAGTTGTTGATTGCCAAGGTGCGGCTTGCCGAAGCGCTGCTCGCAGGGAAGAAGCCAACCGATGCGCTGGCGTTGCTCCAGCCGGC
>JBEKVS010000403.1:0-5156 GCA_049513795.1 Occallatibacter sp. | reverse complement strand
CTCCGCAAGCAAGGCACCCCGATCCCCAGCAACGATATGTGGATTGCGGCGCTCGTTCTCGAACATTCGCTGGTTCTATTCGCCCGCGACGCGCACTTCGATGTCCTGCCGCAGCTGGCGCGGGTTTAAGTCCTCCGGCAGCGGTTCTACGCCCCGGTCTTTTTCTCGATCTTGGCCCACGAATCTTTAAGCGGCAACGTCCTGTTGAATACCAGCTTCTCCGAAGTCGAGTCAGGATCCAGGCAGAAGTATCCCACCCGCTCAAACTGGAATCGGTCTTCAAGCTTGGCGTCGGCCAGCGAGGGTTCAAGCTTTGCGCCGGTAAGAATCTCGAGCGAGTTGGGATTCAGATTGTCGAGCACGCTTCCGCCCTCCGCGAAGTCGTTCGGATCGGCCTTGGTGAAGAGCTTGTCATAGAGGCGAATCTCGGCCGAGATGGCGTGGGCCGCCGAGACCCAATGCATGGTCGACTTGACCTTCCGGCCGTCGGGAGAGTTGCCGCCGCGGCTGGCTGGGTCGTAGGTGCAGCGGACTTCAACGATATTCCCGTCTGTGTCCTTTACTACACTCTGTGCGGTGACGAAGTAGGCATTGCGAAGGCGCACTTCTTTTCCTGGGGACAGGCGGTAATACTTCGGTGGAGGGACTTCGCGGAAATCGTCCTGCTCGATGTAGACTTCGCGCGAGAAGGGAACCAGCCGCGTTCCAGCCGCCGGGTCTTCGGGGTTGTTGGCAACCTCAACGAGCTCTGCCTGATCCGTATTTGGCTCTTCCGGATAGTTCTCGATCACCAGTTTCAGCGGCCGCAGCACGGCCATGGCGCGAGAAGCGCGGCGGTTCAGGTCGTCGCGCTGAAAATGCTCCAGCATCTCGATGTCGACCGTGCCGTTGGTTCGCGAGACGCCGATGGCGGCGCAGAAGGCGCGAATGGCTTCCGGCGTAAACCCCCGGCGGCGAAAGCCGGAGAGGGTCGGCATGCGCGGGTCATCCCAGCTGTTCACAATCTTTTCCTGCACAAATTGCAGAAGCCTGCGTTTGCTGAGCAGTGTGTAGGTGATGTTGAGCCGGTCAAACTCGATCTGCCGCGAGGGAAAGATGCCCAACTGCTCGATATACCAGCGATAGAGTGGCTGGTGGTCGGCGAACTCGAGCGTGCACATGGAGTGGGTCACGCACTCCAGTGAATCCGACTGGCCATGGGCATAGTCGTACATGGGGTAAATGCACCACTCGTCGCCAGTGCGGTGATGCGTGGCGTGCAGGATGCGGTACATGACCGGATCGCGCATGTTCAGGTTGGGCGAGGCCATGTCGATCCTGGCGCGCAGCACGCGGCTGCCATCGGGGAATTCGCCCGCCTTCATGCGCTTGAAAAGGTCTATGTTTTCGTCCACTGCCCGGTTGCGATAGGGGCTGTCCTTGCCCGGCTCGGTGAGCGTGCCGCGATGTTTGCGAATCTCGTCGGCGGAGAGATCATCCACGTAGGCCTTGCCCGCCTTGATCAGCGCCAAAGCCCACTCGTAAAGTTGGCCGAAATAATCCGAGGCATAGCAGAGCCGCTCCCAGTCGAAGCCCAGCCAGCGCACGTCTTCCTGGATGGAATCGACGTACTCCTGCTCTTCTTTCTCAGGATTGGTATCGTCGAAGCGCAGGTTGGTTTTGCCGCCGAACTCGTCGGCCAGGCCGAAATCGAGGCAGATGGCCTTGGCGTGGCCAATGTGCAGGTAGCCGTTGGGCTCGGGCGGAAAGCGTGTCTGGATCGCGGCATCGCCGAACTTCTGCGTACGCACATCCTCTGCGATCAGATCCTGGAGGAAGTTGGAAGAAACGAAATCAGGCATGGTGAAGGTTGTTTCCCATCACGATGCTAGCATTCGGCGCTCCAATCGAACTCAGGGTCAACCGGATGACGAAACTATGCGGTTAGCTCACAACTGCGGCGGCAATGGCGGCCGCGGCGGATAGCCCGGTGGTTGAGAAGCCAACTGACTGACAGGAATCACGTTCCACTCAGCGAAGGCCAGAATGTAGAGCAGCACCAGGCTGCCCAAAGGCACGATGTTCACGAACGAAAGCCATGGCGAAAACCCCGCCTTTTTGAGAATGAACCAGAAGGGAACGATGATGGCCGCCAGCAAGACCACCAAAAAGACCAAATAGAAGCCAATCACAGCGGCAAGGATGCCACTCATCTGGTGCGGGTCAGGGTTCATGCAAGTCGCTCCTGGGCTCGAATTTGGGGTTGGAGCAAAAGTACGGCCAAAGAAGCGAATCCGCAAGCAGAAAAGCGCGGAGCACAGGTCGAAGAGCGTGAAAAAATCCTGAGACGGATGCCGTTTGGGTCAGCTTTTTAGTCTTGACCAACTTGACCAAATCGTCGGTTAGAGCCATACTTTCTTGGTTGACCAACTTGACCAAAGGGGAATTCATGGCCGCAATTCCAGCCCGGACGCCGTCGAACGAATCTGCGCACCCCGTTCAGGTGAATCTCTATGAAGCCAAGACTTACCTCTCCAGCCTGGTCGACCGCGCCGCAAAGGGCGAAGAGATCGTGATTGCCAAGGCCGGCAAGCCGATGGCAAAACTCACTGCATTGGCCACCGACGACAAGGGGTTAAAGCCACTTCGCAAATTCGGACAGAACCTTCTGGGCATCACTTTCCTCTCCGACGATTGGGATGAGGACATCCCGTTGTCCTACTTCGAAGATGAAGGGGAAGAGAACCTCTTGGGCATTGAACCAACCGCGAAATCCTGATGACGGAGCCCGCCCTGCTATTGGATTCGAACGTCGTGGTCTGGCTGGACCAGAGGCCTGAGCGGTTTCCGGATTTAGTGATGGCTCGGCTGGAGTCGGCTCCTCGGGTCTTTCTCAGCGCGGTAACAGCCTGGGAATTGGCGATCAAGCAGGCGCGGGGGAGTCTGACGTTGGCGCGCCCAGTCTCCGACCTCATTCACACGCATCAGATGATCGAATTGCCGGTGACAATTCGCCATGGAGAGGCGGCCGGAAGTCTACCCCTTCATCATCGCGACCCTTTCGATCGCATGCTTATCGCCCAGGCGATCATCGAGGGGTTGATTCTGGTTACGGGTAACCGGCAGTTGCTCAGATATTCAGTGCCAATTTTGCTCGTTTGACCGCACTAGCGACCGCCAAAGATCCTACGTAATGTCTTCCGTGTCGTAGACCGGCAGGATCGAACGCTTCTTCGGCACGCCATGCACCTGGCTTAAAAGGTCCTCAACCACATCCTCAAGCTGGCGCTGCGATTCAATCACCGCGCTCATGCTCTTCACTCCGTCCTGCTCCTGCACGCGCTCGACCAGCGCCACGGCATGGCATTGCGCCACGTGGTCCAGGTTCAGGCCCTCGGGAGTCTTGGCCTTGATGCTCACCCGGCTCATATCGATGCATAGCAGGTCGGCCACGCGAGCGCGCATCTCTCCGGCTACCGGCACTATTTTGGGGGCATTCAGAATCAGCGTGGTGTCGATGTTCACCACGCGGTAACCGGCGTTTTGCAGTTCTTCCAGCGCCAGGTTCAGGAAGATGGCCGAGTCGGCGTCTTTCCAGCGTGGGTCGCCGGGCGGGAAAAAGCTGCCAATATCGCCCGCCGCTACAGAGCCGAGCAGGGCGTCGGTAATGGCGTGCAGCAAAACGTCGCCGTCGGAATGGCCAGCCAGCCCTTCAGGATGTTTCAGCGTGAGCCCGCCGATGCGCAGCGGCACGCCCGCTTTGAAGGCGTGCGAGTCATAGCCGAATCCGACGCGAATATCCATGCTTTACTGTGCCCGTTCCTGCGGCCCTTTGGCGTCCATCTGATTTCCGTCCACAATCCAGTTTGCAGCCAAGCGGCTGTTGAAGCAACCGCAGACCATTTCGGCTCCAGCCGCCTTGGCGGCCATCACGCAGGTTGACAGCTCTGTCGAGCGTTCCAATAAGTCTGGATCAAGCGAGCAAGCCAAATGATTTCAGCGCGCACGCTGCCGGAGGTAAAACTCGGCGAGTTCCAAGTCGCCCGGCTGGGTAATCTTAAGATTAACCTGCGAGCCGTGGACAACGGCAACGGGCAGGCCGGCGCGCTCGGCCACCGAGGCTTCGTCGGTTCCCACAAATCCATCGGCATTGGCCTCGGCAAAGGCGCGCTGCAGCAGGCCATAGCGAAAGCCTTGCGGCGTCTGCGCCAGCACCACGAACTCCCGCGGAATGGTTGAAGTGATAAGCGCTCCATGCGCCGTGCGTTCCACCTGCTTGATGGTATCGACCGCGGGCAGGCCCACGATCGCCGCCCCATGTTCGATCACCGCGTCGATGGTGCGGTCGATGGTGGCGGCGTCGATGAGCGGACGAACCGCGTCGTGAACCAGCACAATATCATCGGGCTGGGCTGGCAGCGCGGCCAGCGCGTGGGACACGGATTCCTGGCGATTGTCCCCGCCCTCCACCACGTGCACTTGGGCGGCGAACCCATACTCTGAAACCTGCTCCTGAACGCGTTCCATCTCTGTCTTGCGCACCGCCACGTAGGCCGCGGTAACCCGCTCAACCGAGGCAAAGGCGCGCAGCGAGTGGATCAGGATGGGCAAGCCGTTGAGAGCCAGAAACTGCTTGGGCTGCGGGCCGGCCATGCGCGTTCCCAGTCCCGCGGCGGGAAGAATGACGAAGACTTGCATACCGCGTGAAGTATACAACGCCATTGCAAGGAGCGGACCGGAGCTGTTCTTCCCCGCCGCCCGTCAAGCTGCGACGGCTCGCAAGAAAAAACTGATCTCGACTTACTGATCTCGTCTAGCTGATCTCGCCTAGCAGGGCCTGGTCCTAGCAGGGGCCGTTGTAGTTGAACGAAGTTGACTTCGAATTTCCCTTGCTGTCGACCTCGACGATTCCGATCTCGCCTTGAAACATGATTATGTTCGTGCTGAATTCGTTGCCCGGAAAATTCGCGATCTTGGTTCCCTCGAGCCACAACTCCATCCGGTCAACCTTTCCGCTCGCACCCGTTCCGGCCGCTCCAATCGAAACCCACGGCTCCGTGTTGCAGCCGTTCGGAGTGGGACCACACACATGCACCCCAGGCGAGCTCGGCGGGGAGCATTTATTCCCGGAGCTGCCCCCCTGGACTGAAACCTGGAACGGAGCTGATTTGGTACTT
>JBEKVS010000402.1:0-5156 GCA_049513795.1 Occallatibacter sp. | reverse complement strand
ATGGCTTGCAGCGAAATGGGGGAGGGGGAGGGGGTCTCTGCGGTTGTGAGGGCAGACAGATATGGCTTGCCGGCGCTGGTTGCTCTCATGGTCGTTGCTCTCCCATTTACGAGTCTGCGCCTGAAGACGGAAATAATCTGCAAAGGCCTGGGAAAGCGGTGCTGTGCTAACCTCAACCCAAACCCGTGACCCCTGAGAAGAACAAACTCTATTACGGCGACAACTACGAAGTTCTCCAGCGCTACGTGAAAGACGAGACTGTCGATCTCG
The DNA here is from genome assembly GCA_049513795.1 of Occallatibacter sp. Classification (GTDB taxonomy): domain Bacteria; phylum Acidobacteriota; class Terriglobia; order Terriglobales; family Acidobacteriaceae; genus Telmatobacter. Next base: position 4,886 of record JBEKVS010000402.1, on the reverse strand, counting down.
TGTACCTCGATCCGCCATTCAATTCGCGCCAGGATTACAACGTCCTCTTCGCGGAGAAGGACGGGACCCAGTCCAGCTCTCAGATTCACGCGTTTGAGGACACCTGGGAGTGGAACATTGACGCTCAGCGCTCCTACGAGTTCATTGTTGAGCAGGGCGGGCGCGTTGCCGACGCCCTGCGCGCATTCAAGACATTCCTGTACAACTCCGACGGCACCACGTATCCAAGGCTGCAGATTCTTACCATCCAGCAGAGACTCGACGGACGCCAGCCGCAGTATCCGCTGCACCGGCGCGATGCGACGTTCAAGAAGGCTCCGCGCAGCCGTCCGGCAGCGGCAGAGAATCTGACCCTTCCGCTCACCTGATCCCGGGGCGAATCTCGGGAGCCGCTATTTCAGGGTCAAGTCGCCGGCGCCGACGTGGGCTATCAGCTTGTACTTGCCGGAGCCGGACTTTTCGAAGGAACGGAACAGGCCGCCGCGCGATTCGCCGAAGGGGGCGGCTTCTATTTCTCCCGTGGTCACGGAAGCTTCTACGCGGGAGTAATTGGCGGCGTCGCCAACGCCGATGGTCAGGTCGCCGGCGCCGAGCTCGATGTTCTTGTCTCCCTCGATGTCCCGGACCTCGACATCGCCGGCGAAGATACGGACCTTCAGGCTCGAGTTCCGGGGAACCCTGACGGTGATGGTCACCCCGCCGTCATTGGGGCCGCCTGTAACCCGCAACTCGCCGAAGTCCCCGGTGCGCTGGAACCGCGCTTTGATGTCGTCTGAGTTGACGCCCTTCTTCCCGCTCACGCTTACGGTAACCTTGTTTTCCTCGCTGCCGACAATGCGAATCTCGGCGGAGCGGATGTGCATTTGCAGCTGGCCGCCCGATGGAAACTCCGCATCCAGGGGGTGATGGGCGAGATCTTCGACGGCAAGCAGATTTTGCGCGCGACCCGGCATGGGGAGAAGAAAAGCTACGGCAAGCAACGCGAAGGCAGAGTGGGTAAGGACGGGGCGGCCGAGGGCAAAGCGCATGCGTGAACCTCCCGATTTGTTTGAGGAAACTACGCAGGTCGGGGAATAAAAGTTCCCCGGTAGCGACTCCTCGGAACCGAGATTCATTGGATGCACACGGAGAAGGATCCAGCTTGACACCATACCGACTTATCGGTACAACAAATAGTGACGACTAGATGCTGCAGGGCGCCTGAACTCGGGGCGCAGATTTGCCAGTCCACAAGGAGATCCCATCGTGTCTACGGCAACATTGAATGTTCCCGTCTCAACAGTCTCTGCGTCGAACGACGAAGCCGAGATTCTGAGCATCCTGGAGAAGCTTCGCCAAGCCAACCACGATCACAACGCCGCCTTGTTCGCGGCACAGTTCGCGCCCAATGCAGCCATCTACAATTTGGCTCCGCCGCTGGCGCACCAAGGGGTCGACCTCAGAGAAAAGCAAGCTTGGATGGATTCCTGGGCCACGCCTATCGAGATTGACGCGCGCGATTTCAAGGTGACCGTCAGCGTAGATTTTGCCTTTTGCCACGGCTACCTTCGCTTGAGCGGAACCAAAAAAGGACCCGAAGGGACGGTTCGTTTCTGGATGCGCGAGACGCTTTGCCTGGAGCGGCAGGGAAGCTCGTGGCAGATTGTGCATGAGCACACATCGGTGCCGTTTTATATGGATGGCAGTCTGCGGCCGGCATTCGACCTCGAACCCTAAGGCGAACCGATTCTTCCTGGGCTTTTTGCGCGGAGACCAGTCGATTGGCGCGCGAGCCGGCATGTGGCTGAGTTTGCCGCCTGCTGAAAGCGGCGATCGCGATGCCGCTATAGAATGTCCAGGGAGAATGCATGGACTTGAAAGGTCAGTCTCCGCATCGGCGCTGGAATCCGCTGCGGCAATCGTGGGTGCTGGTTTCGCCGCATCGCACCCAGCGCCCGTGGCAGGGCGAGGTGGGGCAAAAGACGCTGCCTTCGGGCGTCTCGTACGATCCCTCGTGCTATCTCTGCCCGGGGAATCAGCGCGCGGGCGGGGTGGTCAACCCGAAGTACTGCGGCGTGTTTGATTTTGTCAACGACTATGCGGCGCTGATGCCGGATTCGCCTCCGCCGTCGGATGCTTCGAGTTCCCCGCTGATCTCGCCATTGCTGAAGTCCGAGCCGGCGCGCGGATTGTGCAAGGTGCTTTGCTTCCACCCCGACCACTCGCTCACCCTGGCGCGCATGACCCGCGATGAGATTCGCCCGGTGGTCGATGCCTGGACGGAGCAATACCAAGAACTGGGCGGACGGGGCTGGATCAAGTACGTGCAGATCTTTGAGAACCGCGGAGCGATGATGGGGGCCAGCAACCCGCATCCGCATGGGCAGATCTGGGCGACGGATTTTGTTCCCGACGAGCCGGCAGCGGAGACCAAAGCCCAGCGCGAGCATTTGAGCCTGACGGGCCATTGCCTGCTTTGCGAGTATCTGGCGGCGGAAGAGACGGCGGCGGAAGCCGGACCTCAAGCCCGACCGGAAGCCGGATCTCAAAACGGGCAGGGGCGGATCATCTTTGAGAACGAGCATTTCATGGCGCTCGTGCCGTGGTGGGGTGTCTGGCCGTTTGAGGTGCTGGTGCTGAGCCGCCGCCATGTGGGGTCGATGCTGGAGTTTTCATCTGGCGAACGGGACGCGCTGGCCGATGCGCTGAATCGGATGGCCATTCGATTCGACAATTTGTTCGAGACCAGCTTCCCCTACACCATGGGGTTCCACCAGTCGCCGACGGACGGAAACTCTCACCCGGAGTGGCACTTTCATGCGCATTTTTATCCGCCGCTGCTGCGCTCGGCAACAGTGCGCAAGTTCATGGTGGGATTTGAGATGCTGGGCATGCCGCAGCGCGATATTACGCCCGAGAACGCGGCTGAACGGCTGCGCGCGGCCAGCGAAGTGCATTTCTGGCCGAGGGGTTAAAATGCTGGACTGGCTTCCAAGCCAGTTCGGAATGGCCGGAGAATTGACGCCCAAGAAGCAGGCCCCTTTCTGGCTTTGCTGGACGGGCCTTCGGCTCCCGTCGCTTTGCTACGGTTGCTCAGGATGGCGGCTGCACCGGGAACGCGGCCGGGAGGGTCGTGGTGAGCTCGCTGGGGCTCGAACCCAGGACCCACGCCTTAAAAGGGCGTTGCTCTACCAACTGAGCTACGAGCTCACTTTGTTAGTAAGTCGGTTGGTATGAACGACTTACAGCAACATCCTGACCCTGGCCAAAGACGCCATTTTGGGCCGGGGAACCATTTTGGGAACCATTTTGTACCGGAATGGTTCCTAACGGGGTTGATGCCGGCTGCAATGCTTCCAGTAGGGAACCATTGCGGGCCAGCCGCTGCAATGCCTCCAGCAGGCCGCCATCGCCCTCCGAGGAGACGCTCGGGGATACGAGGCGCTCCAGGGCCTCCCGGAGTTTACTGGGCGCCAGGTGCGCATACCGCCTGGTCACGCTCAGGGATTTATGGCCCGCCAGCTCCGACACCCTCTCCAATGGAACATCGGCCATGACCAGACGGCTACAGAACGTGTGGCGCAGGGTGTGCCAAGTTACGCCCTTGATATTCGCCTGAGCCAGGGCCGTCTCGAACCATTTCCGGGGATTGGCGATCTTCTCCCCGTCCTGGGCGAAGAAAAGCTTGGTGGTCGGCGCATGCCCCCGGCGCTCGTGCTCGGCGAGAAGCCGCTTGGTGATTGCCTGTGCGGCCGAGTTCAGGTGGACGTAGCGGCTATACCCGTTCTTGGTCTTGACTAAGAAGATGTGCCCCTCCCCGAGGTTGACCTGGTCAAGGCTCACGGTGAACTGTTCGCCCCTGCGCATGCCGGTGAGCAAGGCAATGTCCATTTGATCCAGGCACGCCTGGGCGGATCCGTTCGCCCGTCCATTGAGAGGCCCCCTGATCTTGGCGCGCAACAGGGCTTCCTCTTCGCCCAACAGATACCGCAGCCGCCCCTCCGGCTCCCTCTGCCGCCGCACCAGCCGCATAGGATTGCTGACAACCTTCGCGGCCCGCTGCGCCTCCCTGAAGCATGAACTGATAGTGGACTTGTAGCGGTTCCGCGTTCCTGCGGACCAATCCCGCTCTGCCGCCATCTCATCCATCCATTCCTGCATTTCCGGAGTGGTGATCGAATCCGCCATCCGACCGCCAAACTCTTCCAGCGGAAGCTCGGCCCTGGCCTTGAATCCCTTAGCGTCGCCTTGCTTGGAGTCTTCGGAGAACTTCACCCCGATGGCCACGACTTCGGAGAACTTGCACCCCTTCCGGACATTGAGCGGAAGCAGTTGGCCGGTCCTGCGTTCAAGCTGCTTTTCATCCGACAGCTTGACTGCCGTGCTGTAATTGCCCGCGCAGATGGTGCGCCGCTCGCCCTTGATGTCGACCCAGCGGACCCACCAGAGGTTGGCGCCCTTGACCTTCTGATAGACGCCTCGGTATGTTTCGGTCTTCGGCTTGCGCGGCACGGCCTCACCCCATAACGAGATTACCAGAAGAAATGGTTCCCGAATGGTTCCCGGCTCAGGAGGCGTTCGGTCTTGGGGGAGCGACCGGACCTGGATGGTCCTCTTTGGCGAAGCGGACCAGTTCGGAGTGGAGAATCACCACTTGCGATCCGTTGTGCTTCACGCGCAGCCGCTGTCCGGCGATGTGGTAGTCCAGAGTGCGCAGACTCATCGACAGCATGGCAGCTGATTCCTCCCTGCTATGCCGAAGCCGTGGGACGCCGGCCATGTTGCGCGGCTGGTTCTTCCCCGCCGGCGGCTTCCGCCTGATTCGCTCCATTTCATGTTCCATGAATACTGGGCGCACGCGTTCCATCTTCCAGGATATCCACGCCTCAAAACTGTTTCCGTACTTG
>JBEKVS010000401.1:0-5595 GCA_049513795.1 Occallatibacter sp. | reverse complement strand
ATCCGCCGCGCCATGGCCGAGTTAGTTGAAATCTTGAGCACTGGCGCAATCGGATTGCCGGTGGGCGTACCCAGGCCGCTGGTGAAGAGAACTAGATTCGATCCCGCACCTACCTGTGCCGTTACGCTCTCCACGTCATTCCCCGGCGTGCATTGCAGCGTGAGCCCCTGGGCGCTGACATACTCCGGGTAGTCGATCACGCCGCTGATCGGCGACACCCCGCCCTTGCGCGCCGCGCCCGCCGATTTGATCGCGTCGGTGGTCAGCCCATCCCTGATATTGCCGGGCGACGGGTTCATCTCGAAGCCCGATTGCACCGCCCTGGCGCGAGCCTGGTACGCCTGCATCAGTTCCCGGAATCGCTGCGCGAGTTCATCCGTCGTGCAGCGGTTGATCAACTCCTGCTCCACGCCGTGTAACTCGGGAAACTCAGAGAGAATTGTTTTGCCGCCTAGTCCCACAACCAGATCGGACACGTAGCCCACTGTTGGATTGGCCGAGATACCGCTGAATCCATCCGACCCTCCGCATTGCAGGCCAACTGTCAAAGCAGACAGCGGCGCGGGTGCACGCTCGGTTCGATCAGCCTCTGCCAATGCGGCAAACGTCTCATCCAAAGCCTGAGTCATGAGCGCCGATTCTCGCCCCGATTTCTGTTGGTCGAATACCAGCACCCGCTTGCTCATCTTGGGATCGCGTGCGCGCAACTCGCCCAACAGCATGCCGGCCTGCGCGTGCTGGCAGCCCAGGCTCAACACCGTAGCTCCGGCCACATTGGGGTGGTGAATGTAGCCGGCCAGCAGCCCGCAAAGCGCCTGTGCGTCCTGGCGCGTGCCTCCGCAACCGCCGTCATGGGTGAGAAATCGAATGCCATCGACATTTTTGAAGACTCGCTCCGCGCGAGGGTTGGCTTCTGCTTCTGTAACTTCGCCGTGATTTTGCTGGCCTTGAACCAACCGCTGCACGCGTTGACGATAGTGGTTTGCCCGGCCGTATCCAAGCTCCTCTTCCAGCGCTTCCCGCATCCGCTCCACGTTGCGGTTTTCGCAGAACACCAGCGGCACCACGATCCAGTAGTTGCGCGTCCCCACCTGGCCGTCTCCGCGGTGGTATCCCATGAAGCTTCGGTTGGCCCAGGCCGACGCGTCCGGCGGCAAAACAGTCGTAGGCTTACGAGAAGCTGAGTACTCCGCGGCGCGATGGCGGATGTTGCGCGTAGAAATCAATCCACCGCGCGCGATGCGCTCCACAGCTTCGCCAACCACCATACCGTAGAGATAGATGAGATCCCCAGGGGACAGATCGACGAGCGCAAATTTGTGTTTGGCAGGAATCTTTTCCGTGATCGTGCTGGCAGCAGTCGAACCAATCTGTGCCACCGTTCCTGGCTCCAGATCGGCAAGCGCCACGGCAACATTGTCGCGCTCATCCAGCTTTAGAACTGTTTCCGGCAACGCGCTTCTCCTTCTACTTATTTGCGGGTCATGCGGATGCGGCTGACGTGACTCGTGTCTCAGCCAACCATACCATTCCCTCCCCGATAAAGCCGCATCCGGGGGATGCGAAGTTGCGGGCAAAGCCACGCACATATCCGCCAACGCCGGGCTTGAGATGATTTAATCAGGCATGGCTCCTGAGTCCCGGCCACATCTACCCCGTCGTATCGCCGGAATTCAGGTCGCCGCCGTTGTCATTCTCTCCATCTCAGGCATCATCAACTACATCGATCGCGGCTCGCTGGCCATCGCTAACACCACAATTCGCGACGATCTCCACATCTCGGCTACGCGCATGGGTGTGCTTCTCTCGGTCTTCTCACTGACCTATGCTTTCTGCCAACTCCCCGTTGGAGCTCTCCTGGATCGTTTTGGTGAGCGCCGAGTCCTGGGCGCGGGCATGTTTCTGTGGTCCCTGACGCAATCAGCGACCGGGCTGGTAAGCGGCTTCGCTTCCTTTATCGCCGCGCGGATGGGTCTCGCGGCAGGCGAAGCGCCATTTGTCGTCTCCGCGGTTAAATCCGTGCACGACTGGTTCGATGTCCGAGACCGCGCAACTCCCATGGGAATCGTCAATGCCTGCACTACCTTCGGACAGGCCATCGCTCCACCCCTTCTCACTGTCATCATGCTCAACTTTGGCTGGCGCGGCATGTTCATGCTTATCGGCGTGCCGGGCATGCTGCTCTCCGTGTTCTGGTATGTGTTGTACAGAGATCGCAAAGATGTCTCGTTGAACCAAGCCGAAAAGGCATACCTGGACCACTCAGACTCGGCCGGCAAGGTTCCTGGCATAACTCTCTCGCAGTGGCTCGGTCTCTTTCGTTCCCGCACAGTCTGGGGAATGATGTTTGGTTTTGGAGGGATTAACTACACGGTATGGCTCTATATGTCATGGATGCCGAATTACCTCGAGGCTGAGCACCACATCAGCATTGGGGCGACTGGAACCATTGCCATGATTCCGTTCGCCTTGGGCGCGGCCGGCATGTTCATCAGCGGAGTTATCGCGGACTTACTGGTTCGCCATGGGGTGACTCCGATTCGAAGCCATAAGACGCTGCTCATCACCGGCATGACCTGCTCGGCTCTGTGTACCCTGGGCGTGCCATATTTGTCGACCGCGACAGAAGCCGCATGCGGCATAGGCATGGCGCTCTTCTTTATCTATCTCGCGGGAAACTCGGGCTGGGGTCTCGTTCAATGCATCGCCCCGCCTGGCGTTGTGGGATCGGTGGCCACGATCCAGAACTTCGGCAGCTTCGTCTGCGCCTCTTTCGCGCCTGTCATAACCGGCTGGCTGCTGGATCGCACCCACTCGTTCTACATCCCACTCGTGATCTGCGCCATGATCGCGATTCTCGGTGCTCTCGTGTATATTTTCATCGTAAGGAAACCGATTGTGGTCGATGCTTCCTTAAGGCATACGATTTCGTCGAACTTATTAGGCCCGGAAACATAACCGGATCATGGCCTCGACCGATGAACAAAGATCGCAGTCTGAATTGCTTGCGGATTTTGGGAAGAACGGTGCTTCCTGTCCCCCTTTGTCTCTTGATTTCCTGCCATTCATGGCTATTGGCTCAATCGCCGGCTGAGAAGAAATCAAGTGAGAAGATTCAAGACACCGTTCTCCCGCTCAACCTAAAATACGACGAGCCTAAGACTTATCCGATAGGAACGAAACAAAGCGCGATCATTGCTGACTTTAAATGCGGAAGCGATGGAACGGTCTTTCTCCCGCTGCTCGCGGACTCGACAGCCCTGACGAATGAAGCCGATCATACCGGGCCCCGTGTCGATCGCATGCAACGTTTCCTTGTGACAGCGTTAACTCCCTCGGGAGACGTAGTTCGGTTTGCCCACGAGGGGATTCCGGGGTTAAGGAACTTCTTTCCCGAACTGCGATATTTTGTATCCTCGTCACGTGTGTATACGCTCGAAGCCGCTGAGATATACGATCCAGCCAACCCGGACCAAAAAATTGGGCTCGCTCACCTGATTTTTATCTTTGACTATAAGGGAGCTTTCCAGGGTTTCGTGCGGCTCGAGCCCGGATTGAATCCCATCAATATTGCCGCATTTTCTTCCGGAGATATCCTCGTTGTATCGCTTGACAAGCTAAACCAGACAACGCGGCTGCTGATCATCGATCCGGCGGGCAGGCTCGTAAAAGAACTCAAGCTCTTTGATGAGGATTACGCCTTGAAACTGCAGTTAGGCGGTCAAGTGGAGTCTCCGGATTCCGCCAGCGATCGCAAGACCCTTTGGAATGCCTTAGCCCTCGCCCATTGGATGCCTTTCGGCGAGAATCTTCTGATGTCGCCCAGTGAAGCACACCTGCCCCTGATCGAACTCAATGAGAATGGCGTCGTTCGGTCAACGAATGTAGTTCTGCCAGACAATGCCACAATCGGGGGCATCTTCGAATCGAGCGACAGAATCTACCACGTCCTTGCGACCACTAAACAGGTGAACCAGACGCAAACATCCACGGGCGCTTCGCCGGCAGGCCAAACCTATTTCATCCCCACCGAGATCGACGATATCAATCCGGGCGATGGATCGATCATGAAGCGAGTCAAATTCGCCCGCGAACTGCGGCCCGCCTGCGTTCGAGATGAAAGCTACACATTTGTCTCGCCGCGAGGAGATGACGGCAGATTACAAACAATCCGCGGAACAGTTATTCATTAGACGCCCGCCACCGGCGTCCGTAAAAGGGACCTTGCTTCTATCGCGATGGATACAAGAAGCACGGGCCGTTCGCATGTCCTCAAAGTGGACTGCCGTGTTTTGGCAGCCCAGGTAACTTAATGGATCATGTTGATGGTTTCCTCCGTCACGCTATCGAAAGTAGTTACAGCTTTGGAGTTAGCTTCAAAGGCGCGCTGCGCGACGATCAGGTCGGAGAACTCCGCGGAGATGTTCACGTTCGATGCTTCAAGCGAACTGCCGTTGATGGTGCCGCGCCCGCCATTCCCGGCCTGCCCCACGGATGCACTGCCCGAAGCGGAAGTGGTTTCGGGAATGCTCAAGTTGCCGGGAGCGCGCAATGCGCCCGCGGACTTCGAGAACTGGCTGATGGCCGCAGCCGTGGTGCCTGACCGTGCCGCGCGCTCAACGCCTGACGCAGCTCTCGTATGTACCTGTGCCGCACGGCCCGACCCTCGGCCTGGTGGTGAGGCGGTTGGCGACGCCGGAACGGGCAGGCCGGATGCGGTCGTTGCTGTCTTGACTGCGGCGGCCTGACCGGTGGTCGCAGTTCCAGTGGAATTAGCTGACGAGGTTCCCAGTGCGGTCGACAGGTTCTGGTTGATGGAAATCAGTTCCTCGAGGCTATTCACCTGCACAAGCTGGGTGATGTACTCGTTGGGGTCGGTGTCGGCCGTCGGGTCCTGGTTCTGCATCTCGGTAACCAGCAGGGTGAGGAAATCGCTGGATGATATCGTGGCCGATGAACCGCTCGAAGTTGCCGTTCCTCCGGAAGCATCCGCCGGCGTGGCCATGGGATTCGCGGCTTTCTCGGTTGATGCCTGCGCCGCTGTCATCTGACGATGGATGAGCTGTCATCTGACGATGGATGAGCCCTGCAAATGCCGCCATAGCTTCCTTCTTTCCTACCTGGACACGGCTCCTGGAATTCAGCCACCGCGTCCGTTTGCTTCGCCACCCGGCTTGCTTAGCTACCGATTTGCAAGTTACCCGATTTGCTCAGTTACCCAGTAGCGCTTCGCTGTCCGGTAGCCCTGCGTTCAACGCTTAGGCCATCACCGAGATGTGAACTCCCTGGCTGCCTACAGGCTGGCCGGATCGGTCCTCGCCCATTGCGCCAACTGCGCTCGAATGCGCGGCGGGAGACATTCCGATCGCACTTCCAATGCGCGCGATGGCATTCAGTCCCGGCTCTGTCCCCGTTTCTGCGCCCGAACCCGCACTGGCTTGCTGTTGTGCCTGGTCTCCGCCTTCCTGCCGCGGATCAGCGCATGAGTCCGCCGCGGTCTGAGCGGCCTCGAAGCAGGTTGGAAGCGCGAATTGCCATTCAGACTATCGGTCGGAAACGTCGATCCAATAGGCCAAATCATGCGGACAATATCGG
>JBEKVS010000400.1:0-5175 GCA_049513795.1 Occallatibacter sp. | reverse complement strand
GGCGTCACCGTGTCACCCGCCAATCCTGAGCGCGTCTGGGCGCTCATCGAGGCCCAGGAAGGCGGCGTGTTCCGTTCCGATGACGCGGGAGCCACCTGGACCAAGCTCAACGGCGACAACTCGATCAAGCAGCGCGCGTGGTACTACTCGCAGATCTTCGCCGATCCCACGAGCGAGAACACCGTCTATGCCGTGAACACCAGCTTCTTCCGCTCCACCGATGGCGGCAAGACCTTTACCAGAATTCGCAACCAGCACGGCGACAATCACGATCTATGGATCGCTCCTGAAGATCCCAATCGCTTCATAGAATCCAGTGACGGCGGCGCGCAAATCACCTTCGACGGCGGCAAGAGCTGGAGCACGGAGGATAATCAACCCACCGGCCAGTTCTACCGCGTCACGGTGGACAACGACTTTCCCTACCACATCTACGGGGCGCAACAGGACAATTCAACGGTTGCCATTCTCAGCCGCAGCAACGACGGCGCCATCTCCGAGCGCGACTGGCACGACGTAGGCGGTGGCGAAAGCGGCTGGATCGCTCCCGACCCGCTCAACTCGAACTTCGTCTACGCAGGCTCTTACGACGGCCTGCTCACCCGCCTCGATACCAAGGCCGGAACCATGCGCGACGTCAACGCCTGGCCCGACAATCCCATGGGCTCAGGTGTTGAAGCCATGAAGTACCGCTTTCAGTGGAGCTTTCCGCTGCTCTTTTCACCCAACAATCCCAAGCGTCTCTACGCCGGAAGCAACGTCCTTCTGGCTACCACCGACGAAGGTCAGCATTGGACAGTAATGAGTCCCGATCTCACGCGCAACGATAAATCGAAGCAAGGTCCCAGCGGCGGACCCATCACCAAAGACAACACGGCAGTCGAGTATTACGACACCATCTTCACCGTGGACGAATCGCTTTTGAAGGCCGGCCTCATCTGGGCCGGTTCAGACGACGGCCTCATCCACATCACCACAGACGACGGCAAAACCTGGCAGAACGTCACGCCCAAGGACGCGCCCGAGTGGATTCGCATCAACTGCATCGCCGCGTCGCCCTTCGATCCCGGCACAGCTTACGTCGCAGCTACGATGTATCTCTCTGACGACTTCCATCCGTTCCTGTGGAAGACGACCGACTACGGCAAGAGCTGGAAGAAGATCGTCGACGGCATTCCTGCCAGCGATTTCACGCGTGCCATTCGCCCTGACCCAAATCAGAAAGGCCTGCTCTTCGCCGGCACCGAATCGCATCTCTACATCTCCTACAACGACGGCGACAAGTGGCTGCCCTTTCAACTCAATCTTCCTGAAACGCCAGTCACCGATATCACCTTCCAGAAGCGCGACGATGCGATGATTCTCGCCACCCAGGGTCGCGGCTTCTATGTTCTCGATGACATGCCCTTGGTTCGCGCCATTGATCCAGCCACGTTCCACAAAGACGATCCCGTCAAGCTCTTTCCAGTAAAAACGGTTCTGCGCATCCCGGGTCCCGGAGAATATGGCAGCAGAAATCCAGTCGCAGGACAAAACCCCGCCGATGGCGTTTTCTATTACTTCCTCAAGGAGAAGCCCAAGGATGAAGCCAAGCTGCGCATTCTCACCTCTTCTGGCAAACTGGTGCGCGAAATCTCCAGCAAGCCGCCCGCGCATCCGGATGAACCTGGCGATGACGACGAGAGGCCGCACAACTCGCTTCTACCCGTCGAGCAAGGTCTGAACCGGTACGTCTGGGATCTCCGCTATGAAAAAGCAACCGGCTTTCCGGGACTGCTGATGTGGGACGGTTCTCTCGACGGCCCCTTTGCCATTCCCGGCGACTACAAAGTCGAGCTGGTCGTCGACGGCAAAACACAGTCCGAAAACTTTACGATCGTGAAAGATCCCCGCGCGCCCACCACTCCCGAACAATTTGAGCAGGAACTGGCTCTTGGCCTCAAGATTCGCGATCGGGTTACCGACGCCAACAGCGCCGTAATCCGCATCCGCGCCGCCAAGGATCAGCTTAAGCCCTATCTCGCCAACGCCAATGAGAAGGTTAAATCCAGCGCCAAGCAGCTTACCGACCAGTTGACGGCCATCGAAGAAAACATCTACCAGACCAAGCTCCACGCCGATGAAGATGCGCTCAACTATCCCATCCGCCTCAACAACAAAATCGCAGCCGTCGGCGGCGTCGTGGAGTTAAGCGATATTGGCCCAACCGCTCAAGCTGTCGAAGTCTTTGACGAGCTATCTGGCAAGCTCCAGATCGAGCTCGACCATCTGCATCAATTAGAGACGAGCGGCATCCAGGACTTCAACAAGCTGGTTCAGACACAGGACATCCCCGCAATCAACCTTGAGCCGGCGAAGAAATAAGGCCTGAGCCAGAAGAAATATGGCCTGAGCCAGAAGAAATAAGGATCAGTCGCGCACAACCGCAGCAAGTGTACGGCAAGGGATCCCACCAAAAACGAGTCGATTTTATCCAAGTGGATCCTTCGGCATTTGGCCAGGAGGCGCTGCGGTGTAAAGAATCGGTCGAGAGGGAGCAGGAGCCTAGACCGTCCTTCGTGGGCGTTTCCGCCGTGCTTCTGCTTGCGGCATTGGCAGCCGGCTATGTACCGGCGACACGAGCGATGCGAACCGATCCAATGAACACCCTTTGAAGCGAATGAATGCGGCTGAATCAGTTCGAGCGAGCAGCCAGTCGTTGGCCCTCGCCAACATCTTTCATGCCCCTGGCCTCGCCGTCGGTTCTCGGATTATGCCAAGCCGCCAGTCACTCGTCGAGTGGAAGATTAGTACTGAAATGTTGGCATTGCGAGCATTTCTGGACTAATCGCCGCGCGTTCAACAGGGCACACTGAACATTGTGAGCCCGATGGTTCGGTGATGCCATCGCATTTCGAGCAGCTGTGTTCTTATCAAATCTATGAGTCTGCGCCAAACTGAACGCAAACGCACAGGTTCATCTCCGACCCTCGGATTGTTGCTGCTTTCTGCGTTATGGGCGATTGCTTGGATGCGCAATGACCTGTTTCCGCATCTGGACGCGGACGTCTTGTCGCCTGCGCAGGGCCAAGCAGCGGTCTTTTCCATCTTCGCCGCCGTGGCCGCGTCTATCGCTTTGGCGCGGCGCATCGAATTCCCACGCGGTCGCCGCGCCTGGGCATCCGCCGGCATCGGTGTCGGTCTCTTTGTGGTTCCGGCAGGCTTGGCCGCTTGCGCGCACGGCTGGGTTTCCCAACTAGACCAGATTGCCGTGTTCTCGCTTACTCCCATTTTTGCCATCGTACTGGAGCCATACCTGCAGGACAATGCACTACGCCAAGGGAAAAGTGCTTTGGCCGGTGCCCTTGCCGCAATCACAGGTATCCTTTGTCTCTTCCCTCTCGACCTTCCCGGATCATTTCGCGCGGGTGTGGCGTGGTGCTCTCTTCTTGGGGCTGTCGTCAGCATTGCCGCCACAAACTGTCTCGCAGTCAGGCTTGCACAAAGCCTTCCTGAGCGCTCAACCCTACCCATCGCCGCGCAGGCCGGCGCTGCAAGCACCCTCTATTTTGTCGCGGTTGCGGCATCTGCTCCGCGTATTGAATGGCGCTGGAGGGAGCTACTACTTCAACTTCTTTGGATTCTCCTCATCGACCTTCCGGCCCTGTTCCTACTCTTTTGGCTGATGCGCCGTCTCGCTGCATCTAGAATGACCGCCCGCTTTCTTCTCGCGCCGCTATTCGCAACCCTCGCGGGGATTGCTCTGGAACCAACATCTCTGCCCATGCGCGCCCTTCTCGGCTTTGCGCTCCTGGCAGCCGGCGCAGGATGGCTCATCTTCGCCCCTGCGGAAACAACCGACGAGCGAAGACCCCACTCGTTGACTGTACTTCCCACTGACTTGCCTCGGCAGCCGCCAACTGAACCTTGACCTCCGGTGCTCATTCATGGACAGGTGAAGACTTGCGGGAGTGGAATATGCGTTGAGCGCCGAGAGCCATGTGGATGCCACCTCGCGTGGGCGGCGGCCAACGGAATATGCTATGAGGCCGTAGCGGCCAACCAGTGCGAGAAGCAGAGCGATGCCCGGCGAAGACATTGAGCAACGGTTTGGAACCGGCGACGCGCGCTGACTGCGGATTCAAGCTCTCCCATGGTTTTATATCGGAGGCGGCGAGATTGGGATCGATCGCGTGCAAGGTTGAGCGGATTTCGGCGGCGACGGCATTCGGCGCTCGCGACGTGCGAACAACGACGAATCCGGCATCTGTTTCGGCGACAGGCAGATAGAGTGGAAATATCCGATTCAGAGTCAATTCGGTCCATTCGCGCGGTCCGATAAAAATCGCATTAAGCCAAGCAATTTGTTCTGGGCGCCTCGCCGGCATAACCTCGCCAAATCTGCTGGCTCCGCTCGCAACGACAAAAGAAATTCTTCCCCTCCTGTCGTGTTTTGCCTGCCATTTCCGATTTCATGATTAGAGGGCTGGATGGGGGCTTCCTGAGAAGACTTCTCAATGGCCTACGTTCTTTGCTCCGAATTCAAAGAGCTGACACTCTAATGCCAGCAATGGAGGATCTTATGTCCCGTATATATTCGCCCGCAAAGTTCATTCTCGCGATCTGGCTCTCGGCGTTGGCAGCCTTCGGCGCGCAGCAGATGAGCGCTGCCACTGTCACCTACATTGTAGGAACTTGCAGGAGTGGCACTCACTTCTCGACCATCCAATCTGCCCTCGATGCCTCTCCGGCTCCGGACACGGTCGAGGTCTGTCCCGGGACCTACTTAGAGCAAGTCATGATTAGCCATCCGGTCACGCTCGAAGGCATCGCGGAGGGCAATGGATCCCTGGCGCAAATCGAGCTTCCATCCGATTACACGGTAAACGCAAGCGTTATCGCGGGTGGCGGCACCAACCCCGCAATCGCTCAGGTCTACGTCAATGACGTTAGCGGCGGCTCCGTAAATCTGGCAAACCTGAATGTGAACGGCGTGGGCTTCGGGACAAATGACAGTATTTTTATCGGGGTCCTCTACAACGGGTCCTCGGGAACGATCAATCAAGTGACCACATCGGCGCAGAATACCAGCGGCGGGGCAACCAACGTCGATGGCTGGGGAATGTGGATCCAGGGTGGCAGTTCCAAGCCAGCGGTCACGGTGGAGAACTCCAGCGTGCACGATTTTTCTGGGGG
>JBEKVS010000399.1:0-5189 GCA_049513795.1 Occallatibacter sp. | reverse complement strand
GTAGGGCGGTTGACCCTTGGGCTGCGGCCGCGTCCACGGCACGCCGGTCACGCTGCGATACTGAATGCCTCCGCCTCCGCCCTTCTCGATCTTCATCTGCAGCTTCAGGTTGAAGTCGCGCGCGGTTTCGTCGCGATAGACAATGTAGTTATTGCCCTTCGGTTTGCCTTCAAAGGTCTCGCCCACCATGATGCCGTCTTCGACGCGCCAGATACTCGTGTCGGCGTCCCATCCGGTGAGGCTTTTGCCATCGAATATCTGTGTGAAGCCGGTGTGCTCGTCGATGTCGTAAGGAGCCGGCTCATGAAACTTCGGCATGCCAATGAGCTTCTGGCCCTCAGAGCCCGTCTGCGGCGGTCCCGCTGCGGGAGACTCGAGCGCAGGCGGCACGATCTGACCGATCAGCGTGACAGGCAGGGCGATCGGCAGCACAGTCAAAAACGCCATAAAGAGAATTGTCCGTGCGGCAGCCGGTGAACCTGCGTGACGGACCAGGCATGCGGGAGAACATTGCGATGCGGCCATGGGTTTTCAGGCCCTCCTATCGAGGCGATTCAGCAACGATAGGAGTCTATCCAGAATGCCCGGTCAAGCGCAGCTATTTTCCCCGGCTATTTCCCCAGCCTGTTTGACCCGATCTACTTTTCATTTCCAATCTACTTCCCATTAATGGAGAAGGCGTAGAACGCATTAACCCCGCCCGTGAACTCCGGCAGAGGAATGTGCGTGTAGCCGGTGCCCCAGTAAACTTGCCCGTCCAGTATCGCCGCTCCGGCAATCGTCGTGGCCCCGGAAGCGAAACTCCACAGCGTGTCTCCGTTCGCTGCGTTGAGGGCGATCATGTTGCGGTCGGTAGCTTTACCCGCGGTCGAAGGCACATAGACGACTCCGTTCGCCACCGCGACCGGGCCGATGCCCCAGGCGCCGTAGGGGTCCGGAACTTGCCACAGAATCTTCCCGTTCGCGGGATCCAAAGCGGCCCACGATCCTGCCGTTCCACCCGCGTAGCGGATTCCGGCAACATCGGAGATGGCCACATAGATCCGCTCGCCATCGGTCGCCGAGCCCCACATGATCCCGCTCAGAGACGATCCGGGCCCCACCTGCGTCTGCCATAGAAGCTCACCGGTCTCAGGATTGAATGCGTAGTAAAGCCCGCTCTTCTGCCCCGCGCCCAGGATGGTCGTCGAACCGCTCGGCCCGGCGTAGGTAATCAAATTGGGCGCCGATCCAAAATCGTAGTCCGGCCCTTCCGGAGTGGGGCAGCCGGCGACATGATCCGGGCAGGAGAGATTCCAAAAATCGCTTCCGTCCTGGTCTGCGTTTTCCGGCCAGTCCTCCATCCGTTGCGCCCATTTCACCGAGCCGCTACTGATACTCAGCGCGACGATTGAGTCCGCGTGATTTTCCTCGGACTGGCAGTCCGCCGCAATTCCGCCGGCATGGATGCAACTGACATACTTTGGATCGGTAGGCGCGGCGTAGTTGTCGCCTGTGCCGACAAACACCAGGCCGAGCGACGGAGAGACAACCGGGTTACTGCCCCAGATGGCCGCACCGCTGTAGCCGGTGGGCGCCATGTACGTCTTCCACAGAACCTTGCCCGTGGAAGCCTCAAGCGCTGAAAGACTGCCCCTGGCCGTCTTTGCGCCACCGCCCGGCTGGCCCTCCTGGTCTGAAGCCGTGCCCACATACACCACCCCGTTGGCTATGCTTGCCGATGCCGTAATAGTCGCCTCGGGATCGACCGTCTCCACCTGCTTCTTCCAAAGCAGTTTTCCGCTCGAAGCTTCAATCGCCAGGAAGTACCCTTTTGCCGCGTGCAGGCCAATATAGATGGCTCCGTCCCAATACGCCGGCGTGGCGCGCGCGTAGACCAGCTTCTTAAATGGCTTCCCGGTTGCAGGGTCGGTCACGTAGCTGCCCAGCTTTTTTCCCCAGATGGCTTTTCCGGTAGCCGCATTCACGGCCCAGAGGTATCCGCCGAAGTCGGGGAAATAGACCACCCCATCAACCACCGCCGGCCGAGCCGACACATCACCCATGGTGGTGAACTTCCACTTCATTTTCAGGTTGGCGACGGTGGTGGGCGAGATCGCCGTCTCCAGGTGATTGCCGGAAGTGTTGGAATTGTTCTGCCCAAACTCCGGCCACTCCACCTGCGCATGGGCTTGAGGGTTGACGAACAGGGCGAGAGCCAGGGCGCACAAAATCATCCCGAAGCTCTTCTTTGCGGGAGGCTCAAACTCAAAAGAAGTCTCTGCGGACTTCCGCTGCGGCACAGATTTCTGGGAATTCATGGGAAGATTCCTTTGCCCGTTTTTCGGTAGGAATAAGACCCGATTTTCGTTCGTCGTAATATAGCGCTAGGCTCCCAGGGGAGCGGGTCCATTCCGGCTTCGTAACGTAGCTAAAACTACTCGATGTCTAGGGGGAAAATAAACCTCGCCCGTCCAGCCTGCGACTGGCGACGTCAGACCGATACTACCCCTCCGTAAGAGAATTGGCAAGCTTGTCCGCCTGGCCATTTCGAACGCGCGGCCCTCAAAACGCCTCATGAAGCAAGTCATCCTGGGACAAGACTCGGCGCGAGTCAAAGGTGTCTTGATTACCGATCAGACCTTGGGCGGTCTATCGGAACAAACCACCTCGGGAGAAATCAGCGATGGGACTGGCGTCTGCGGCTGCATTGGTTTTAGCCTTTGGCACTCTGGGTGTTTCAGCTCCCGGTGTTTCCTGGGCCGCGAGCCCGACTCCAGCTCACAAGGCGGTCTTCAAGAACGGTGCTTCTTCAACGGGCTGGATCGATTTCGACTTTCAGGACGGGAAACGCATCTTCGTTCCGACCAAGATCAACGGCCACGCCACTGTGGTCCAGCTCGTAACGGGTCTTCCCGTCTCGGATATCGACAAAACATTCGCCGCCTCTGTCGGTTTGCAGCCAGACAGTGGCTCCGCCTCGATTCGTGGGCTGCAAATTGAGATCGGCGGCCTGACCTTGCACGACACCGCCGCATCGGTCGTCGATCTTGCGCCGCTGGCCAGGCATATCGGGCATCCATTGCCATTCTTGATGGGGAACGATGTATTCAATGAACTGTCGGTAGATATCGACTTCGCTCATCATCGCATCGCCTTTGCCAACCCTGTCGACCAGGCCAAGCCGGTCGGCGCCGTAGAAATTCCTCTGATCCTGGCAGAAGATCTGCCCCTGGTCCCCGTTTCGATCGAGGGCGCGCCGCCGGCGCAGTTTGAATTAGGCCTGGGTAACTCCGGGGAAATGCTGGTGTATGAGCCGTATTATGAGTCGCACAAGCTGCTCGAGGGACGAAAACTCTCCAAGAGGCTGGCTGCCGGCACCGGCGGAGTTGTCGTTGAACCCGTGGCCACTTTGAGCCGCGCCGAGTTCGCCGGCGTCACGTTCGCCAATATGCCCGCTGCGTTGATTCCTTCGAGTGCGGCTGGAACCACCTCCAAGATGATCTCGGGCGACCTCGGCATTCCGGTTCTCACCCACTTTCGCTTGGTTCTTGACTATTCCCACCAGCGGCTCTTCGCGGCGCCCTACCCGGACGCGGCCCGGGCCACCTTCGCCAAAGATCGACTGGGGCTCTTCCTCAGCAAAGAAGACGACGGGTTCGCGGTCGAATTTGTCGCGCCAGACAGCCCGGCTCAGGCAGCGAGCTTCAAGGTTGGCGACAAGATCACGCTGATCAACGGGAAGCCGGTGCAGGAGTGGCCTGAGCCCGTGTTCGCCGCTCTGCGGTACGGCGCAAGCGGAAACAGCCTGGCCTTCACCATGCAAGGTGGCGATGTCCGGCAAGTCAAGCTGGCCGATTTTTTCTGACCAACGACTGCGGCTGAGCGGATCGGGCTTAGAATCTTTTCCCGCCGCATTGGGTCTAAAATAGAGGAGAGACGCAGCCCAAGTGGGCATGAACGAAGGCCCCGGCCGCGCTCGCAAAGACGGAGCGAAATACCATGCCACTCATGAAGACATCGAACCCAGCCTTATCCGACAACACGTTCCGCGGCCTTTCCGGCGGCCAGTACGGATCGGGCTACGGCGGCAACATGGTCGATGCGGCCGACCGCATGACTCTGAGCGGCACCGTCAACAAAACCGCCCTTCTGCTGATCTGCAGCCTGCTCACCGCCGGCTGGACGTGGCACCTGTTCGCTGCTTCGCGCGACATGGCGGAAGTCGGGCCGCTGATGCTGGTAGGCATGTTTGGCGGGCTGATCTTCGCCTTGGTGACCGCCTTCAAGAAGGAGTGGTCACCCGTCACGGCTCCCATTTACGCGCTGCTCGAGGGCCTTGTTCTCGGTGGCCTTTCTGCGGCAATGGACCTGCGCTACCCGGGCATCGGGATACAGGCAGTCAGCCTGACCTTCGGCACGCTCTTCGTGCTGCTGCTGGCTTATCGCTCCGGCCTGATCCGCGTCACGCAGAAGTTTCGCCTCGGCGTGATCGCCGCCACGGGCGGCATCATGGTGTTTTACCTGGCGCAAATGCTGCTTGGATTCTTCGGCGTCCAGTTCATCTCCATCAACGGCTCGGGCATCATCGGCATCGGATTCAGCCTGATCGTTGTGGCGGTTGCGTCGCTCAACCTGGTGCTGGACTTCGACTTCATCGAACAAGGCGTGCAAGTCGGCGCGCCCAAGTACATGGAGTGGTACGGCGCCTTCGGCATCATGGTGACGCTGGTCTGGCTCTACATTGAAATCCTCAGGCTGTTGTCGAAGATGCGCAGCAGAAACTAGGAGCTCCCCGCATCCCATATCGACAGCGGAGGACCTGCATAAGAACCGGCCCGATAACGTGAAGGGTACGGGCTTCACAGGCTGCGGAAGAAGTCATTGTCTTGAAAGGGCACGGCTTGAGCCGTGCCAAAACTGGATCAAGTGGGAGCGCGGCTTTGGCCGCTGAGGAAACGTAGGTCGTTGAAAATAAATTCCCTCAGGGGCTAAAGCCCGACATCCTCTTTTGCCTTGTCGGCGGCACGGCTCAAGCCGTGCCCTTTCAAGCCCGCCAAAATCTAAGGCGCTCCGCATTCACGAAGCTTTAACAGGTCTGGGTGCACACTAGAGGTAATCAGCGGGTGTGTACCAATAAGTACACCCGTTATCCACGTATTTTTTTGATGCGTGAGTAGTTCTGACCCGATTATCCACGCATACTCTTG
>JBEKVS010000398.1:0-5192 GCA_049513795.1 Occallatibacter sp. | reverse complement strand
ATGCCGGCCCAACCGCCTTCAAACTCGGCCTGCGCGGCATGCCAACCGAGGCCGAATCAGGCATCGTTGAACGCGACATTCGCCTGGTCACGGAGCTGCGCGACGCGCGCGTCCATCTGCACGTGGCGCACACCTCTACCGCCGCCGCCTTGGCCGCCGTTCGCCAGGCCCGCCGCAGCGGCCTGCGCGTCACCTGCGAGGTGGCCCCGCATCACTTCCTGCTCACCGAAGAGCATGTCGGCTGCTACAACACCAACGCCAAAATGAACCCGCCGCTGCGCTCCGCGGCCGATCGCGACGCCATGATCGAGGCCATCCTCGACGGTGTCGTGGACGCCATTGCCACCGATCACGCGCCCCACGCCATCCACGAGAAAGAAGTGGAGTTCGAGCACGCGCCCAACGGCATCACCGGCCTCGAGACCGCCCTCGGCCTCAGCCTTCGCTGGCTGCACAAGGAGTGGAAGATGCCTCTGGGTCGCGTGCTCAGCCTGCTCAGCGCCCAGCCCGCCGCCCTGCTCGGACTCAAAGGCCGCGGAACCCTGACCATCGGCAGTTTTGCCGACGTAGTAGTTTTCGACCCCAAGGCCGAGTGGATCTATAGAGCCCGCGACACCAAGTCCAAATCCCGCAACACCCCTTTCGATGGCTGGACCATGCAGGGCAAAATCCGCTGGACCATCAGCGAAGGCCGCATCGCTTACTCGGCCATGCCTTGACGTCTGATTTTTATCCGGGTATTGTTATTTTAACCCGGATATAAATCGGATCGAGGCTTCCATGATTCAAGATTCTCCTGCAACCTTTTCGGCCTTCGCGGGCACCCGTCTCATTGCATGCGGCGACCTTCGGCCGGTGGCCTTCAAAGCTCAGGTTTCAAGCACTTTGGAGGAGCATGTTCCCGTGCTCATCTTCGACGATCGCTCCGGCGAGGTAATCGAAATCAATCTCCGCGCGACGCCTGCGGAGTTCTCGCGCCAGGTCGAAGAACTTGAGAGAGCCGGTTCACTTAGGGCCGGTCCAGCCGGGGCCGGTCCAGCCGGGGCCGGTCCAGCCAGGGCCGAAGCTCTGCTTCCGGGCGAAGGCCCGCGCGGGCCTGGTCGCCCCAGGCTGGGAGTCGTCGCCCGCGAAGTGACCCTGCTCCCACGGCATTGGGACTGGCTGGCCAGCCAGCCGGGCGGAGCCTCGGTTGCACTGCGCAAGCTGGTCGAAGGGGCGCGGCGGACAAACCAGGAGACAGACCGTCTGCGGCTTGCCAAAGAGGCTGCCTACCGATTCATGTCAACCATGGCGGGAAACGAGCCTGGCTTTGAAGAGGCGGCGAGAGCTCTCTTCGCGGGAGATGAGGAGCGCTTCGTCAAATTCGCCGAAGCTTGGCCCGTTGATGTAGCAACGCACGCACTGAGGCTGGCCGCGCCCGCATGGGCGGCGCGGCCAGCCTCCATATCGCCGCGAACTCCAGACGGGCTTCGTTCCGGCGATTGCAGCCAATGAAACGCGCCCCCCCAAAAGCGCGCGCATTCAATGACCATCAAAGTTCCAGCAAACGCCCGCCGAAGCCTAGGACGCATCTGCCGGTTGCGGCCACCCCTCCATCAAGTCCGACTTCAGCAACAGGGCGAAGTCATTAACCTCCTCGTCTGCTCCGTCACCCGCCGCCTGCCATCCGGTTTCAGCATCCGAATCGTCGGGTGCGGGAAGCCCTGTGGCCGGGTCCATGCTGTCTGACTTCTTGTAATCGCAGGGCCCAAGCGCTGGTTGCGCAATTGAAGGCAGCGTCGGAACCGAATCATCCGGCTGAGTGAGGTCGAGCGCGAGCGCCAGGTTGGCCACTTCGTCCGACGCGTCGCGTGCCGTGAGCGGGTCAAGGCCCCAGCGCCACTCGATCAGCTTCAGCACCGAGGTGTGGTCGTAGAGCAGGGAATTGATGCGCGGCTTGGCCGGGTTGCCGCGCGCGAATGGCGAAACCACCAGCGTCGGCAACCGGCAGCCCAGCAACGCCTTGCCGTCAACCAGGTCCTTGTCGACCGAGTTAGGCGCAATGACCCGCGGCGGCGCAACATGTTCGAAGAAGCCGCCCCACTCGTCGCGATTGATCACCAGCACGGTGTTCCTCCACATGGAGCTGTTTGCCAGCGTGGTGACAACCTCGCGCAGAAAAATCTCGCCCATGCGCATATCGGCGTGCGGATGATCGTCGTTGCCGAGCCCATTGCCGGTTGAAAACAGCGGATCGATGAACGACACCGCCGGCAGCTTCCCCTGCTCCACATCCGCGGCAAACTGAGAGTAGAGCCGCGATATGTGAATGTACTTGCTTCCCCAAAGCGCGAGAAAAGGTGCGTTGTGGTAGTAGTACCGGCAGCTCACATTCGCCGCCAGCATCCTGTCCCAGATCGTGGGCAGTTTGGAAATGCGGTTCGAGTTGTCCAGCCGGTCAGTCTGCGCCGCGTGTTGAAAAACCCGGTTCGGATAGGTGCATGAAAGTATGGAAGCAAAATAATTGCTGAGAGTAGTGAAGTTCCGAGCCAGTGTCGAGAACAGAGGCAGATCCGCCTCTTCGTAGTAGCCGATGCTGTAGATGTCGTTGGTGCCGGTGCGCAGCCAGCCGTTCATGTTTCCGTTGTTGTATTCTGACCGCCCGCCCGCATAGGTGTGGTCGGGATCGGGATGCGGGCAGCCTGTATATGAAGTCAAATGTTGCGTGGACTGCAGCTTTCCGTTGTGGTCCGGATAGCTGAGCCCAGCCTGTCTGCCGTTGGCATTCGGCATCCAGCCCAGCATGTGGTCGAAGCTGCGGTTCTCCTGCATCACCACCACAATGTGCTCAATGCCCGATGAATCGGGGTTGGGCAAGATGGCATCCACAGGCTGCACGGGTGGACTTGCTTCCGATAAAGTTGTGGCAAACGCAGCGGCCGAGATACTTGCCGCCTTCAGCAGAAAATCTCTTCGATTGACGCTCACGGTACACCTCCTTTTGAATTCAGGAACTGACGAACATGTCCCATTCTGAAGCCCTTTCAATGTGAGGGTTCATCAGAAACATCAATGCTTTATGAAAAGAAAAATCATTGATGTATGAAATGGAACAGGAGGACCCAATATGGTTACGCCGCATTCAAAATAGCCGTGCTCCGATGCCCGCAAGCCCACCACGGGCGAGCTCACTCGGGCGTAGTAATTCTGGATTCACTCGAGCCCCTTGCCCGAATACTTCTAAGCCCCTATTCTTGTTCCACTAACCAGGAGCGAGTGCTCTGGTGCGCGCGAATTAAAGCGAGCAGCTTGAAGCGAGGCCGTAAAGCGACGAGGTCGTTCATCACACGAGATCATCAGCACACGAGGTCATCAGCAATGGACAAGCGGGAATTCTTGAAGGCGTCTGGTGCCGTCGCGGCTTCAACCATGTTTTCGCGCATCACATCCTCACAGCAGACCACGGGGCCGCGAGAGAACTGGGCCGGCAATCTTACCTACAGCACCGATCGTCTGTTGACTCCGGGCTCCGTCGAAGAAGTGCGCCAGATGGTCAAGAGCTGCGCAAAGCTGCGCGCGCTCGGTACCCGCCACTCCTTCAACACGATTGCCGACAGCACGCAGAACCAGATCTCGCTCGCGCGCCTCGACCAGATCACGCTCGATGAAAAGGCGCGTACCGTCACCGTGGGCGCAGGCGTCACCTATGGCAAGCTATCTCCATGGATCGACCAGCGCGGCTACGCGCTGCACAACCTGGCGTCTCTGCCCCATATCTCGGTTGCCGGCGCCATCGCCACCGCCACGCACGGCTCAGGCGTGCACAACGGCAACCTGGCTACCGCTGTCGCCGCGCTCGAACTCGTCACCGCCAATGGCGAGACAGTTTCTCTCTCCCGCGAGAAAGACGCCGACCGCTTCTCGAGTGTCGTCGTCAATCTGGGCGCGCTCGGTGTTGTCACCAGCGTCACGCTCAATCTTCAGCCGACCTTCCAGGTAGCGCAAACGGTGTATGAGCATCTCTCCCTGGCGCATCTCAAAGATCATTTCGACGAGATATTTTCGAGCGGCTACAGCGTCAGCCTGTTCACCGACTGGCAGCATCACGAGGCCACTCAGGTCTGGATCAAGCGCCGCCTCGCTCCCGGCGACAAGAACCAGTGGCCGGCAGAGTTCTTCGGCGCCAAACGAGCCACGCAAAAGCTTCACCCGCTCGCCGGCCACGATGCCGAGAGCTGCACCGAGCAGCAGGGAATCCCCGGCCCCTGGTACGAGCGCCTGCCCCACTTCCGCATGAACTTCACGCCATCGAGCGGCCGCGAGTTGCAGACCGAGTACTTCGTGCCCCGCGATCGCGGCTTCGAGGCCATCCTCGCCGTCGAGAAGCTGCGCGACCAGATCACGCCGCACCTGTTCATCACCGAACTGCGCACCATCGCCGCCGACAATCTGTGGATGAGCACTGCCTATCAGCGCGATTCATTGGCCATCCACTTCACCTGGAAGCCGGAGTGGCCCGAAGTCAGCAAAGTCCTGCCGCTCATCGAAGCGCAACTGCAGCCCTTCGCACCCCGCCCCCACTGGGCCAAGCTCTTCACCATGGCGCCGGCGCAGATCGAGTCGCGTTACGCACGCCTCGCCGACTTCAAGTCGCTGGCCGGCCACTACGACCCCCAAGCCAAATTCCGCAACGAGTTCCTGGAGAAGAATTTGTATTCGGGTTAGGAAACGATCACTGCGGCCCTATGGTAGAAGCCGGACCGAATGACCGAACTCCACCCGCTCGGGCGCAATCAGATTGATGTCATGGAAAATCCCGTAGTACTCCAATTCGGCCGGACAGTAAACCGGCTGGAAAACGGCGGCCCTGAAGACTAGAATGCCCAGCGAGGTGAAAAAATGAAATATTTGTCGGCTGTCTTGGGTCTCCTGCTTCTTGCTGCGCAAAGTGCCTCGGCTGCAACGCCCATAGCTTATGAGTACAACCTGTACGTTGACACGCACAATGGCTCCACGGGATTGGAGGGTTGGGCCATCTCTGCGAACGGTACCTGGAGCGCGGTCGAAGGCTCTCCGTTTGCCGCGGCGGAGCCACAAAACCTGTACGCCCTGCTCACCACCGGCAAATTCGTTTTCGCCCTGGGCGCCGTCAATGGAGGCAGCGATCCCGGCGTCACGCAGACGAGCACCATTTACACCTACAGCATTGAGAG
>JBEKVS010000397.1:0-5215 GCA_049513795.1 Occallatibacter sp. | reverse complement strand
GCACTGGAAGTCATGATCCTGCAGTCGCTTCGTCTGAAACCGATGCATGGCTATGCGCTGGTGAAGCACATCAAGCAGGTTTCGGACAATTTGCTCCAGGTGGAAGAGGGATCGCTCTACCCGGCTTTGCAGCGAATGCTCCGCGAGGGCTTGCTCGAGTCGGAGATCGGAGTGTCCGCCAAGGGACGCCCCACGAGGATTTACCGCCTCACCGACGCAGGCGTCCGGCATTTAGATCGTGAAGTCGTCAGCTTCGAAAAGATGTTTGCCGGAATCACCCGCGTATTAGCCGTCGCCAGGGCCTAGGAGGTCATCGATGCAGATTGTGAACAAGCTTCTAAATCGGCTCGTGAGCCGGCGTCGCCGCTACGAAGATCTTTCCGTTTCCATCCAGGAGCACATTGCGGAACGAAGTGAAGAATTGATTGCAGAAGGCATGTCACCTGAATTGGCCGGGCAAACGGCACGGCGCGAGTTCGGCAACGTGGCGCTCATCCAGCAGCGCAGCCGCGAAGCGTGGCAGTGGCAGAGACTGGAAACGCTTCTCGCTGATCTGAAGCACGTGTTCCGCCGGCTCGGCCGGTCGCCGGGTTTCGCGATCACCGTGATACTGACCCTGGCCATCGGCATCGGCGCGAATACCGCGGTCTTCAGCGTTTTGAACAGCGTGCTGCTGCGGCCGCTCGCCTACCCCGAGCCGGAGCAACTGGTCTCGCTTCACCTCAATGCGCCGGGTGCGCCCGGGCTCGCCCAGTTTCGCAGTGAGCTGCGCCTTTCGGCCTCGATGTACTTCACCTTTGCCAGGCACAACCGCGCCTTTCAATCCGTGGGGGTGTGGGGTCCGGGAACCGCCAGCATCACCGGCCTCGCCCAGCCGGAGCAAGTGAACACCGCCGAGATTTCCAGCGGCGTTCTTGAGACGCTGAATGTCCCCGCGTTGCATGGCCAATGGCTTACGGCGGCCGATCAGGACGCGCATGGCCTGGGTCGGGTGATGTTGAGCTATGGCTACTGGCAACGTCGCTTCGGCGGCGATCCAGGCGTGGTAGGGCGCACGATCACGGTTGATTCCCAGACACGCGTGATTGCCGGTGTGATGCCGCGCGGATTCAAGATCGTAAGTTACGACTTCGACATGCTGGTTCCGATGGCCCTCGATCCGGCCCACGAGATACTGGCCGGGTTTTCCTATCGCGGCATTGCCCGGCTCCGGCCCGGGGTTGACATTGCGCAGGCCAATGCCGATGTAGCGCGTCTGCTCAATGTATGGATGGACTCATGGTCCAACGGCCCCGGCTCCGATCCGCATTGGTACCTGAGGTGGAAGATCGCGCCGGCGCTCGAGCCGCTGAAAGACACCGTGGTGGGCAGCATCCAAAAAGTGCTTTGGGTGGTCATGGCGACAATCGGCGTGGTGATGCTGATCGCGTGCACCAACGTGGCCAATCTGTTGTTGGTCAGAGCCGATGCACGCCAGCAGGAGCTTGCGGTCCGCTCGGCGCTCGGCGCGGGACGATGGCGGATTGTGCGTGAGCTCTTGGTTGAAAGCGTGACTCTGGGCCTGCTCGGAGGAGCGGCGGGCGTGGCCGTGGCCTTCGCCGGGCTTCGCCTGTTGACGGCGATCGGCCCGGGAGAACTGCCGCGTCTCAGCGAGATCTCGCTCGACGGCCGGTCCATCGCCTTCACGTTTATTCTTTCCCTGCTTTCCGGACTGTTCTTCGGCGCTGTCCCGGCGCTCCGTTATGCCCCATCGCGGCAGCGCCTGACCTTGCTCGGAGCCTCGCGGACGGCGAGCGTAAGCCGTGAACGGCAGCGCGGCCGCAACCTGCTGGTCGTGGCCCAGGTGGCCATGGCGCTGGTGCTGCTCATCGGCGCGGTGTTGATGATCCGCACCTTCCTTGCCATGCGCAATGTCGATCCCGGCTTCTCCGCTCCGGCATCTCTTCAAGTGATGCGCATCTCCATTCCTGAGACTTTGGTGCGCGACTCCACGCCGGTCATACGCATGCAAAACAGCATGCTCGACAAGCTGGCAGCTATCCCGGGCGTATCCTCCACCGGTTTTGCCGCTTCAGTTCCCATGAGCGGAGCCGAACCGAGCTGGGACGAAATCTTCATCGAGGGCAAGAACTACGAAGGCGACAATCCGCCCATGCGCCTCTACAACTACGTTTCGCCCGGATACTTCCACACGGCTGGCACGCGCTTTATCGCCGGGCGCGACTTCACATGGACTGAGATCTATGGCGTGCGGCCAATCGGAATCGTATCCGAAAGCCTTGCCCGTGAGCTGTGGGGATCGCCCCAGGCGGCCATTGGCAAGCACTTCCACGAGTTTTCCAGCCAGCCCTGGCATGAAGTGGTGGGCGTAGTGCAGGACGTGCGCGAAAATGGCGTGGATCAGGTGTCGCCCGCAACCGTCTACTGGCCGCCGTTGATGGAGGATGGCTCCGCTCCGGACAAGCTGGGGGCTTGGCGCACTGTCTACTTCGCCATGCGCAGCAATCGCGCCGGGACGCAATCCTTTATCAACGAAATGCAGCAGGCCGTCTGGTCGGTGAACTCGAATCTGCCGGTGGCGGATATCAGCACCATGAAGGATATTTACTCTGACTCCATGGCGCGCACTTCGTTCACACTTGTCATGCTGGCCATTGCTGGATCCATGGCCCTCGCACTCGGCATCCTCGGCATCTACGGCGTTATCTCGTATGCTGTTTCGCAGCGCACCCGCGAAATCGGTATCCGTCTTGCGCTCGGAGCGCGAAAGAGCCTGCTCCAGTGGATGTTCGTGCGGTCTGCGCTAGTGCTGACCGCCGTGGGCGTGGCTCTCGGCGCGGTCACGGCCGCCGCGATGATGCGGTTGATGAAGTCCCTGCTGTTTGGCATCAGCCCGCTCGATCCTTTCACCTACATTTCGGTGCCGCTGATCCTCGCGGTCTCTGCCGCGCTTGCGAGCTATCTGCCCGCCCGCCGCGCAGCGGCGGTTGATCCCGTCGAAGCTCTAAGAACTGATTAGCCTGCGAGTTTCGGCGCCACACCTGCCGGTCA
This sequence comes from Occallatibacter sp., assembly GCA_049513795.1. GTDB lineage: Bacteria > Acidobacteriota > Terriglobia > Terriglobales > Acidobacteriaceae > Telmatobacter. The sequence goes on along the minus strand of JBEKVS010000397.1, from coordinate 2,164 downwards.
TCGCGACATGCTTTGAGAAACGCGAATGACGATTGGCCCTTTCAATTGAAGCTGAGCGATTTGCGTTGCCAATGCATCGCTCTTTGCTTAGGATATTTCTCCTAAAGGCGTGAAGTTCGGGTGTCCCACCTCGCAGCGCTTTTGTTTTTTGCGGCTAGGGTGGGACCGCAATACCGCAATAGGAGAAATGCCTCAGCAGAACTGCTCGCCCTCTTGCTGCCAAATCGCCATCTACGGTGGTAGGGCCGAGCCTATCGCCGGATCGAAAGCGGCGGTATACTGCCTCCTGCCGGGAAAGCCAAACCCAATTGCCGCCGGTTCGGCTTCTTGCATTCACGAGGGAGAATCCATGCTTGAATCGCGCCGTTCCGCAGTCACAATCGCACTCGGGTGCACCTCGCTCATCGTCTGTCCAGCGGCCTGGACGCAGGGTTCGAACGCGGAAGCGAGCGTCACCTTGGACAGCTCGGTCACCATTGTTGAGAGCCCGCAGGAGCCAGGGCCGGTGCGCCGCGCAACGGATGATCTGCTTGGCGATTTCACGAAAGTGCTGGGAAGCGCTCCTCGCCTGGTGGATCAATTGGAAGAAGCAGGTCCGGTCGCCATTCTCATCGCGGAAAACTCGATGCTTCCGCGGGGTATCAACTGCAGCACCGCGTCGGATACTGAAGCCTTTGCATTCTCAAGCACGATTCTGCGCCGTCACGGGAAGACTACGCGTTTGATCTGTCTGACCGGCGCCGATGTGCGCGGAACCATCTTTGCGATTTATCAGTTCTCGCAAACCTGCCTCGGCGTTGACCCGATGTATCTCTGGACCGACAAGCAGCCCGAGAAGCGGACCTCAGTAACGCTGCCGCCCGATTTTGCCCGAGTCTATCCCAAGCCGGTATTCAAATACCGAGGATTCTTTCCCAATGATGAAGACCTGCTCACCGGCTGGGCTCCCGCGGCAGAGGGCGAACAAACTGGAATCTCGCAGAAGGTTTGGGACAATATTTTCGAAACCACGCTTCGGTTGAAAGGCAATATGATCGTACCCGGCACATGGATCTTCCCCGACGATGCGCAGGTCCGCGCGGCCAGCGAACGTGGGCTGATCGTCAACCAGCATCATGCCATCCCGCTGGGAGTCAATGTTGCTCGCTGGCCAAAGGATGTTCCGTATAACTTGTCGACTCATCCTGAAATCCTTGAACGCGCATGGACCAATGCTGTCGCGACCTATAAGCCCGACCAAGAGATTCTATGGAGCGTCGGCCTGCGCGGGTTGTCCGACTCAAGTTATGCCTCGCTCGATCCCAGCGTTCGCGATAACGACCCGCTGCTGGGCGAGCGGGTAAGCCAGGCCATCGCAACGCAAATGCGCATTGTGAAAGCCCGATATCCTCACGCCGAGTTTGTCACCGACTTATGGCAAGAGGGCGCTCGACTCATGCAAAAGGGCTATCTCAAAATTCCGCCGGAAGTGACGCTGGTGTGGGCCGACACCGGCTATGGCGACATGCAGGACGGCGGCAAGGTCGCGGCCGGGCAGGGTGCGTACTTCCACGTGGCCATGATGAACGGAAACGCCAATCAGCTTTCCGAGATGGTTCCTGCCGCTGTCATTCAATCCGAGTTAGGAAGATATATCAAAGCCGGCGCAACTTCGTATCTCTTAGTCAACACCAGCGACCTCAGGCCCGTCGCCATGACCACCCGCGCGTTGATGGAAGTTGCCTGGGGCGGACTGTCCACCGAGACCGCCGACGCGGATGGCGCCTACTACCGGCGCTGGGCGAGCGAGGAATTCGGCGCAAAATCCGCCGACGAATTGGCCGGAGTCTACAAGGACTACTTCGCCGCGCCCTCGCTGCGCACCGCAAATGGCCTTCCCGGATTAACCTCTGCCGGCAACGCTCCGCCGCCGCCCCCGCCGCTCAGCAACGTTCCGCGTCCGGAAGGCGATCAGCACTATCACTCCGAGGTGCGCCGCTTCATTCTCGACACGCTGAGCGAACATCAGGTGGCCTCCGTGCCCAGCCAGTCGCCCAAGTGGACGCCGCCACGCCTGGTGCCAAGCAGCGATGCCGAGGTGCGGCACGCGGCGCTGGCCCGAGACATTGAAGAATGCGCAGAGGCCCAACCGCGATGGGATGCGGTATGGAACCGCGCGGTTAAG
>JBEKVS010000396.1:0-5236 GCA_049513795.1 Occallatibacter sp. | reverse complement strand
CGCGGCAGCTCGCAGACTGTCGATCTTGGCTCCGCGCAGCTCATCGTCAGTGTGGGCCGCGGCATCAAGGAAGCCGACAATCTGCCCATCGTGCAGGAGCTCGCCACTGCCCTCGGCGCGGAGCTGGCCGCCTCGCGCCCCATCTGCGACAACGGCTGGCTGCCCATGGAGCGCCAGGTGGGTAGCTCCGGCCAGACGGTGGCGCCGAAGCTTTACCTGGCGGTGGGAATTTCCGGCGCCATCCAGCACCTGGTGGGCATGAAGGGCTCGCAATGCATCGTGGCCATCAACAAAGACCCCGACGCTCCCATCTTCGAAGTGGCCGACTATGGGATCGTCGGCGATTTGTTTGAAGTGGTGCCGGCACTCACGGAAGCAATCAAGGCAGCCCGGCAATGATCGAAAAACCGACTCGCAGCGATCATCCCCAACAGAGGAGATATACCGATGTTTAAGCGCGCATCAACTGCGATCCTGTTTTCCATTGTGGCCTTGAGCGGGTTTGCAATCACCAATCAGGCACAGTCTGGACAAGCATCGAAGGCAACGGGCCCTGAACCGAGCCTTGTCTCCTTTTCGGCAGGCGCGCTGGTTGTCAAAAAGCCGACCGAGTACGATGACGACTGGTCTGCCTTCAGCATGCTGGATGAGAATCCGCATTCCGGCTGGGCAAGTTCCAAAGGTATAACCGCCAACCAGGTCACGGTCATTGAGCTTCCCGAGAAGACGCTCCTGAAGCGCCTAGAGTTCGACATTGCCGGCGTGGACGGTGCCCAGCGCGGCGCCAAAGACGTGGACGTGGAGATGTCGGACATAGGCTCCGAAAGCGGATTTCAGAAGATCGCAAGCGTCACCCTTCGAGATGGAGCCGATCACCAGCAATTCCCCGTTTCAGCAAGCGTCCCTGGCCGCTGGGTGCGTCTTACGGCCAAGAACAATCAAGGCTCATCCGACTACATCGAGATCATGGACTTTCGCGGCTATGGAACTCAACTGACCCACACGCCGTTCGCCGATGTAAGCGGGACCTATGACACGAATTATGGCAAGATGCACCTGCTGCAGCAAGGAACCTCCGTCACCGGTTGTTATGAGCACGACGGCGGCTTGCTGACAGGCGGAGTCGAGGGCCGCATCATGCGGCTCACCTGGACGCAAGATGGAAGCCTGCGCGGGCCTGCAGTCATGGTGTTCTCGTCGACCGGCAACGATCTCTTCGGCCTCTGGTGGAACGAAGGGCACGAGCAGAGTCCCGGCGGACGATGGAACGGGCCAAAAGTCAGCACGACCGTCGGCACCTGCCCCAATTGGAAAGGCGTCGGCACAGAAAACCAGATCGCCAACGAGCTGGAGCAGTCCGGTCGGAGCCGTGTATACGGGATCAATTTCGACAGCGACTCGGACCACATCAAGGATGAATCCAAGCCAACTCTGGACAAGATCGTAGCCATGTTGAAGGCGCACGCGGACTGGAAGCTCAATATCGAGGGCCACACCGACTCAACCTCGACCGCTGCATACAATCAGAGCCTTTCGGAACGACGCGCCGCGGCGGTGAAGACCTACCTGGTAGCCGGTGAAATAGAGAGTGCGAGACTGACCTCGGCAGGGTACGGCGCGACGCGGCCGGTTGCCACAAACGATACGGCACTCGGGCGCAGCCAGAATCGAAGAGTGGAACTGACGAAGAACTGAACTTGCTCCCCTGGCAAGCTGAGACGGCCAGCCTTGCACAGCGCCGCTTCGCATTTGCGCCCTACCAGCCCCAGGGGTTATGGTTCCCTGTTCACTACATACCGCGAGCACATCGGTGTCCACCCATGTTCTTTCCCCAGACCTACCAGGCCGCGCTTCTGCTTATGTTCCTCACCATGCTCTGCTGGGGATCGTGGGCCAACACGCTCAAGCTCTGCCCCGGCTACCGATTTCAGCTCTTCTATTGGGACTACGCGCTGGGCCTGGCCGCTGGCGCCATCTTCTGGGGACTCACCGCCGGCAGCCACGGCGCCACCGGCACGCCCTTTCTCGCCGACATTGTTGAAGCCCGCGCCGGGGCGATTCTCTTTGCCGTCCTGGGCGGCGTCATCTTCAACATCGCCAATCTTCTCCTCGTCGCTGCCATCGACGTGGCCGGTCTCGCCGTTGCCTTTCCCGTAGGCATAGGCCTCGCGCTCATCGTCGGAGCGGTATCGAGCTACCTCGTTCGCCCCGCAGCCAATCCTCTGCTGCTCTTCGGCGGGGTCGCATTGGTTACCGTGGCCATCATCCTCGATGCGGGAGCCTATCGCCGTCGCGAAGCCAAAGCAAAAGCGACCACCACGCGGGGTATTGTGCTCTCGCTCGTTGCAGGCGTGCTCATGGGCACGTTCTATCCGCTCGTTGCCGCTGCCTTGCGTGGTGCACCTGGCGTTCCGGCAGTCGGACCCTATGCCGTCTCGTTCTTCTTTGCCATCGGCGTATTGCTGTCCACCATCCCCGCCAACCTGCTGCTGATGGCCAAGCCGCTCGACGGCAAGCCGCCGGTGCCAGGCTCCGGCTACATGGCCGCGCCTGTGAGCTGGCACCTCGCCGGACTGCTTGGAGGAGCCATCTGGTCGACAGGCGCCGTGTTCAACTTCGTCGCTTCGGGAGCCAATCTGGTGGGGCCGGCTGTTTCTTACTCAATCGGCCAAGGCGCCACCATGATCTCGGCTTGCTGGGGAGTCTTTGTGTGGCGCGAATTTGCCGGCGCGCCCGCATCCGCCAAGCGCCTGTTGCTCTTCATGTTCCTGTTCTTCGCGCTCGGGCTCATCGCTGTCGCACTCGCTCCGCTCTACTGAGCGCCGACTATCAAGCCACTTCGTTCTCCAGCGTTCCAATCGGCTCAATGGTGATGCGGATCAGGTCGCCGCTAGCCAGCGTGAACGAACTCGGCGGCACAATGCCCGTGCCGGTCATCAGAAAGCACCCTTGCGGGAATGCATTATCGCGGAAGAGATATTCCACCAGCGTCTGCGGATCGCGCTTCAACTCTGTCAGTGCCGTCTGTCCACTAAACGCGACCGCGCCATGGCGCAGAATCTCAATAGCAATCTCTGTCGACGACGCCAGCGGTTCGTTGCTCACCAGAATTCCTGGCCCCAGCGCACAGCTGGCGCTGTAGACCTTGGCCTGCGGCAGGTAGAGTGGGTTCTCGCCTTCTATGTCGCGTGAGCTCATGTCGTTGCCGATGGTGTATCCGGTAATTCGGCCACCGGGGCTCACCAGCAGCGTCAGCTCTGGTTCCGGCACGTTCCAGGCCGAGTCCGCTCGAATGCGCACCTTGCCGCCACTGCCCACGGTGCGGCTGGCTGTCGACTTGAAGAACAGCTCCGGCCGCTCGGCCGAATACACACGGTCGTAAAAGCTGCCGCCTCCCGCGTCTTTTGACTCCTCCATGCGCGCGCCGCGGCTGCGGTAATAGGTCACGCCGGCCGCCCAAACCTCCTGCCTGCCGATCGGCGCTAGAATCTCCGCGGAATCGGGTTCCTTCGCTGGCTTTTGCCCAGCAATGTGCGAGCTGATTACGGTGTGCAAATCCGACTGCGAAAGCAGCTCATCCCAGTCAGCGCCGCCAATGCGGTAATAGCTGCCGTCTTGCTCAGCGACAACGCCAGAAGTCGTACGAAATAGCCTCAATCAAGCCTCCAGTTTCCGGTTTCCATCCTACTAGGAGCGGCCAAGCCATCCGGTTTCACGGAGACTTGCTTCAGGTTCGACCTTATCCAGAGCTTTGACAGATGCTCGCAATTCATTGAAATAAATAAACATAAAAAATAATTCTGCGATCCTTTGACAAACTACGCCCATTAGAGCGATTCTAGGCGAACAAAGAGCGAAAGTTATTCCATGCCCTCAGCCTCAGCCCTACGTATCCAGATCGAACACGACCTCGAACGCCGCTTCCCCGCCGCGCTTTCGCCTATGCCGCGCACCATATGCGAGACCGCTTGCACAGGAATTACCGAGGTTGACAGGCTCCTCAACGGTGGCTTGCCGGTCGGCGCTATCAGCGAAATCACAGGGCCAGTCTCGTCCGGCCGCACCAGCCTCAGCCTCGCTTTCCTCGCCGCCCGCACCCAGGAAGACCGTGTCTGCGCCTGGGTCGATGCGCACGATGCCTTCGACGCGGAATCAGCAGCCGCAAATGGCGTCGCTCTCCGCCAATTGCTGTGGGTCCGCTGCCAACGCCGTAGTCCGGGTTTGGCAGCTCAGAAGCACGCTTCTGCTGATGGTGCGCCGAATACGAGTTCAGGCGCCAATCCATCGCCTCAACCCAATTCATCCCGTTGGGACTATGCGCACCTGGATCAGGCTCTTCGTGCCACGGACCTGCTTCTGCAGGCCGGAGGCTTAGCGGCCATCGTCCTTGACCTCGGCTCGACTGCCCCTGAGCAAGCCGCGCGCATCCCCTTAGCCACCTGGTTCCGCTTCCGCCAAGCCGCCGACCGCACGCGCTGTTCCCTGCTGGTGCTGGCACAGCGGCCACTCGCCCAATCGAGCGCTGCTATCGTCCTCGAATGCGCGCCATTCGCAAAGCAACCCGACCCCAGGACCGTCCTATGTGACTGCACCTATCAAGTACGAACAGGTCACGTACGGACAGGCCAGGTACGAACCGATCAGATACGGACCTGGCATGAAGATATGCACCCATCCAGCCCATTCATTGCCAGCCAGCGCAAGCCGCCGTCATCCACGTGGACGGCAAACGCCACCTGGCAACGGGAGGCCAACGCATGACCACACACCTCTACGCCTGCATGTACGCCGAAGAGTTTCCCGCCCAGGCTCTCTTGCGCCTGCGCACCGATCTTGCCGTGCAACCCGTGGCTGTTCTCGATGGCAGTCCACCCATGCAAACAGTCTGCTCGCTCAACCGTTTCGCACACCTCAAGGGCGCAGTTCACGGCATGACCCGCCTGGAATGCGAAACCGTTCCCGGCCTGCATCTGCTCACGCGGTCACTCGAAACAGAGGCTGCCTCCCGCGACGTTCTCCTCGAATGCGCGGCGCACTTCTCGCCTCGCATTGAATCTCTGAGCCAGGAAAAAGACTGCGCCTGCGTCCTGGATATTGCCGGAACCGAACGCCTCTTCGGTCCGCCGCAGATGCTGGCTGAACGGCTGCGCGATGCCCTGGCATCGGCAGGCCTGCGTATCTCCGTTGCCGTCAGTCAGAACTTCCACACCGCCCGTCTCAAGGCCGCATCCACACG
>JBEKVS010000395.1:0-5263 GCA_049513795.1 Occallatibacter sp. | reverse complement strand
ATCTGGTGGCTGGCGTCACCGTGGGACTGGTCGCTCTGCCTCTGGCTATGGCCTTTTCCATCGCCTCCGGCCTCACACCTCAGGCGGGCATTTACTGCGCCATCGTAACCGGTTTCCTTATTTCCTTGCTGGGTGGCTCGAAAACGCAGATTGGCGGGCCGACTGGCGCGTTTGTTGTAGTGATCGCCGCCATCGTGGCCGCGCATGGCGTGGATGGATTGTTCATGTGCACGATGATGGCCGGTGTACTACTCGTGATCATGGGCGCGACCAGTATGGGGTCGGCGGTGAAGTTTATTCCTCGCCCCGTCATCATCGGGTTTACCAATGGGATTGCGATTCTGATCGCCAGCACGCAAATAAGAGACTTCTTCGGATTGCAAATCGACAAGATTCCGGGCGTGTTCTGGCCCCGCATCGAAACCCTGGCCACGCATTTCGGCAGCCTCAACTACCGGGCCACTGCTCTGGCATTGGTCACGGTTGCCATTCTCGTGGTCTGTCGTCTGGTATCGAAGCGAATCCCGGGAGCGATTGTGGCGCTGCTGGCGGGCACCGCCTCGGTGATGCTTTTCAAGTTGCCGGTGGAAACCATTGGGAGCCGCTTTGGGGGCATTCCCAGCGGCCTGCCTCATTTTGCTATGCCCCACTTTCGTGTGGACTTGATTCATGGCCTGCTGGGTCCCGCCGTTACAATCGCCATGCTGGGCGCCATTGAATCGTTAATGTCGGCGGTAGTCTCCGACGGCATGAGCAACGACCGGCACAATCCCAATGTCGAACTGATCGGTCAAGGTGTGGCGAATATTGTGTCGCCCCTTTTTGGCGGGCTGCCGGCCACGGGTGCGATTGCGCGTACCGCAACCAACATTCGTGCGGGCGCGCAGTCTCCTGTTGCGGGCATGATCCATGCTTTGACCCTGCTCTGCATTTTGCTGTTCGCGGCGCCGCTGGTGAGTTTTGTTCCAATGTCCGTACTGGCCGGGATATTGATGGTGGTTGCGTACAACATGGGCGAGTGGCGGGAGATTCCGCAACTGCTTAAACTCACCAAAACCGACATCAGCATTTGGCTGGTGACCTTTACCCTCACGGTATTCGCGGACCTTACCGTCGCAGTTGAGGCAGGAATGATTCTGGCGGCCCTGCTATTTATCAGCCGCGTAGCCAGCACCACCACGGTTTCGCAGGTGACCGATGACTACGTGGAAGACGGGCGGATCCACATCCTGCAAGACAAAGATATCCCGTACTACGCGACGATCTTCCGCATTCACGGCCCCTTCCTGTTTGGTGCGACCGAGAAGGTTGCCGTGGTAACGGAGAAGATTCATGAGTTGCCGCCGGTGGTTATCCTGCGTCTACGCAACATGACCGCCCTGGATGCGACCGGCCTGTTCGCTCTGGAAGAAGTTGCCAGGGAACTGCACGCAGCCGGCCGGACGTTGATTTTATGCGGCGCGCGAGAACAACCTGCGCAGTTGATCCACCAAGCGGAATTTGAGGATATTATCGGTCGCGAAAACATCTGCGAAAACGTACGAACGGCCCTGCGGCGGGCTGAAGACGTATTTGAGAAGGTAAAAGCGAAAGCCGCCCTCGGCAGGACGTGATCGAGCGCTTCAGGCCCTTGCGTTGCGTCGGTCGCTCATAAGGCTCTTGGCCAGCAAAGCCGCGGTCGCGACCAGAGCGGCGATAGACAGACCAGCGATGATTTGCGCCAGCGTGAAACCTGCTTGCGATAGCAGTCCACCGCCAAATGCGCCGCAGATTCCACCAATGCGTCCAACGCCGAGCATCCATGCCACGCCAGAAGCGCGACCCAGGGTAGGATACGACGAGGCCGCGAGCGCAGGCATCGAAGTTTGCGCGCCATTCATTGCCAGTCCAGCGAAGAAGGTTGCCGTCATCAGGCTTCCCAAGTCTCCCGTGGAGCGCGCAAGCACCACCAACAGAATCGCCGTCAGAAGATAGGCGCCGCTTACTACGCGCGATGCGTTCGCCCTGCCCATCAGCCAGCCGCAGAAGACCGCGCCAATGATTCCTCCGAGAGGAAACAGCGCCGTAACGATCGCTGCCTGGCTCACCGTGTATCCGGCTTCGCGCACCAGCGTTGGCATCCAGTTCGTGAGCGTGTAATAAAGCAGCAGACCCATGAAATACGTGGTCCACAGCATCAGAGTCGCAAACAGGAATCGCGCCTCGAACATGACCTTCCAGGGTGATTGAGTGCTGGCAGTATTGGATTCCGTCATCCTGAACGCACGGGCGGCATCGATTTGGCGGGATAACTCCGCATCTCCTCCCAGGACTTTCCTCAGCGCCGTCTTGATTGGTTCGGAGGGATACTGCCGCACCACCATAAAACTGATCGATTCAAGCAAACGAGTGAGTAAGGCAGCGAGCAAGAGAGGCGCCGCTCCGCCGGCCAGAAAAACCGCTCGCCAGCCATAATGCGGAACCATCCATGCAGTGAAAAACCCGGCTGACGATGCCCCGAGCGGAAAGCCGCAGAACATCAAGTTCAGCAACAGCGCGCGCCTTCGGGCAGGTATGAACTCCGAGGCGAGCGTTGTGCAATTCGGCATCGCCGCGCCAATCCCTGTGCCGGTAATAAAGCGATAGAGCGAAAGCGCGTCCGCTCCCGCCGCCGACGCTGACGCCAGGCTACCGATGCAGCATACGAGCACCGATGCAATCAGTATTCGCTTGCGGCCATATCGGTCGGCAAGCGGACCCGCAACCATCGCTCCAACTGCCAGACCTATCAGCGACGCGGCCAGCACCGGACCCAAGGCCGACTTGGAGATTGACAGTTCATGCGACAAGGCAGGCGCGAGAAAGGCCATGACAGCAGTGTGAAAGCCATCTGTGACCAATACCAGAAACGAAACCGCCAGAATCAGCCATTGTGCGCCAGCCATTCGCCGCCCGTCCATAAACTCCTGAACGTTGAATGCGCCCCCATCATTGGTTTTCGTCGTCGAATTCAATTGCCACACTCACTCTCGGCCCGCCGAACACACAAAGTCCAGAATTCCAACGCTAAACTTCTGCGTGAAGCCATTTACTGGGTCACAATCAGGGCATCCAACGCTAAAGTGCCGCCTTCGTTTGCATAGGCCACCAAAGGGTTGATATCTATCTCTCTAATCTGGGGGTTCGTCAAAGCAAACACTCCCAGCCGGTAAACCACATCCGCCACAGCTTTAACGTCGATCGCCGGGGAACCGCGAAACCCGCTTAGAAGGCGCGCGCACTTCAACTGAAGAATCTCTTCCACGATGACTTCGACGGGAAGATCTGGTGGAATGAGCCGCACATCGTTGAGGGCCTCGGCAAATACGCCGCCCATCCCGATCAGAAGCGCGGCACCCCAGTCCGGGTCATTGCGGACTCCCACGATCAGCTCAATGCCTGGCGCGCCCATCTTTTCTACGAGGATGCCATCCAGCACCAGTTCGGGAGACTTGCGAGAAACGGATCTCTGCATTCGGAACCATGCTTCCTCAAGCTGCTCCTCATCGTTCAAATTAAGCTCGACTCCGCCGGCATCGCTCTTATGCGATAACTGCGCGGACTGCGCCTTCAAGGCCACGGGGTAGCCCAATTGAGCTGCCGCAATCTTGGCTTCCTCTGCTGTCCGCGCCAGGGTTCCTTCAGGAATCCTGATCCCGAGCGCATGAAGCACTTCCTTGCTCTTGTACTCCGGAATTACGCCACTCGGCAAGTTAGAGATTCGTGAACCTTGGGCATGCGGCTGCTGCGCCTCCTTCGAACGGAGGCGCGCCTCCACGCGAGCAAACGAGGTAAGGTGGGAGAGTGCTCTGAAGGCTCGCTCCGGCGTTGGAAAGAATGGCACACCAAGCTCGCGCAGTTCTTTGATGTACTCCGGGAGAACCTTTGCCCCTTCGTCGAGCCCGGCAAAAACGATGGGCTTCGATGGTTTTGTTTCCCGGATCGCAGCAAGTATGGGTGGAAACTTCAGACCGCTGGTTGGCTCATCGGTGAGAATGATCGCCAGCACGAGACTTCCAAATCTTTCATCCGCCAGGATCAGCGGCAGCGTCCGTCGATAAAGGTCCGGGTCGACCAAGCCCTGCGCCGTAATGTCGAGCGGGTTTGTTGGTGGGATAAATTCCGGCAGCACATGGCGAAGCGCCGCCGATGTAGCATCGCTCAAGCCCGGCAGAGGCAGACCCACTCGTTCACAGAAGTCGAGCGAAAGAGCCTTGAACGCTCCCGATTCCGTTAAGACCGCTGCTCCGCCCGAAGGAAGAGAAGGAAAGCGCAGCAACATCTCCGACACGTCAAGTAGCTCCTCCAGGGTCTCCACCACTACAACACCAGCATGGGTCACCTTCGTGCGCATCACCTGGTAATCGCCGGCCATGGCGCCGGTGTGCGTTTCTGCCGAAGCACGCGCGGCGCTTGACCTGCCGGGATGGAGTAACACGATAAATTTGCCAAGCATGCGCGCGTGCGCTGCCAGGGCGAGAAGCTTCTGCGGACGGCGAAACTTCTCCACGATCATCAGCAGGACCTTGGTGTGAGAATCTTCCAGGAGATACTCAACGAAGTCCTCTACAAAGCTGACGGCCTCATTCCCGGTTGAAACAGAGAACGACACACCAAGCTCACGATGCCTCAAACCGACGCCGACTACGGCAGCCATCGCTCCACTCTGAGAGATGACCGCCACTCCGTTGTCGCCCGCATAGACAGCTGGTGGCGTCAATACGAATGTCAGAGGAATGCCGTCGATGAAGTTCACCATCCCCAGGCAATTCGGCCCCTCGACAATCATTCCGTGTTCCTTCGCAATCGCTGCAATCTCCTCTTGTTCGTATCTCCCTTGCGGGCCGCTCTCGGCAAAGCCCGATGAGAATACGATGACTGCGCCAACTCCCTGCCGGGCACAAGCAGCAACGGCTTCAAGCACGCTCGATCGCGGAATCGCGAGGACGGCACAATCGACGCCGAGTGGCAGAGCGTCAATCGAAGGCAGGCATGGACGGCCGTGAATCTCCGACCGCTTGGGGTTGATGAGGTAAAGGTCCCCGTTAAACTTTGCGTCTTCAAGATTCATCAGCACGGACGCGCCAAAGGACGTCGCTGTCGATGAGGCGCCCACAATCGCCACTGAGCGCGGACGAAGAAGCCGGTCGATTGAAGCGCGAGTCGAAGGACCGCTTTCGAAGGTGCCTGTCATTGGGACCTTATCCAAAGAACTCAAGATCGCGGTTTATCGCCGCGATTCAGG
>JBEKVS010000394.1:0-5265 GCA_049513795.1 Occallatibacter sp. | reverse complement strand
CGACTTGCCCCTGTCGCCAAAGGTTTTTGTATCTTTCAATCTTCCTTCTCAATCCTGCAGAAAGTACCTCTGGTTGCTGGCGGGAAGCCACGATCCTTTCACCTCTCACCAGAGTGTTGTGCGTACCCTCCATAATTGCTGAACGATCCGCGTCCTGAAGGGAAGTCATGCCAGGATGGAATGGAATCCCCAAGAAGCTGCAGATTTTCATCAATTCGTCGGCGGGGGTACCTATCAAGTCTCGATACTGAAGTACGTGAACCGGAACTCCGCGCTGGACAAGCCGGTCTCGTTCTATTCCCAGCCGGTAGCAACCCAGCAAGGCTCGGTGGGTCAAGCCTGTTTGCTTGAAACGCGCAGAGTCTTTGCTGGCTCGTATGATGCTGCGACACACATCCGCGGGATCCCGCCGGATTATCACAAACCGGGCATTCGGGAAGAAAACCGCGAGTCGAACCAGGGAGTCGTATTGGTTCGGAGATTTGCAGCCCCAGATAGAAGCGTTTTTCCTCTGCGCATATTGCTGATAAGCGATCTCCGTGGCCGTCCTGATGTCTGAAACATCCGACGGTATTCTTCTGGTATCGATTTGATGGCGTTCGATAGACCCGTTCCAGAAATTCCATCTCGCCTGCCATTGCGACCTGCTTCGCTGAGTCAGGAAAAGCGGCCACAACTCTGGCAGGTCACCCTCATACAGCAGTGCGATCTGCGGATGCTGGTTCAGCAAGGCATACAGCAATGAGGTTCCAGAGCGGGGAAGGCCCACTACGAACAACGGTCCGTCTGATAGACGCGGACTGTTTTTCTCTGTTGACTCTCTCGACATGATTTACCCGCCTTTTGGCTCTCGTTCGATAGTGAAGATGAGCTGTTCCCGGTAAAGGTTGGTTCTTAAGAACCTGCGATGGGAGACTCGGCTAGTACATGCAGACCGGTTCCTCGCTTCGTACCATGCTGTGTCATGTCCGCTGATCTAGCTTTGGGTCAGCGACAGTCCGCCTCGTGGGGAAAAATCGAGCGCATCGGAATAAATTAGAAAACTGTCCCGGATGCTTTGATACTGGGACAGGAAACCTTGATGTTCAAGTTCCATTCTGAATGTCGCCTGATCTGAACGACAGCGGACTAACAGGTCAAGTTTCCGGCTGGCGGCTTCAAGCCGCAGCACCGACAGAAATTGCCGGTAGCCGGCACCATCGCTCGAACCCGGCTCAGTCCATGAGTCGTAAACCAACAGCATCGGTCGATCAGAACCGATAGCTCGGCTATGCCTGCGGCTCAGAACATCCTCCACATTGCTGGTCGAGGTCCAAGCAAGAAGCACGACATGACCCGACTTCCGACCGATGTAAAATCGATCCCCTTTTTTCAGTCTTTGCCGGAATCCCGGAAGCTCGCTGGTGGCGACGGCGTCCGGGCATTCTGTGGCAAGGTCAACCAAGTCGCCGAATCGTCCCGTTGTAATTTCTACTTCGTCATTTCCGGGAGAACAGGGGAAGGGCTTTCGATCGGACCCCGCCAATCCTTCCCATAGAAACAGCGTGCCATCTCTCTTGGCTCTTCGAATCCGGCGCATGGCCCCATTCGTCGATATTCGAATCCAGCGGAGCAATCGAAACGTACCGCTATGGGTCTTGGCGGCCTGCTGGAGATGACTCAGGGCAGGATGGAGATAAGCTTGCCCCGCACGGAACCATCCCCGAAGCCTGCCCTCGAGACCTGAGGGTTCGACATAGAGTGAGAATGTTTCTCGAGTGTGCCTTGCAAACCGGCGTTTGTAGGCTTCGTCACCGGACCCGAAATCGAATTCTCTGGCAACGTTTTCCTGGGCGAACTGCAGCAGATGGGAGAGCAGCACCTCGCCGGGCGCATAGTCCCAGCTATCCAGATCAAAGGTGTGCTGGTAGAGCAGGAACTTTCCATTGACCAGAAAGCTTAAGTGCCAGGCGAAGGGACGACCATCGAGCTCCAGAACCTCGAAACGCAACCTGCCGCTCGGGTCGATCTGTTCAACAACGGCTCGCAGGAACTGGCGAAACTCAGGTCGGGCACAACTGCTTTCCCTTCCGAGCAACACGCAACGTCGAGTGTGATGGAGAAAGAAATAGTCGAGATGCTGCTGGGCCTCTGCCTTGGTCTGGAGACGGCGAAGCGTTACCACGCCAGCCTTCTTCAACTTATTGTGGCGGCGCCGCGTATGACGCTTGCCTAGCAGCGAGTTGAAGATCTCCTCGCGATTTTCCCGGAGAGCGATCACCTGATAGTAGCCAGAGGAGACCAGCTTCATGCGCTTGCGTAAGCCGCGAGGCAATTGGTGATAATGGCGCACGATGCGACCATCTTTCGCAAGGTGTTGCAGGATGCATTCATCCCAGTGCTTGATCGACTGAAAGAGAGCACCCAGCGCAACCGTGAGAACCTCTTTCTCTCGTCCCTCCTCGCACAGGAGATCGGTGTAATCGGCTTCCGGCGTGCCGAGAAACTGTACGATATTGCCGCGCTTCACCAGGGGAAGAATGCCAATGATCTTGTTGCCTTCGAAGACGATTGGGGAGCAAAGCGCGAAATCGTGTCCGTAGGATCGCCACCAGGCTCGGGCCCACTCCACGGTCTGAAAAATCTCTGCCCCGGAGTCCGCTTGCCACAAGCGCTCCCAATCCTGAGAAATGTTCTCCAGTTCGCGGAAATCGGTTGCCACTTCGCAGCGGAGCGCGCTTTCGTAGGTTAGTTTGTTCACTTGAAGAAAAGGCAGGTTCCGGGAGGGAGAAAGGTCAGAGAAAACGGGGCGCTGATGACTAATTTGTTGCATCGGTGCTGAAAGGGAGAAAGGTGGATACGCTTCGCGGCCGCGTAAGTTGTCCTGAATGAAACCGTCTCCGAAAACTCAGGCGAAGCTCAGACAGCCCCCGATCCCTTGAGGACCGCCGGGATGGTCTGTAGCAAAATTTGGAAATCAAGCCACAAGGACCACTTGTCGATGTATTGAAGATCCAGTTCCATCCATTTTTCAAACGAAATAGAACTCCTGCCCTGAACCTGCCACAAACAGGTGATTCCCGGCTTCACGCTGAAGCGCCGGCGCTGCCAGTCTTCATTGAAGCCTTCGTAGTCGCGGATGGGGAGCGGCCGCGGGCCCACCAGACTCATATCCCCCTTCAGCACGCTGAACAACTGCGGCACCTCGTCGAGACTCGTCTTGCGCAGGAATTTCCCGATCGGAGTAATCCGCGGGTCGTTCTTGATTTTGAACACCGGCCCGCTGACCTCGTTCAGGTGTTGCAGTTGCTCCATTTGCCGTTCAGCATCGACCACCATAGTCCGAAATTTAAACATCGTGAACTTTCGTTTATTATGACCAACCCTCTTCTGGGCAAAAAGAACGGGACCAGGTGAGGTCAGCTTGATCACCAGCGCCACCAGAAGCATGACCGGCAGAATGGCGACAACCGCGACCAGTGCAACCGCGAAATCGACGATTCGTTTCACGATCAAAGGCCAGCCTTCGCTGACTCCATTGTGATGCGTAATCCAGGAGTCGCCCTCCAGGTCTTCGGCGTGCGAGCGCGCCATCTTGAGGTTGAAGATGTTGGTCAGGACTCGGGAGAGAATGCCTTGCTCCTCGCAGAGCGCTGCGATTCGAGAGGCGTCATCGTGAAACGATCGTATCGGCAGAGCGATCACCACCTCGTCCACGACGCTTTTCCGGAGAAAGTCAGGAAGGCTGTCGAGGTTGCAAGCCAGAGAATAACCCCGTTGGCTGACTTGACCAATCCCGTCCCACGGTTCGTCGGCGAATCCGATCACCCGGTAGCCAAGCTCGGGCCGGGACTGGATCTTATCGGCAAATTGAACAGCACGCGCATTGCTGCCCACAATCAGCATGTGGCGGAGATTTCGTCCGTGCAACCGGGTTTGCACCAGTACGGCCCTCATCATCAGTCTGCTGCAAATCAGCATCAGGCTGCTGAACGCCCAGAAAACTACCGCGAAAGCAGGGGTTGCCATACGGATGTGAAACAGCATGGAGACGCCTGCCAGGCATAACGTACCCAGCGAGGTTGCCTTCACAATGTCGGTGACTTCCGCGATGCGGCCAGAGAGCCGGCGCGACGCATATAAGCCACACATCGAAAATAAGGCGTGCCACAGAATGATCAGGCCAAGAAAAATGAAGCAGTTCCCCACCTTGACCCGCATGGAGAGAAAATCCGCCATCGAGACGGTGTGACCTACTCCCGACGTTGGTATGGCGGCCAGTCCAAAGGCGAGCACCACTACCGCCATGTCGAACAGCTTGAGTGCATTTAAGAGAACGTCACGCCTACGGCTAATCATGCTAGCTCCTTACAGCAGGGCCCAATGAGTTTCATAAACAGAACTGCACCGATCGCAGGGGAATCCGATGCCTGGGTATTCGTTAGAAACAGGGGGAGAAGCGGCGGTTTGCGTTTTACAGACTGTTGTAGATGTTGTCTGGAATGGGAAACGTTCGCTGGTTCAGCACTGCTCCAAGAACCGGCACGTTGGCGGCCTTAAGCTCTTGCAGGGCTTTCCGGGCAACATCCCGGCGCGTAGAGTTCGCCTTCAGCACCAGCACGACCCCGTCCGATGAACTGCCCAGAACGATGCCGTCGTTGCAAGTGTTCGTTGAAGCCACATCCATGAGCACGTAATCGAACTGAGACCGCAACTCAGCCAGGCGGAGGCGTAGACTTCCTGACCCTACTTTTTCCTCCCAGTTCTCCGTGCTCGAGCCGCAGCTTAAAAGCCACAGATTTTTCCGCGAGAGCTGCCGGACATACTGCTGCAAAGGGTCTGATCGAAGCAGAGCGTCCGACAGCCCGAAATGATTGTCCACCGCAAATTGTTGATGCAAACCCGGGGAGCGCAAATTGCAGTCCACCACGCAGACCGAACCGTGGACCTGAGACGCCAGGACTTCAGCGACGCGGGCACACATCCAGCTGGAGCCAGCGCCCGCTTCGGCGCCCGCAAAAATGACTTGCCGCCGGCCCTGCGCCGCCGGCAGCAGGAATAAGTTGAGCACCAGTTTGGCGATTTCGTCCCGCACTTTTCCGGCGACATCCAACGCCGGAGTAGATGGCTCCGTTTCTACCGGAGGCATAGTGACGGGCTCCTTAGCCTCCTCATGTGATACCGGCAACTCAAGTATGCCGCCAACTTGTTGTAACAGCTCGAAATTTCTGCTCAACCCTGGCCTCCTGGATCTCTAAACGCTGGATCTCTCAAACGCTGGATCTC
>JBEKVS010000393.1:0-5270 GCA_049513795.1 Occallatibacter sp. | reverse complement strand
GGGCTGCTGGCATTCCACCGGCGCAATGAAGCGGTAGCCGCGGCGAGGAACTGTCTCAATGAAGATGGGATTGTCGGCATCGTCCCCGAGCGCGAAGCGCAGCCGCTTCAGCGCCGCATTCAGGCTGCCGTCGAATTCAACGTAGGTGCCTTCCGGCCAGAGAGATTGCCGCAGCTCATCACGGGTAACGATCTCACCGGGATGCTCCAACAACAGGCAAAGCACACGCAGGGGCTGGTCTTGCAGTTTGACGGGCACACCCTGGCGGAGTAATCTCCCGCCTTCCGCATCCACTTGGAAGAGGCCAAATCGGTAAACGCGCTTAGGCAGGACCGATGTTTCCATATCCCAAGGTGATCACCCCTTTGGCGGCAAAGTCTACCACACCCAAAAACGTGAGTCAGCAGTCTTGGGAATCCACTGCAGCGCAAGCCTTTATCAGGTCACACGCGTGTCAGAACGAAGTCCTTTGACCCCCGCGCCGATTTGCGGCAATCTGCCCTCGTGCGGCACCAGGGGCGCGTTGGACCGGCAACGTCTTTCACCAGTAGTCTGCCGCACGTCCGGCTGCACCGCCTTTCCGCGCGCCAGACAAGGCAACGGAAAAGACCAGAGGCGGTAAAATCCCGCCCCCGACTATCGCGCTAGTTCACGTTTCAGCGATCACCATCACTTGGGCTCAATGAGGCTTGCTTTATAGAAGGGGATTCATTTGGAAAAGATCACGGTTTCGGTCGGCAACTGGGAGGAAGGCGGCGTTGCGATGCCTTTTGCAACGCCGTTGCCGACCAGAAGGGAGCAGTGGTGATCAAGAAACCGTCTGGACCCACCTGCGATCCATACATTGCTGTAACCGGCCCCGCCGCGGATGGCGCCAGTCTTGAGCTACGCCTGTGCGACTTCCCAAGGAGCCATTCCGAGCTAACGGCTTACCACCGTGAAGCATTGTATAAGTACATTTACGTGCCGACTTTCAATGCTACGGGCGCCTGGGTCGATCTGACCGGATATGCGAGCAAGCTGCAATTCCGCAACGAGCAAGCTGGCGACAACCTGCACTTGAGCTGGGCCCGGTGCCTTGCGGTGAAAAAGGTGCTGGAGCCGTGGTTTTTTGGCCTGCGCCCGAACTTCCGGATCAACAATGTCGAACCCAAGGGCGATACCCAAAGTCAGGACGACCTGACGCTGGACCATCCCTTCTACAGGGCAGTGTCAGTGAGGCTATTCACCAGCAATTACCACCTTCCACCGGTTAAGATTGACCCGCCCCGAATCTGGCAGCCTAAGCCTTCATCCAGTTTTGATTTCGAAGCCTCGGAGGGAGCGTCGGTCAGCATTTTTTTCTACGAGATGAGTTCGATGATCTTCGCGATTCACGACCTGACGAATCACCGCCGCCGGTATTATGGCTGCTGGGGAGATGGATTCTCCCTGTCCGTTCCCAAGTTGCCGCCGGTCATGGCGTCGGCCCAGCACGCCAGCAGCCCTGTACACTTCGATACAAGAGTTGGATTCTTAGATATGAAGGATTTCGAGGGCGACGGATGGTTCGGGGGGGCGCCGGGCGCGACGGTCGTCGACGCGAACGTTGGGGGACGGGCCGATTTCTACATGAAACCAAACCTATACAAACGGCGCGGCATCACGGAACCCATTCACATCAGCTTCAGCTTTTCCAAGGGCTTCGGACTAAACGTGGTCAACCTGGACAAGGCGAAGATTTCGATACTCAGCGAATCCTTCCGGCCAACGGTATACAGGAGGTGAACGGTTTGGAAGCAGATCGGCCGTATCAGCGCCCGATTATGTGGTGCAGAAGTGCTATCTTCAACCGATCGACAGCTTCCCGGGCCAGGGTTTTCTCGATCGCCTTGATTTGCTCAACCGAGGGGCTCCCTCCGCGTACGTTGATGGAGAACGCACTGCTCCCCTTCATGACGCGAATGCTCATGAACTTTCCATCCTTCATCGCAAAGTAGTACGCATCATCGCCAAGGCCGCTGACGGGTACGACCGAGGTTTTCTCGTTCGGTGTCTTGGCGGCGGTGAAACCTTCCACGGGAATAAGAGTGTTGTCGACTTCCAGGAGGTCCGCACCAGCGTTAGCTGGCTGGGGCAGGGCATAGGCGATTGCAGGCAGACTGGCCTCGAAAAACGCGTCAGTTGGCCTAACATCGGGTTTACACTCATCTGTTGGGAGCGACAAACGCAGGACGCCGCGCTAAGGCTGAAAGAACGGGGACTTGGCACTGGTTCGGGAGTTGCAATGATACGAGAAATCTAAGCCTCATGGTGCTGCTCGACGGCAAAGCTGTCTACCGCTCACGTTTTCCGGTGTGACGCAACAACGGACCTACACCCACAGCGGAAGAGCGGAAGATCCGAGAAGCCTCAACGGACACCAGAAGGAAGCAGTTGGCCCTGTGCTCAGTCAACCAGCAAGGAGAGGACGGGTAGAGATTTCCGCGGGCAGGGCGCCCGCGAGAGAAAGCAGGATCTGTGTCCCGGCTCTTTCTGGAGTTGTTGTAGTTTGTCCGATCCCGCTCATGGCCCGGCTTTGTCCTTAGTCTTTGAATTAGTGGGCCGGCCGCGTTTCGATAGTCGCTATCACCGACATGCCCGGGCGCAGCCTCCCCGTAACCCGGTTGTCGGGCTCGATCGTGATCTTCACCGCGCCAGCGGCTTAGTCCTGGTCAGCTAAACGGAAGTTATCTAGAAATGGCCTTGTGGGAACTGTTTTCGGTGCTGGTGACAAAATCAACCGGCTAGAGCTCGCCCGAAAGTCCTGCCACTGGGCAGGTCGATAGCCTTATTTCACAGTGAGGATACCTGTGGCAGACTCGTTCTGTCTTGCGAATCAGAGCGCACTCGTACGCTACGAGACCTCACGAAGTCGACACCCGCTCCGAAGCCGCAGTTGACTTTGCGTTGAACGACGGCGAAAGCTACGAGACTGTGTAAAAATGACCAGAATTGTGAAACCGAGGCGAATATTATTTCAAACATCAGGTTCTAATAGGCTTCCTGCCCCGTTCGTTCTATGAATAGCCAAGTGCCTAGCTCGTCGGTCGAGTCCATCGGACCCCGCGTTATTGAGGCTCTTCGAGATGCGACGCGTTCGCGTCACGCCAAGTTGGGCTCTAGTCCCGCCATGGCGCGATTGTTCGATGAGGCATACACCATCCCGGAATATCAATCGCATCTCGGTCGGTTACTGGGGCTTTTCGAGCCTCTGGAACGTGCCGTGGCTTGCGCCGCCCATCCAACGGATTCGGTTCGCACTCTTGAGAGATCTAGTGCTTTACGCGAGGATCTGACCATCATGGGCGCAACCACAAGCGACATTGACGCGCTGGAGCGGTACCGCTGGCTTTCCCCGATTCAACCCGCCGGCTTATACGGATATGCCTATGTGATCCTCGGCTCAATGATGGGCGGGAAAATCATCGTCAAACGTTTGCGGGCCGTTCTCGGGCCGGCCGCCAGCTTTCATTTTTACGGCGGCGGGAATGGAGGCTCCGAAGCGCTCTGGGCATCGTTCTGCTTAGATTTGGAAGAACATGGAAAAGAAAACATAGACGCGATTTGCGCGACAGCGGTGGAAATATTTGATGCCTACGCGACGTGGTTATCAGAGCCGCTGCGCGGAGCTGGTAACGGCTGATGGAGCTCCTACCTGAACGCGTCGACCTGCTTCCCAATCTCGCCGAGTGCGCTCGTGAGCCCATTCAAATCATTGGGCACATCCAACCGCACGGGCTGTTGTTCGCACTCTCGGAGCCGGATCTTATCGTTCGGCAAGTCAGTACGAATGTCTCTACTTTGCTTGGAATGTCTCCGGATACATTGTTGGGATGCTCGATCGATCGCGTGTTGGGACGGCAGCAGTTCGAGACGTTTCGAGCTCAAGTATTGAACAACGAACCGCTTTCGGCCAAGCTTCTTCGCCTCCCGGCGAATGGTCAGGCGATCGAGATGCATTGTGTCGCCCATCGTCACGATGGCGTGCTGGTTGTGGAACTCGATCTCGCGCACGGAACACATTCACTTGAACCGCTCGAACTCGATTCTCACATCCAAATTCCATTAGGCCGCATGGAGGGAGCGACCGACATTCTGCAGCTGTTCCGGCTAGCCGCGGAAGAGATCCGGCGGCTGAGCGGCTTTGATCGCGTCATGGTCTATCGATTCGATGAGGGTTGGAACGGCGAAGTGATCGCCGAGGCCGTGGGCGCCGCCTTACCGGTCTTGTACCTCGGCTCGCACTTCCCTGAAAGTGACATTCCAGCGCAGGCCCGACAGCTGTTTCTGATGAATCCTTCGCGGTCGATCGCGGATGTTGCCGCAAAGCCAGTACCCATCATTCCCGAGATCGGGCCCTTAACAGGGAAACCGCTGGACTTGACGCGATCTTGTCTGCGGAGCGCCGCACCGATTCACCTAAAATACTTGCGCAATATGGCAGTACAGTCATCGATGACTCTGTCGATTGTCGTCAACCACCAGCTTTGGGGCCTCATGGCCTGTCATGGCGCCGGACCGCACCGCTTGGATCATCCGACCCGCTCGGTTTGCGAATTGATGGTGCAGATTTTCGCGTCGCAGGTGGCCCTGCGGATCGACAACGTTGCCTTGCAGACTCGGCTGACCTCGCGCAGAACTCTCGAAAAATATATGGCTGCTGTCGAAACATCGGAATCACTGGCCCGGAACGGGCACTTTCAAGGGGTTGAGCTCCTCGATTTGTTGGCCGCGGATGGCCTGGTTTCGCGTGTCGACGGAGTCACATCGTATCGAGGCGCGACCGTGACTGAAGAATTGTTGTTTCCGGTCATCGCTAGGTTGCAGAGCATCTTGTCACGGGGCATCGCGAGTTCCAACATGCTTGAAGCGCTTGACCCCAGCGCCGCATCCTACGCGAGTGTGGCCAGTGGAGCGCTATACCTCGGACTCACCGAAGGGACCAACGATTATCTTTTGCTGTTACGCGGAGAGCTCATAGAGACGCTAGTTTGGGCCGGCAATCCCGATAAGGTGGCCAGCCTCGATGAGTCCGGCCGGTTGCGCCCGCGCGCCTCGTTCGCAGCCTGGAAGGAAACCGTGCGCGGGCGAAGCCTGCCCTGGAGCGATCTTGAGTTGGAAAATGCGTCTTTCGTGCGCGAGCAACTGCTTCGGTTGCGCGAGTCGGAAAAGTTGCACAAATCGGAAGAGCACATTCGCTACCTGGCAAAATTCGATGCCTTAACGGGGTTGCTCAATCGACATGCCAT
>JBEKVS010000392.1:0-5277 GCA_049513795.1 Occallatibacter sp. | reverse complement strand
CGCGCCCGACGGCGCTGTATTGGATGTGGCGGAATGAACGCTCTCTACGGTCTCTATGTTGACGCGCCAGGCGCACAGCGTGCTGTCGACGCCTTGCGCGCCGCCAGCTCCGAGCTCAAGTTCAATACTAGGCAGATCGTCGTTGTCTCCGGCGAACCACACGAGGGCTACGAATTTACCGACTCGCACGCGACTTCGAGTCCATATCGATGGGCCGTGCTCGGCGCCGCTATTGGCGGCACGACCGGCTATCTGCTCACCACGCTTTCTCAGAAGTCCTATCCGCTTTTCACCGGGGGTATGTCGCTCACGCCGGCGTGGACCAACGGCATCATCATCTACGAGATGATCATGCTTGGGGCCATCCTTACCACGCTGGTGGTGTTGCTCATCGGCGCCGGGCTGCCGAACTTTAAAGGCGTGATTACTGATCCTGAGATTGGCAAGGGGAAGATACTCGTAGGGGTCGTCGATCCGCCGCAGAACTCGCAAGCGGAACTCGAGAGGCGCCTCCGGCTGGCGGGCGCCGCGCAGGTGAAGCAATCGACCGGGACCTAGCGCTTAGGATCCGGCTTTAATGCTGGCCACGTGGATCGTCTTCGTGGTTGGGTTCAACGTCCCAGTGACGGTCACTTTCGCGCCGGCGAAGGTTGCCGGCTTCTTCTGATCGTCGAGTTGATAGGCTGTCTTCGTCGCAGGATCGAAGAGCGTATATTTGCCGCCCATATTCACGCAACGATTGGTGCAATCCTTCGCGCTTTCGCCCTGTTTCTCCATGATCTGGTGGCCGCCCAAAGCGGCACACTGGCTGTCAATAATTTCACCCTTGAATGTCTGTGGGGCCTGGCCAAAAACGCTCAGCGACGCGAGCAGACAGCTCGCGCAGATCACAAGATTCTTCATAGTCCGGCATATTTTCATAATGATTCCGCTATTGTCAATTATCCGGTTTTGACTGGGAGGTTACTAATCATGAAGCAACATGCAGGTCACTCTCATCCTCATCATTCCCACAATCACACGGTGGCGGGCGATGGCCAACCGACGCGTCGCGACTTCCTTCGCGTACTCTTGGCAGGGGCGTCGATTCTGGAGTTGGCCTACCATCGTGCTGCGTGGGCCCGCGCTGCGGCTCCCAGTTCCGCGCCGGCACTCTTCGATATTCAAAAGGTTGGAAAGGGAGTTTACTTCGCCTTCGCTCGCCCCCAGGCCGAGATTAACTGCAATGCCGCCATCTTCGTCCGATCGAAGGACGTGGTCGTGGTCGACACGCACTCCAAGCCGTCGGCCGCCGCCGGGTTGATCGGCCAGTTGAAGCGCGAGGTTACTCCCAAGCCAGTTCGCTACGTCATCAACACCCACTTCCATTGGGATCACACGCAAGGCAATCACGCCTATCGCGAGATCGGCGAAAAGGTAGACTTCATTGCCAGCGCGACGACCAAACAGCTGATGGCCGACCTTGCGGTTGCCAGGATGAAGGCTTCCGTAGGAGAGGTCCCGCACCTGATTGAAACCATGCGCGATCAGGCCGCGCACGCGACCTCGGCCGGCGAAAAGGCCTTCTGTGCGGACCAGATACGGCAGCTGGAGGCCTACCAGTCAGAGCTTAAGAACTACACCCTGGAGTTGCCGACGATCACATTCGACAAGTCGTACCTGCTGCAGGATCCGTCGCATGATTTGCATATCGAATTTCACGGGCACGCGCACACGGCTGGGGATGTCGTCGTCTATTGCCCGCAGGAGCGTGTGATCGCGACCGGCGATGTGATCCATGGCTTTCTGCCTTTCATTGCGGACGGCTTTCCCCGGATCTGGCCCGGCACCATCGACTCCATCGCGGGCGCCGACTTCAATCACATCCTGCCCGGCCACGCCGCGATGCAAACGGGGCGCACCGTGATGATCAACTTCCGAAACTACATAGAGGAATTGACGGGAAAGATCGCTCAGGGCAAGAAGGCCGGCCTCACCCTGGCCGAACTGCAGCCGCGAATCACCGTGGCCTCACTCAAGTCCCTGCACTCAAACGACTATGTGGGGTATCTCGCGCGCATGAGTCACCTGACCCAATCCCGCTACGAGAAGACGCCTCCCCTGCAATCCGGAGTGAACGTGAACATAGGCGAAATCTACACCAACCTCGACCGCACCTAGCGCCGCAGCGAGTTGCCGGGAGGAGGGTTTAGGAGGGGTGGCCCAGGTCTCGCTTTTGAGACCTGGGATCCTCGACGGAAAGGCGCAAGAAGCTCACCAACCCCACCAAGTTCAACAGGAAATCCAGCGCCAATTCCATCGGAAGACTGCAGCGAAGCCTGGAAAACTTTCCCTTAGTCGCGTCCGCGAATCTTAGTAAGCAGCCGCAGAATCTCCAGGTACAACCAAACCAGCGTGACCATTAGCCCGAACGCGCCGTACCACTCCATATACTTCGGAGCGCCCGCGCGGGCGCCATTCTCAATAAAATCAAAATCCAGCACCAGGTTCAGAGCGGCGATACCCACGACGATCAGGCTGAATCCAATCCCGATCGGCCCGGACCCGTTAATCGAAGTAAAGTGAACTCCAAAGAAACCAAGCCCAAACTGCAACAGGTAAAACAACATAATGGCGCCCGTGGCAGCCACGATGCCGAGGCGAAACTTCTGTGTCACTGGAATCAAGCCTGAGCGATACGCGAGCAGGAGAACCAGCAACGTGCCGAACGTCAAGCTCACCGACTCGATCGCAATCCCAGGAAAGCGCATCTCGAGAACCGCCGAAATGCTGCCAAGCGCCAGCCCTTCGAGTAAAGCGTATGCGGGCGCGGTTACCGCGGACCACTCCTTCTTAAACACCGTAACCAGCGCGCAAACGAACCCGCCGATGGTGCCGATCCACAACCAGGGGAGCACTGCGGCCGCCGAGTGCGATTGCATAAACAGATGCCAGGTCCAGGATGCGGACGCAACCGCGAAAAGCAGAAGAAGGCCGGTCTTATTGACCGTGCCCTGGAGTGTCATCCCCTCGCCAAGCGCGGCAAAGCCCTCAAAACGCTTGTCGTTCAAGACGGGATTCGATGTCCTCATGAGTTGCGCCACAGTACACTCTCCTTACTCAGATCGTTCCACCTCCATTTTACGCCAGCGGGAAGCTCTTCGTAGGCGGCCCGGGCTCTGCCCTTGTGCCCACCCGGAATTCAATCGATACAGGTACCAATTGCCCAGCCCAGGAGATTCTGCGTGGCCCATTCAAGCCTGCTTTTGGCTTGAGTGGGGTTGTTACCGGACCGCAACACTCCGCACTGTGCCCGTTTGGAGCACCCGTAGAGGAGGCTTAACACGCATACCACTCTCAATTGAGCACACTTCCACCTCGGTTTCGAGGGCGCGGAACACGCTTGCCCGGGCCACCGATCTTCCAAATGTCGTTTCGATTATCCTTCTGATACGTGGGGACCCTGTTGGCTTCCTCAGGCCCGCGATTGCTCGGAACGCAGGAGTCTCATTCTCGATGTCGCACCCCGGGGTGGATGTTGCGATCGTAGGCGCGGGAATTCTCGGGCTGGCGCACGCGTACGCGGCCGCGAAAGCCGGTAAATCCGTAGTCGTCATCGAAAAGAGCCCGCGCGCATCGGGTGCTTCGGTGCGCAACTTTGGCATGGTGTGGCCGATCGGCCAACCCGCCGGTCCAATGTTGGAACTCGCTCTGCGCAGCCGCGAATTGTGGCTGGAGATTCTCGATCGAGCGAAACTACCCCGCCGTGAAACCGGCTCGCTCCACTTAACCTACCGCGCAGATGAGGCAGCGGTGGCGCAGGAGTTCGCCGAGCTCGGCCCGCACTTGGGCTATCAATGCGCGTGGCTGAAACCGCAGGAGGTGTTCGCGCGGTCAAACGCTGTCCAGCCCGAGGGGCTCGCGGGTGCGCTCTGGAGCAGCACCGAGCTAACCATCGATCCTCGGCAAATTGTCCAATCTCTGCCCGGCTTTCTCGAGGATCAATACAACGTTAAATTCATCTTCGGAACCGCGGTGACCGCCATCGAGCACCCCTTCCTCTACACCGGCACCGGTCGCTGGCAAGCGGAAACAGTGATCGTTTGCAGCGGCGATGATTTCGAGACCCTCTATCCCGAGCACTTTGCAGCCAGCGGCCTGACCCGCTGCAAGCTGCAGATGATGCGCACCGTCCCCCAGCCCAACGGATGGCAGCTTGGCCCTTCGCTCGCCGCCGGTCTCACACTGCGCTTTTATCCCGCTTTCCAAGTCTGTAAAACACTCGCCGCCCTCAGTCGTCGCATTGCGCAGGAGACTCCGGAATACGACCGCTGGGGAATTCACGCGCTTGTCTCGCAAACCGCCGATGGCGCGCTCACCCTGGGTGACTCCCACGAATGCGGGTTAACCGTCGACATCTTTAACAAGGAGGAAATCGACGAGATCATCTTGCGTTACACGCGGCAGTTTCTCCGTGCCCCTAACCTTGCTGTTGCGGAACGATGGTATGGTGTCTATGCCAAGCATCCCGAAAAGCCGCTGGTGGTGATAATGCCGGAAGACGGGGTCCGGATCGTGGCTTCGCCGGGCGGATCCGGCATGACGTTATCGTTTGGAGTCGCTGAGCAATCGATCCGCGAATTAGGATTCATTCATGCCTAGCGCCGCCGCAAAAATTCCCGCGGTCTTTCTCGACTGGGCGGGCACAGTCGTTGACCACGGGAGCATTGCCCCGGTCAACGCCCTGGAGAACATCTTCCATGAATTTGGCGTGAACGCTCCCCGTCCCATAGTGCGCAGGTACATGGGCTTGGCGAAGAAAGACCACATTCGCAAGATGCTCGAAGAGCCCGAAGTGAAAGAACAGTGGATCTCGCTGCACCACGCACCGCCGCAAGAGCGTGATGTCGAACAGATGTATGCCAGGTTTGAGCCGCAGATGATGGAGGTGCTGGCCGGCTACGCAACCGTTATCTCAGGTGTGCCCCAGGCAGTAGAAGAGCTGCGCGCTCGCGGCATCAGGATTGCCGGCACCACGGGCTACACCCGGCCGATGCTCGACCGTCTGGAGGCGCTCGCAGCCCAGCAAGGCTATCGCACAGATCGCTCCCTGGCTCCTGAAGATGCCGGCGGAGGGCGGCCCTTTCCCTGGATGTGTTATCGGCTGGCCATTGATCTCCGCGTCTACCCGCTCTCCCGCTGCGTGAAGATTGGCGACACGGAATCCGACATCGCGGAAGGCCACAACGCAGGCATGTGGACCATTGGCGTTACCCGCAGCGGCAACAGTGTTGGATT
>JBEKVS010000391.1:0-5296 GCA_049513795.1 Occallatibacter sp. | reverse complement strand
TACAGAAATCCGCCCACCAGCAGAAATACCAAAACAATCCGTCGAAATCTCATAGCTTGTCGACCTGGAAAACCTTTCTTTATTCAGATACGGCAGGCGCGCAACGCGGTTCAAAAGAGGTCCGGTTCAAAAGCAGCCGGTTTCAAAAGCAGCCCGGTCCAAAAAATGGCGCAGACGGCGCGGTGCTCGCCCGTTTCCCAACTCTATTTTAAAACTCGGCGGGAAAACATTTGTTGCTCTCGGCCTTCAAACGCTCCCAAACCGCCAAAACCTGGGCGTGAAGAGCCTCGCGATCTCCCGTATTCTCGAGCACATAATCGGCGCGGGCTGCCTTCTCGTCATCGGGAATCTGCAGTGCGAGCCGGCCCTTTGCATCGGCGGCAACGGCCTCGCGGCCTGCCTCGTCCGGATTCAGGCGGCCCACATACCGCTCGACCTTCAACTTCTCCGGAGCCGTCACTACCACCACGCGGTCAAACCTGCGCCGCCAATCGGCCAGCACGGTCTGCGCTTCGCCGCGCGCCCGCGCATCGCGCTCCACTTCAAAAATCAACGCCGATTCAACCACCGCAACCGCCGACGGATCAAGCCCGAATACCTCGTCCATCCAGTGCCGCTGAGCTTCAATCACGGCGGGATGCACAATGGCATTCAGATCATGGATGCGCCCTTCACGAAACGCCAATTCGGCTAGCCGAGCGCGATTCAACCTGCCGTCTTCGCCGACGACCTGCAAGCCGAAGCACTCGATAATCGAGGAAAAGACCGCCTGACCAGGCTCCATGAGCGCCCGTCCCAACTCGTCGGCCTCAACCACATGCGCACCCAGGTCGCGCAAATAGCCGGCAACCGTACTCTTGCCACTCGCCAAACCGCCGGTAAGGCCGACGCGCAGCACGTTCTAGAGCCCCCGCCGCATACGGGAAGCGCGAACGGTGTTGGACATCAGCATGGCAATGGTCAGCGGACCCACGCCGCCCGGAACCGGCGTATATGCACCGGCCAGCTCGAATGCCTTCGGATGCACGTCGCCCACAATCGTCGAGCCGCGCTTGGCAAATGCCGCTTCGCGTTTCGCATTGCCTGCGAAGTAACGCTCAAACTCCGCATGCTCAGTAATGCGGTTGATGCCGACGTCGATGATGGTCGCATCCGGCTTCACCATGTCGGCGGTAATGAATCCTGGCCGCCCGATGGCCGCAACTAGGATATCGGCTTCGCGCGTGATGGCGCCAAGGTCGCGGGTCTTCGAGTGGCAGATGGTCACCGTCGCATTCTGATGCAGCAGCAGCATGGCCACCGGCTTGCCCACAATGTCGCTGCGGCCCACCACGACGGCGTGCTGGCCGGCGATGGCAATCCCGCTGCGCTTGAGAATCTCAATCACGCCCGCAGGAGTGCAAGGTGCAAGCGCCGGTCTTCCCGATTGCAACCGGCCCGCATTCACGGGATGAAAACCGTCCACATCTTTGGCCGGATCGACGGCGTCGAGCAGCGCCTTGGTGTCCACGTCCGCGGGGAGCGGCAATTGAATCAGGATTCCGTCAATCTCGTCGCGGCTGTTCAGACTCGCGACCAGGTCGAGCATGTCCTCGGTAGTAACGGTCTCGGGCGGAGTTATCAATTCACTGTAAAGGCCGAGGTCGGCGCAGGTCTGAACTTTGCTGCGCACGTAAATCTCTGAAGCCGGCACGTGGCCCGCCAGAACAGCCGCCAGCCCGGGCTTGATTCCCTTGCCGGCCAGCTCGCGCACTTCGGCCGCCACTTCTTCTTTGATTGCCGCGGCAATCGCGGCGCCATCCAAAACCCGGCTCATCCGTCTCTCCAAAACAATTTCGCTACAACTCAATGGTAATTGGATGAAAAGGCTTTGAAGGCATATCTGGCTGGGGCAGGCGATCTGCTAATCGCCGGGCGACTCTTCGAGCTCAGACCCGAGCCGGTGCAGCTTCATCACGCGCCACTGCAGACGGTCGAAGAAGAGATAGACCACGGGAGTCGTAAACAGCGTGAGCATCTGCGAGACGATGAGACCGCCGACGATGGTGATGCCCAGCGGCTTGCGCAGCTCCGAGCCGACGCCCATGCCAATAGCCAATGGAAGCCCGCCGAAGAGCGCGGCCATCGTCGTCATCATGATGGGGCGGAAGCGCAGCAGGCATGCCTGGTAGATGGCTTCAACCGGCGGCATGCCCTGGTCGCGCTCGGCCTGCAGGGCGAAGTCGATCATCATGATGGCGTTTTTCTTCACGATGCCGATGAGCAGGATGATGCCGATGAGGGCGATGATGCTGAGGTCTGTTCCCGTCAGGAGCAAGGCCAGAATTGCGCCGACACCGGCAGGTGGCAGCGTGGAGAGGATAGTGAGCGGATGGATGAGGCTCTCGTAAAGAATGCCGAGCACAATGTAGACAGCCACCAGCGCGGCCAGAACCAGGTAAGGCTCGTTGCGAAGCGAGTCCTGAAAAGCCTGCGCGGAGCCTTGAAAGGTGGCGTGGACCGAAGCCGGCATGCCCAGTTGAGCCTGGGCTTTTTCGAGGGCCGTAACCGCGTCGCCGAGCGCCACATTGGGAGCCAGGTTGAAGGTGAGCGTGACGGCGGGATACTGGCCCTGGTGGTTCACCTGCAGCGCAGTGCGTCTCGCTTCGTAATGCGCAATCGTAGAGAGCGGGATCATGGCGCCGCCCGATGAAGATGCGGCCGGAGCCGAAGCTGGGTTAGCGGCGAGCAGTGCGGCGGTGGGCGACGTAACCGCGGGAACGGTTGCGCCGGTGGCGATTGCGGGAACGGAAGCTGACGAGGCAGCCGGTGCACTGGCAGATGACGCGCCACCCGCAGGTGCTGTCACATTGGTGGCCTTGATGTAAATCCCGTTCAATGCGTCGGGGCTCAACTGATAGCGCGGATCAACCTCCATCACCACGTAGTACTGGTTCAGTGGCGTATACATGGTGGAGACTTCGCGCTGGCCGAACGCATCGTAGAGCACGTTGTCAATCGCGGCAGCCGATATGCCGAGCCGCGCGGCCGTGTCGCGGTCTATCACCAGAGTCGCCGCCAGCCCCTGATTCTGCTGGTCAGTAGATACATCGCGCAGCTCCGGCATGGCGCGCAGGCGAGCCTCAAGCTGCGGCGCCCAGGTGTTGAGCTCGTTCAGGTTTTCATCGCTCAGTGTGAATTGGTATTGCGCTGCGCTGCCGCGGCCGCCGATCTGCAGATCCTGTTGCACCTGAAGAAAGAGCGTGGCGCCGGGAACGCTGGTGAGTTCGTTGCGCAGGCGATCGACCACCTGGTCCGCGGTTACGCGGCCCGGACGCTGGCTGAGCGGTTTGAGAGCAATCCAAAGGCTGCCGATATTGGAGCTGCCGCCGCCTGGACCCGCGCCGCCCACCGCGGCCGTCACCGAGTAGACGGCCGGATCTTTGAGAACCATCTCGGCCAGGTGCCGCTGTTTGTCGCGCATGGCGGGAAAGCTGATGTCCTGCGCGGCCAGGGTGCGGCCATTGAGGCGGCCCGTGTCCTGCTGCGGGAAGAAGCCTTTGGGAACGATTTTGAAGAGATAGACGTTGAGCGCAACGGTGCCAAGAACCACGCAAAGCATGAGCGCCTGGTGACGCAGCACCCAGCGCAGCGAGTGCGCATACTCGTTGTGCAGGCGCACAAAGAGACGCTCGGAAGCGCGGTAGATTGGGCCGTGGCGGCTCTCGTCGCGCGACTTGAGAAACTGCGCGCAGAGCATGGGCGTGGTGGTGAGCGAGATCAGCAACGACATGGCAATAGCTACAGACAGCGTGACTGCGAATTCGCGGAAGAGCTTACCAATCAGGCCGCCCATCAGCAGGATGGGAATGAACACGGCAATGAGCGAGGTGCTCATGGAGAGCACCGTGAAGCTGATTTCGCGCGAGCCCTTCATGGCCGCATCGAAGGGCTTCATGCCCATTTCGAGATAGCGCGTGATGTTTTCGATGACCACGATGGCGTCGTCGACTACAAAACCTGTCGAGATGGTGAGCGCCATCAGCGACAGGTTGTCGATGGTGTAGCCGATGAGATACATCACGCCGAATGTGCCGACCAGCGAGAGCGGCACGGCGATGGAGGGGATGATGGTGGCCCAGACTTCGCGCAGGAAAAGAAATACGACAAGCACCACCAGGCAGACACTGAGAAAGAGCGCGATCTCCACATCGTGAACACTGGAACGGATGGTGATGGTGCGGTCGACGGCAACGTCGAGCTTGATGGTGGGAGGAATGGCGGCCTGCAGACGCGGCAATTCAGCCATCACCGCATCGACGGTGGAGATCACATTGGCGCCGGGAATCTTGAAGACCACCAGCGAAATGCCGTCTCTGATCTGGCCGCCCGTGCCGTCGGCGCGATTGATGCCGGCAAAGCCCGCGGTGTGAATGTCGGCGACGCCGTCAAAAACATCGCCCAGATCCGACACGCGCACCGGTGCGCCGGTCTGCTGGTTATAGCCGGCAATAATGGGTGCGTAATCGCGTGCCTTGAAGATCTGGTCGTTGTCGCCAATCTGCCAGCGCTGGCCCGCGTCTTGAAACGCGCCCTTGGGCCGGTTGGCGTTGGCGTTGGCCAGTGCGTTGCGAACCGCCTCAAGGCCGACGCCGTTCGCACCAAGTTGCATGGGGTTTAACTCCACGCGCACCGCAGGGCTGGCGCTGCCGAAGACGAATACCTGGCCTACGCCCTGTATCTGCGAGATCTTTTGCGCGAGGATGGAATCGGCCATGTCATAGACGGCAGCCGTGGGCACAACGTCGGACGTGAGCTTGAGGATGAGGATGGGCGCTTCCGCCGGATTGGCTTTGCGGTAGCCGGGGTTTTCGGGCAGATTGGCGGGCAGTTGGTTGCGCGCTGCATTGATGGCCGCCTGCACGTCGCGCGCTGCGGCGTCGATGTCGCGATCGATGTCGAATTGCAAAGTGACCGATGATGATCCCAGCGAGCTCGACGAAGTCATCTGGTTGACGCCGGCAATGCGGCCGAACTGGCGTTCAAGCGGCGTGGCCACAGACGACGCCATGGTCTCCGGGCTGGCGCCGGGCAGCTCCGCGCTGACGCCGACCACGGGAAAATCGACGTTGGGCAAGGACGCTACAGGCAGAATGGAGTACGCTCCCGAGCCCGCCATCAGCAGGGCGAGCGAGAGCAGCGAGGTGGCGACTGGCCGTCGAATGAAGAGCGCGGAGATATGCATCGGTGCTCGTCCTCAGTCGGCAGAGATCGCTTCAGGGTGATAGCTGGCTTCGAGCGTGCGCGGCTTCATGCG
>JBEKVS010000390.1:0-5337 GCA_049513795.1 Occallatibacter sp. | reverse complement strand
TGCCCGCATCCGACGGCAAGCTCGCCGTGGTTGGATTCTGCTGGGGTGGTGGCAAGTCGTTCGCCTTTGCGGCGCATCGCAAAGATCTCTCCGCCGCTTTCGTCTTCTACGGCCCCGGCCCGGCAGACGTAACCACCATCACCGCTCCGGTTTATGGCTTCTACGCAGGCAACGATGCGCGTATTGGCGCCACGGTTCCGGCGACGACGGCCGCCATGAAGGCCGCCGGCAAGAAGTACGAACCGGTCACCTACGACGGCGCGGGACACGGATTCATGCGCGCCGGCGAGGACCCATCCAACATCGTTTCGGGCAACAAAACGGCGCGCGAAGAAGCCTTCGCGCGCCTGGTCAAGCTGCTTCACGAAATGAAGGACGCGACCGCGTCGAATAACGGCGGAATCCAGCCCGCAATCGCGGCAAAGGACGGCGCTCAAGCCGTCCTTTGCCACACGCCTTCAGGGTCGAGATAGGGAAGGTTTTTCCCTGAAAGGGGAGAACCTCCAGCTAGCGACTTCGCTAATTCGATACCACGACCAACCCGGTCGCGCCGCCAGGGGGCAGATACGGTGACCCCGCAGCTTCTTTCGCGCCCGTGGAAGTGATGTCATAGATGTGCAGCCGTCCGCTCGCCCCATTCACCGCATAGAGATGGTTTGACGTGTCCCAGCTCATCTCGCTGATGTAACCGCTCGTCCCCAGGATTCCCGTGAACTCGGTGATCGGCTTGGTCCCGTTGAAATGGAAGAACTCGACGCCCGTCCCTGTGGAGACAGCGAGCACCTCGCCAGTTTTATTCAAGACGATACTGTTCGCGCCTCCAGGCACCGTCGGCATGTTTCCCCCGGTGTTGGTAGAAGACAGGTTTCCATGACTGTCCACTGTGAAGCTGGCCAGCTGAATCGGACCGCCGATCCCACAATCATCACCCGTCCCGTAAATGTTGAATACCGCGGCGGCAAGATGATCGGTCGGATCGTCGGTGATTAGCCACGGCACGGGAAGAAGCTCCGTCTGACCCGGCCCCGGCTTCGGCCCAGCCACGTTGGCAATGGGAAAAACGTAGTCCAGTGCGCCGCTGTTTTCGCGCGAAAAACCGTTCAAGTATGGGTTGCATCCGACGTCGGGGTTCTCATAGTTTGTCGAGTACGCTGGCGCCTCGAAGGCATATTTACTGTTTCCCTCGATCTTGAGCGGGGTCTCTGCCGGGGTTCCCCCATGGCTTACATCTCCCGTCACCCCCACAAACGCCAAAGAACCACCGAACCCGATCTCGTAAGTCTGGTAAACCGCACAGGAACCGCTGCCATCCAGCAGAACATAGACATATTTGCCGGTGTGGTCAAGAACCGCGCCGCCCACTGACCCGCACTCCGAGCCGGCGTAGTTCTGCGTGTCCATGGTCCAGGATTGCGATGCGATCCTGCCCCCAGCGGCGATCGTGTAAGCATGCAGCACCTGGGAGTCGACGGTGATGAAATAGCTTTTGTTGCTGCCAACCATCACCCCCTGCGTATTGGTGTCGGGGGAGTACTCGATCGCCGTGAGCTCGCCTTTGGAAGACGCGGCGTATTCATAAATGCTGCCACTCGGGGTTTGTGCGTAGACATACGCAACGGGTGAAGCTGCAAAAGCCGCGCTGCTAACGAGCGAGGCGGCCAACAAGGCGAAGAACTGGGTAAAGTGCTTCATATGAGTCTCCTTCATCTTTGAGGAGGAGACCTGAATCGTACTCTCGCCAGGCCTCGCTCTCCCGCCGACCATCATACGCCAGCCAAGGCGGACGGTCAGTTAAGAGCGTAAACAGGGTGCCCCATCCTTGATACGTTTTTGTCCTTGTACCAAGGGTGGGAAACCTCAACCCTCAAGGTATTCGTCCCAGCTACGATCCCAGCGCCGTCTCGATAGCCGCCGTCACCTCCGGTGAATCCGGCTTAACATTCGGCTCAAACCGTGCCACCGGCTTGCCGGCGCGATCAAACAGAAACTTGGTGAAGTTCCACTTGATATCGCCGCCGAACTTGGGGTCTGTCTCCTTGCCGGTGAGGAACGAGTAGAGCGGAGCCTGGTCGTCTCCAAGCACTGAAACCTTGGACATCATCGGGAACGTGACATTGTATTTGTTGCTGCAGAATTTCTTGATTTCTTCATCCGTGCCCGGCTCCTGCTGCATAAAGTTGTTGGCTGGAATGCCAACGATCACCAGGCCCTTGTCCTTGTATTTTTCGTACACCGCTTCCAGGCCCGCATATTGCGGCGTGAATCCGCATTTGCTGGCCACATTCACCAGCAGCACAACTTTGCCGCTGTAGCTGCCCAGGCTTACTTGCTCGCCATCAATCGACTTCATCGTAAAGTCATAAATGCTCTTCGACTGCGCCGCCAGGCTGGCGCACGCCACACAAAACATCAGCATCAAGATCAGTTTGCGCATTGAGACCTCTCGGAAAAATCCTGCTGCGATCATACCGGACCGAGGTCGGCGGAAGGGTTAACAGGCGCGTTTTGAATTGTCACTCTTTTGTCATTTGCCCTGGTCAGGCAGCCGTGATGCTCTCCGGCGAAGCCGCAGCCGCTGTGTCCGCGACCGTTGGCTTGAGCAGCGGCCATCCCTTGCGCAGCACAAAGTCCAGCCAGGCTCCGGCAAACTGCGACGTCAGCACCGCGACAACCACCAGCGTCGTATAAAAAGTGGAGCTGATGATGCCCGCCTCGAAGGCCACGCTGGCCAGCACAATCCCCGGCCCGCCGCGGGCATTGGTGGTGATCGCGAGGTTGATCAAGTCCAGCCCGCGAAAGCCCGCGCAACGCCCTGCCAGCGAAACCGAGAGAATCTTGATCAGGCAGCTTCCAAAAAGGAACGCCGCGATCATGCCCCACGACACGCCTTTGATCAGGTCCAGCTTCAATCCCACAATCGCGAAGTAGATGGGGATGAAGAACGCAAAGGCCACCTTGCCAATTGCTTCCAGCGACTCGTCGAAGATCCTGCGCTTCTTGTGGATCACCGCAAACCCCGCCAGGAACGCGGCAAACACCAGGCTCACATCCAGCGCGCCGGCAATGGCGCAATAGGCCAGCAGCACCGCAATCGCGTATCCGGCCGGCGAGTGCTGCGCCAGCACATTGAAGCGGGCCTTGTTGATCTTCTTGACGATCCGCGGAACAATCGTCAGCCCCAGCACAAAGAAGCCCACCGTCGAAATCAGGTGGTAGCTCATGGCCCGCGGATTCAGAGCCGCCGTGCCCGCCAGGGCCGTGGCCACGGCAAGCGCCAGCCAGAGAACAATATCCTCCAGCACCGCAACACCCAGCACCAGACGCGCAAACCGCGTATGCAGAATCTTCAAATCGGCAAATATCTTTGAGACCACGGGAACCGAAGTCACCGCCACGCCGACGGCCAGAATAATGATCAGCGAGAACTTGTTCCCGTTCGGCCCCGCCAGCGACGGGCGAACCAGCCACGGTCCCAGCGTCAGCGCAAGCAGGAAGGGAAGACCGGTGCCCACAATCGCCAGCCAGCTTACCTCCCGCCGCTCGTCCCGCCGGAAGACATCCTGCATCTCTGCGCCGGAGAGGAACATCAACAGCAGCAAGCCCAGCCAGTAAAGAAAATCCAGGACGTTCCCCTGATGCTTCACCGACGCGATCAGTCCGGCGACAAACGGCAGCCGTCCCAGGACGGCAGGCCCCAGCAACACCCCGGCCAGAATCTCCCCCACCACCTTCGGCTGGCGCAGCTTGACAAAGAGATAGCCAAGCAACTGGGCCAGTCCCAGGAAGAGCAGGATGACAAAAAGTACCGAGGTCAATTCCGCGTTGGACACGTAGACTCTTCTCGCAAAAGGGTAGATTCCGAAGGTTCAGATACGGCGCTTCGGGTCCGGCTAAGAGAATGCTTACTTGATTAGATGCTTGGGATTACCAGGCGGTTGGACCCCGGCTTTCCGGCGCGCCCTGACCACTCGATTACCCGGACCATCTTCCCTCACAGTCTTTCCAGAAGGACGACAACCACCTCGTCGCCTTCCTCTTTGCCAATGATCTTGCGCAGGTCGCCTTTCACGGGCAGTTTATGCGTGCCGTCGCCCAATGCCATGAACGAGCTTTGAAACGGATGGCCGTCCATGGTTCCACGCACTTTGACAAGTCCCCTGGTTCCAAAGAACTTGGCCGAGTCCGGCATCACCACGTAAGTCCATCCCCCTTTTGCGGGCGACTTCTGGAGTTTCGCGACAAATCGTTTTCTCATGCTGCCTCCGGCCAATTCGATCTCAACTATGATTATCAATCGAGGAATGTCAATCGTGGTAAGTGAGAAGGGTATGCTGGGGTTCGTTATGCATTTTTCGCGGAGGATGCCGAGCGCCTTGCTTCTCTTTTCGTGCGCGATTCCGGCGCAAACGCCACAACCTCTTTCGAACGGCGATCGACCTGTTACGGCTTTCCTGGCATACGATGACCCGATCAAAGGAGTTAGCTTCAGCTATCCAGATTCATGGCTGCTGAACCAGGGCGGCAGTGCGTACATCCCGCCACTCATTCTGCAGAAGCCCAGCTACGATCCGATTGAATCTCAATTCCGGCCAGACGGGTATGTGGCGCTTATAGGAGGAGACGCGAAGCAGGGGCCCTATGGGAATACGAATTTCATCAGTGGTTGGTTTCTTTATCGCGTTGCCCCAGGAGTGGACGAGGAGCATTGTTATCGCAAAGCTGACTTTGCCGACGATCCTTCAAAAGACGAGTGGAAGTCGGACTGGGTAACAATTGCTGGGATTCGCTTCCGGCATGGCGGCGTGACCGGGGAGGAGGCGCTTTGTAACCAAAGCTCGCAAGACGTATACGCGACACTTCACCAGAACAAGTGCTATCTCTTCGAGAAACAGATCAATACCATGTGCGAGCAGCACGGCGACAATGGAATTCGCGACATCACGCCAAAGGAAATGGCGGAGATAAACCGGGCATTCGATGCCGTGATGCAATCAGTGCGTCTTGAAGACATACCGACGCCAGCGGATGATCCGGTCGCACCACCCCGCTTTTGAGCGAAAGTCGGGTCCTTTCACGACGCCTGCACGGGGTTCCGTAGGCGGGTACACTTGAAGCAGGCCCTTTTTCGCCGGACCCACCCAGTGCAGCCGCTCACCAACAACCTCAATCCCGAACAGCGCGCCGCCGTTGAAACCACGGAGGGCCCGCTGCTGATCCTCGCCGGCGCCGGCTCCGGCAAAACCCGCGTCATCACCAGCCGCATCGCCTGGCTGATCCGCGAAAAAGGCGTCGCGCCGGACTCCATCCTCGCCGTCACCTTCACCAACAAGGCCGCCA
>JBEKVS010000389.1:0-5357 GCA_049513795.1 Occallatibacter sp. | reverse complement strand
GTTACGGTGACAGTTACAGGCAGTAGTTAAAGGCGTCAGGCCCTAACCCTGACTCATTGCTTGCCCCTGGACTCACCGCTGCCGAGTTACATACACGCGGGCAGGTCTTCGCTGTCATCTGTCATCTGAAACTGTCATCCGCTTCATTTCTTAGCTTTGCTCGTGCTGCGCCCGCCGAGCAGGCCTTCTAACTCCTCTTTGAATTCGCGCACGTCTTTGAAATCGCGATATACGGAAGCGAAGCGAATGTAGGCTACGGTGTCAAGTCCCTTGAGGTGATGCATGATCAATTCACCGATTTCGCTGGTGGTGCGCTCACGCTCTGGCGCGTCGACAAGAAATGCTTCCGCGGCATCCACAATGGCCGCCAGTTTGCTGGCCGGGACGGGGCGTTTCTGGCAGGCGTGGAGCAGGCCGGTCAGCACTTTCTGTCGATCGAAGCGCTCGCGGCGATTGTCCTTTTTGACCACCATGTAAGGAATTTCATCGATGCGTTCGTAGGTGGTGAAGCGGCGCGTGCAGCTTTCGCATTCACGGCGGCGGCGAATCGAGTCGGCCTCCTTGCTTTCACGCGAGTCCACGACCCGGTCCTGCCCGAAACCGCAATAAGGACATTTCATTCTGAAAATGATTCTAAACCACTTGTGATTATTCCGACTTTCAGGGCCGGAGGCGTTCTCGGGCATCATCGCTTGACACTCAATTGGCATGCTGCAACACTCTGAATCATGAGAGTTCGGTTTACTCCAGAACAGGAAGCCAAGCTCACGGAGATCGCCAATTCGGTGGGCGTATCCACTGACCGGCTTGTACGGGATGCCGCGCTCCGCCTAGTCGACGCTGATGAGCCAGAGGTTGATTCGATCCAAGGTGTGCGAACTCAGAAAGTTTGTCCGGAGTGCGGGCACCGATTCCGTGGCAATGGTTGGGACGGGATTGACGCGCATTGGCGTTCACAACACGAGGAGGTTTTGCCCTACGAAGAGGCTTGGCCGCTGATTCAATCGGGCAGATACGACAGTCCTGAACGTGAGGATGCGGAGGACCTTTTCATTGCCGAGAAGCGCCTTGCCGATTTGAGAGCAGGCCGCAGCCGGACGCATTCCCTGGAAGAAGTGGAGCGCGATCTTGGCTTGGTCGATTGAAATTGATGACGCCGCGAAAAAAGACCTTGCCAAGCTGGACAAGCAAATAGCCCGACGGATTACAGACTTTCTCCGCAATCGAATTGCACCGCTGGAGAACCCTCGTAGCCTCGGTCATGCGTTGCAAGGGAAGATTCTCGGGAATCTCTGGACATATCGAACGGGCGACTATCGCGTTGTCTGCGAAATTCAAGACAGTGCGGTGCGAATATTGGTGGTTCAAGTCGGGAACAGGCGCGAGGTCTACCGTTGAGTCAACTTAGAAACTCGGCGATGGCATGCACAACGGTCTGCTGTTCGTCTTCCCGGAGTTCGGGGAAGATGGGCAGGGCCAGCACTTCGCGCGAGGCGCGCTCCGCTTCGGGAAAGTTGCCTTCCACGTAGCCGAGATGCTGGAGCGCTTTTTGCAGGTGGAGCGGCACTGGGTAGTAAATCTCCGAGCCAATCTTGCGGGCGGTGAGGAAGTCGCGCAGATCGTCGCGGCGCCTGGCTCGGATCACATACTGGTGCCAGACGCGCCCGCTGCCGGGGACTTCCTGAGGAAGGACAATCCCATTTGTGGGATAGGGGCCAGTTTCGGCTAATCCCGCGGCGCGAAACATCGCATGGTATCTTTCGGCCACCACGCGACGGCCCTCGTTCCAGCCCTCGATGTATTTGAGCTTTACGCCGAGGATGGCCCCCTGGAAGCCGTCCATGCGCGCGTTCCAGCCGAGTTCGTCATGGTGGTAGCGCCGCCTCATGCCATGCTGGCGCAGCATTTGGACACGCTCGGCAAGGTCAGGCGAGTTCGTGGTAACCATGCCAGCCTCGCCAGCGGCGCTCAGGTTTTTGGTGGGATAAAAACTGAAAGCTGCCACGTCGCCCAGCGCACCGGCCTTCACGCCCTGCCACTCGGCGCCCCAGGCTTGGGCCGCATCTTCAATGAGCTTGAGCCCGTGCGCCTCGCCGAGCCGGGCAAATGCACTCCAGTCGGCACATTGGCCGTAAAGGTGCACGGGCAGAATGGCCTTGATCTGCGTGGGTTGGGGCGAGTCTAGCTGCGCTTCGACGGCCAGGGGCGAGAGGTTGCAGGTGGCGGGATCGATATCCGCCAAGACGGGCACAGCGCCGGCGCGGAGGATGGCGCTGACAGAGGCAAAAAAGCTGAAAGGGGTGGTGACGACGGCATCGCCGGCACCGATGCCGGCGGCGGCTAAAGCCAGCCACAGCGCGTCTGTCCCCGAGGAGCAGCCCAGGGCGTGGCCCACGCCGAGCTGGCGAGCGCCAGCCTGTTCAAACGCCGACACTGATTCTCCGAGGATGAACTGCTGCGTCTGAAGGACGTGCTCCAGCGCGTCGAGAAGCTCCTGGTGGATGGGGCCGTACTGCCGCTTGAGGTCAAGCATCGGGACGGGGGTCTGCAAAGGATGATCCAATGCTGTTGCAGCGGAGGGATTGGGCGCCGCGGGTTGCACCCAAATAGGGTAACAGCCAGAATGCGCGGCCGTCCCGGGATAGGGATCCGAATGGCGTATCAACGGGGCGAGTCCAGGGCGGGAAGACCCAGGCGGACGGGCGGTTCCGGGCGCCAGTTGTTTCCAGCCGGTTCCCGGGCGAGTCAAACTGCCGCTAAGGGAGCCTGCCCGACGCACTTCCGTAGGAAAAACAAGCAACTTAAGAGTCAAAAGTCGGCTGAGGAGTTGAAAACCTTAAGGGTTTCGGTCTATTGTTGAGCCATTGCGGGATCAGACGGCAACCGGGCTTCTGGGGCCGTCCCCGCCGATTTGTCTTTTAACGCAGCGCAAGAACATTTCAATGCACGAGAGAGTAGGAGATCGGCACATGGAGAACAAGCCGGCACAAAACATTCAGGACACGTTTCTGAACACCGTCCGCAAAGATAAGACGCCCATCACGATTTATCTTGTCAGCGGTGTGAAGCTAACGGGAAAGATCCGGTCCTTTGACAAGTATTCCGTGCTGTTGGAGAACAACAGCCAGGAGCAGTTGATATTCAAGCACGCCATCTCGACTGTCGTGAGCAATCGGAGCGTAATGCACACGGAGCATCGCCCCATGGCCATGCAGACGGGTACAGGGCCCACAGCCGTTGCCTCTCCGTCACCGATGACCGTGGAGCAGCGATAAGCTCGCGGAACGGTGGCGATTGGCAGTGAAGGAAAGCGGGACAGGCGGCTTCGGCGTCAACGCAGATTCCCCCTCTACGGGTTTTCGTATGGGGAGCAATGCTCCGGAGCGCGCCGTCCTGGTAGGGGTTGACCTGGGCCGGTCAGGCCAGGTTTCCCGTTTACATACGAGCCGCGCAACCATGCCGGTTACGCGCACGGGTGGAGTGTACCCCGACGACCCATCGTTATCCACTTTTCCCCTCGAAGACCTGCAGACCCAGCATGGCCAAGGTAGAGATGACAGTGAGACCGCGTGTCTGGCTGCTTCGCGCATTGCCGGAGCGGACGTGTCATCGAGCCCGGCACCGGGGCATGTCCCTGCCGGTCTAGATGCTGAGGAGTCGCTGACCGAGTTTCGCGAATTGGTAGCGAGCGCAGGCGCGGTGGTAGCCGCGGAAGTGATGCAGCGCCGCTCGCGGCTGGACCCGGCAACCTTGATCGGCGCGGGTAAAGTGGAGGAGATTGCCGGCATTGCAGCGTCGGCCGAAGCCGACCTGGTGCTTTTCGATCACGACCTTTCTCCCACCCAGCTGCGCAACCTTGAGGCTGCTCTGCCGTGTCGCGTGCTCGACCGGACGCAGTTAATTCTGGACATCTTCGCCCGCCATGCCCGCACCCGCGAGGGCCAGCTGCAGGTGGAACTGGCGCAGCTCGAATACATGCTGCCTCGCCTCGCCGGCAAAGGCAAAGCCATGTCGCAGTTGGGCGGCGGCATCGGCACGCGCGGCCCCGGCGAAACCAAGCTCGAGACCGACCGGCGCCGCATTCAGAGCCGCATCGACCACTTGAAGGGCGCGCTGGACGCGGTGCGCCGGGTTCGCAAGCAGCAGCGGCAGCGCCGCGAAGCGGTCCCGGTGCCTACGGTGGCATTGGTGGGTTATACCAACGCAGGCAAGAGCACACTCTTCAACAAGCTGACAGGAGCAGGGGTGCTCGAGTCTTCGCGCATGTTTGCCACGCTTGATCCCAAATTGCGGGCTATCGAATTGCCCAGCCGGCGCAAGGTTCTGCTCTCGGATACAGTTGGATTCATTCGCAATTTGCCGCACACGCTGGTTACAAGCTTTCGCGCCACGCTTGAAGAAGTAGCGCAGGCTGAGGTGCTGCTGCACATTCGTGATGCGGCGTCGGTCTACGGGGAAGAGCAAAAGACACAGGTGGAGAAGGTGTTGGGCGAGCTCGACTCACTGGCCAAACCGCGCCTGGAGGTGCTGAACAAGATCGACCTGCTCAACGAAGACGAGCGCGAAGGGCTGCTGGCGCGGGCTCGGAGCCAGCCCGGCGAGGTGCCGGTTTCCGCGCACACGGGCGAGGGCATCGACAACCTGTTGAAGGCCATCGACAGCGCGCTGCACTCCGATCCGCTGGTGGAAGCAGAGTTGCGCGTTCCACAGCTCGACGGAGGGGTGCTCGCCGCCATCGAGGCGGGCATGCTGGTCCACAGCCGTGAATATGAGGGCAGCTCGGTTTTGCTACAGGTCAGCGGTCCGGCCTCGCTGATGGGAAGGTTGCGAAAGTATCGCGTCGGTGTTGGCGCCTGAAATCTGCATTTCGCGAGGCCGACAAGCATATATCTTGAGCTGTTAGGGAGTTTCATGAAGCCTGTGGAAGGCAACCCCGGCCGCACCATTATTACGCTCTCCAGCCGCGAGGTCTATCGCAACCCGTGGATGCGGGTGCGCGAAGACGAGATTTTGCGCTCCAACGGCACGAAGGGCATCTTCGGCGTGGCGGAGAAAGAAGACGCGGCGATCATCCTGCCCATCGATCAGGGGCGCGTATGGCTGGTGGAGCAGTATCGCTATTCGATCCAAGAGCGCGCGCTTGAGTTGCCGCAGGGCGGTTGGGAGATGGAGGTCCAAAATCCCGAGGAACTGGCGCGCGGCGAGTTGAAAGAAGAGCTGGGCTTGCACGCCGCGGAGATGACTTACCTTGGATGGCTGTGGATCGCCTATGGGTTCCTGCGGCAGAAACAGATGTCTTTCTGGCCACCGGCCTGACCGAGGCGGAGAAGGATCCCGATCCGGAGGAGCACGACCTG
>JBEKVS010000388.1:0-5935 GCA_049513795.1 Occallatibacter sp. | reverse complement strand
GGTCGACGTGCCGGCCGGCCTCGACGCAACGTTGCAGATGTTTACCTCGCGAATGACGAACATCGAAGTCGAACGCGAGTACCAGCCGGACCTGCCGCGCATCAGCGCCTATAGCGGCGAGTTGAACCAGGTGTGGACTGCGCTCATTGAAAATGCGCTGGACGCAATGGGCGACAAAGGCCGCCTTCGCGTGGCTTGCAGGCTTGAGGCCGATATGCTGCTCGTGGAGATTTGGGATAACGGCCCCGGCATTCCCTCCGAATTGCAGGAGCGAATCTTCGAGCCATTCTTCACCACCAAGGCGCCTGGCTCCGGGCTTGGACTCGGCCTCGACAACGCCATGCGCATCGTGCGCAAGCATCGCGGCCACATCAGCGTCCGCTCCGAGCCCGCCGATACCTGCTTCCGCGTCAGGCTGCCACTCGATCAGTTACAGG
The DNA here is from genome assembly GCA_049513795.1 of Occallatibacter sp. Taxonomy (GTDB): domain Bacteria; phylum Acidobacteriota; class Terriglobia; order Terriglobales; family Acidobacteriaceae; genus Telmatobacter. The sequence goes on along the minus strand of JBEKVS010000388.1, from coordinate 5,498 downwards.
CCTATTGATGAGCAGCTATGAGTAAGGAAAGAAATGTAAACACCTATAGTCACTGGAAGACGACGCCTCGCAAGTCATCCGTCGTCTTTCTGCTTGCCGTCTTCTTTATCTTCGCCAGCTTCGGGTTTACCAGCGACGTTATCGACATGGGGCTGCAACGCCCGCTCCGGTTCGGAATCTCCGTTGTTCTTTCCGGCTTGTTCGCCGTCGGCTATGCCGCCTCGGGTATCACGCTGCGAGGGCGATTTTGGAAGGTGTTTCTGCCCCTTTTCGCCCTTCAGTTTGTTTGTACGGGCTTGGTGAATAACCGGTTTCCTGAGGCGCCGCGGCCCACTCAGTTGAGTCCGGTCGAAACCGCGCGTCTCGAAAGCCGGCTTGTTTTCGATGGCCTGGCCATCATCGCCTCTATCTGCCTGGGCTACGCGGGCTTCGTTTATGTCTCAATCAGCGAAGGCCGCCGCCACGGCCGCGCTCAAATGGAAAAGGCAACCCTCGATAGCGAAATGTCCGCCGCCCGTGAAATCCAGCGCGTGATTGTTCCCGAAGACCTGCCGCGGATCGCGGGCTACGCCATCGAAAGCGTCTATCACCCCGCTTCCGAAGTGGGCGGCGATTTCTTTCAGGTCGTCCCCCTCAAGAGCGGCCGCACGCTGGTCGTCATTGGCGATGTCAGCGGCAAGGGTCTGCGCGCTGCCATGATCGTGTCCATGATCGTCGGCGCTCTGCGCACCGTGTGCGGCTTCACTGAAGAGCCTGCTGAGATCCTGGCTGAGCTGAATCGCCGGCTTTGCGGCCACATGCAGGAGGGCTTCGCCACCTGTCTCGCCGTTCGCCTGGAGGAAAACGGAAGGCTGACTCTGGCCAATGCCGGTCACATTCCACCCTACTTGAACGGGCTTGAGGTCCAATTCACGGGATCGCTTCCGCTGGGCCTGGCCGAGAGTTCAGACTACGATCAAACCGGTTTCGGAATGGCGGTCAGCGACGCGATCATGATGATGACCGATGGGATTGCCGAAGCCCGCAGCGAACAGCGCGTGCTTCTCGGATTCGTCCGGGTCGAAGCCATGCTGCAAACCGGTGCTTCGGCGGCGAGTGTGGCCGAAGCCGCGCAGCAACATGGCCAGAATGACGACATCACCGTACTACGACTGGCGCGACTCGATGCGTAGCGTTCCTGGCCGCAAACTTCGGTTGAAGAAAAGCGGCTGAGCACATTCATCGATCAGGCACCTTTGATGGCCCCTCGACACTCAGAACGAAACATCCGCCGGCTGCGTCACCCGCAGCACAGACTGATCGCCCGTCTGCTTCTTCCAAGCCGCGCGAATGGCCTCGATCTTCTCCCGGTTCTCCTGGATGTCCGGATAGTCGATAATCAACACCTTCGACCGCAACCGCGACGGCGCCGGGTCCCTCGTGCCCTGCCACTGCCCGTACACGTCCTCCACGCTCAACCCGGAGGGAAATCGCGGTGTCACTTCCCGGTCCAGAAACTCCCGCCACCGCGCTTCGCTGATCCCCTCAGCAGGCTTGTCTGCCGGACCCAGCCCAAAGTAAAGCTTCGTGTCTACCCAACCCGCAGTCTGGCCGGGATGCGCCGGATCTCCTGCCAGGGTAGGCGCCACGGCCGGTGCAGGCATAGGCTTATGCGCACAACCAACAAGAGCAAAAGCAAGGGCGGCAGCCAGTAGAAATGGGCGCAGACGCATTCCAGCTCCAGATTTTTAAGAATTCAATGCAAGTAAGAGAACTAGAGCATTTCCAGAAGGTGTGAAATGTGGTGCCCCTTCCTCGCCCGGTGTTTTTGCGGCTAGGACGCGAGTTTCAGCCGCTGAAAAGCTCCTCCCGTTCTCATGGCTAGAACGGGTGCAAGCGCTTCAGCTTTACTTTTCCACCTCAACGCCCCGCCAGAAAGCCACATATCCCTTGATCTTCCGCGCTGCCGGCTTGGGATCGGGGTAATACCAGGCCGCATCCGGATTATCCTGGCCCTCGATCAACAGGTTCAGATAGCGCGCCTGTCCCTTCCAGGGACAGGTCGAAGTGGTACTGCTGGGTTTGAAATACTCCCGCTTGAGACTGGCCTCGGGAAAGTAAACGTTCCCTTCGACGATCTCCGTTGCGTCGCTCTCGGCAATCACCTTGCCATTCCAGACCGCTCGTGCCATTGTCGTTTCCTACTAATGTCCGCAGTTTACCCGGCTTGCGGTTGCCTATGCCCGCAAGAACGGCGTAACGGATACGACAGTAACAGAGATTGGCCGCTGTGGCGAGTCCAGCCCACGACTGGACGGGCGAACGGCCCTACTTCGCTTCGGCGATCGAGTCGATGTGTACGCTCTTCTTGTCCGCGTTGGCGACTGCGGTCACGGTTACGTGGTCGCCATAGAACGACTTCACCGCATCCGGATTGTCGATCGTCCAGACTTCCTTTTTGGCCTCGTCGACAAACACCGGAGCTTCGCCGCCCGCAATGCACTTCTTGACGCAGGCCGCACCAGTGCCCGCGTGCTTGGCGCCGCACATGGCGTCGGAGATGTATCCATTAATGGTGGTGTCGGCTGCCATAGCCGAAATCGGAGCAAACGCAACAACAACGGTGATCAAAGCCAAAATACGTTTCACAAAAAACCTCCAGAGATGGGCAAGTCCCGACCAGCTACCATCATCCTCCACCAACGCCATTTCGGCAACTGCTTCACTTCTTCAAATTTGCAGAATATGAATATCGCCTGGGCGGTTCCTATCGCGCGGCAAGGCTGCTGCGCCGCGCCGTCATGTTCTTCAACGCTACTTCATAGCGCTGCGCCGCGGCGGAGAATCTTGTAATGAGTTCCGACGTCTTGATGAGAAAACCGGGATTCCTCTCTCGAATTGCATCCAGAATAGGCGAGAACTTGGCCAGAAGAAAAAAACCTTCCGCGTTGCAGTCCACAAATAGCTCGGCGGAAACCGCACCGTGCAGCACCATGGCCGCCGCCATCTCCCAATACGTAATCACCTGGCGGAAATGGGCGTTGTGCGGGTGCGCTGGGTTCGCGGAGACGGCGAAGAACTCCTCCGGCGTAGCTGGCCAAAACTCGCCCGTCATCCACGCGCGGGCCTCGCGCATCACCGCCTCGGTGCGCAATTGATAGAGCTTGAGAATAATTTCAGCGTCGGCCGGTGTGGCAAGCATTCGTTCCATTGAGCAGGTCTCCGTTGCCTCATACTAACGGATTCAACTCAGCCACGCATCGCCTGCCACGGATTCGAAGTATTCTAAGCCGGCTGCAACTCTCGCTTGCTGCCTTTCTTTTCCACCACCGGCCCATGCGTCTCAGCCGTCGGCGGAGGCGGCGCGTCGCCGATGCGCTTTGAATAGCCGCACACCACTGCAGCCTTATCCGCCGGCTCAGCGCCCTTCCTGGCCCCGTTGCCGGCAGCCTTTTTGGCAGCCTTCTTGGGCGCCGCTTCTTCTTCGCCGGCCTTCTTCTTGTTCGGACATTCGAGGAAGATCCCCGACCGCAGTGTCTTCTCGACCAGGTATGGGCTGCCGCACTCCGGACACTTCTTCGGCACCGGCTTATTGTTCGACGTGAAGTCGCACTTGGGGTAATTCGTGCATCCCCAGAACACGTTGCCGCGCCGCGCCTTGCGCTCCGCCAGATCGCCCGTCCCGCACTTGGGACACTTCATCCCTTCAATCAAGTTCTGCTTCACATACTTGCACTTGGGATACCCGGAGCAGGAGACAAACTCCCCATATTGCCCCTGGCGCAGCACCAGCGGCTTGCCGCACAGCGGGCAGTCTTCTCCTGTCGGTACAGGGGGCTTCTGCTGCTGCTTCTGGCTCAGCTTGCGGATGGTCTTGCAGGGCGGGTCGGCACTATAGTCCGGGCAGCTCATGAACATCCCGAACGGCCCGCGCCTGAGCACCATTACCTTGCCGCAGTTCTCGCAGTATTCTTCCTTCTCGTCTGCTTCCTGCGCTTCGGGCGTATTCATGTCCGGCTTGCCGGCGGTATTTTCCTTGGTGAAGGTGCAGCTGTTCTTGTCCTTCTTGTCGTACGCCGAGCAGGCGAAGAAGGTGCCGAACTTGCCCCACTTCAGAACCAGAGGAGACCCGCACAGCTCGCACTTCTCGTCGGTCATGATCTCCATCCGCTTGATGTCTTCCATCTTCTTGCCGGCATCTTTGAGCTCGTCCTCAAAGTGGTCGTAGAAGCCATTCAGCAGATCGGTCCATTTCTCCTTGCCTTCTTCAATGTCGTCCAGCTCTTCTTCCAGCTTGGCCGTGTACTTGGTGTCGAAGATATATGGAAAATTCTTCACCAGCAGGTCGCACACCACCATGCCGATTTCTGTCGGATAGAAGCGCCCTCTCGATCCGCCATGCTTCACCACATACTCGCGATCCTGAATGGTGTTGATGATCGACGCGTAAGTGGAAGGCCGGCCAATCCCTCTTTCTTCCAACTCCTTTACCAGTGAGGCCTCGTTATAGCGCGGCGGCGGCTGGGTAAACTTCTGCTCGTTCTCCAGCTTGTCCAGCGTCAGTGCCTTTACGCCGTCCAGGTTGGGCAGCTTGTTGGCCGACTCATCGTCGTCATCCTTCTTGTCTTCGGTCGCCTCGTACACTTTGAGAAATCCGTCGAAGCGCAACACGGAGCCGGAGACGCGGAAGTCGTAGGTCTTGCCGTCTTTTCTGCTTACCGCAGCAATCTTGGCCGTCGTCACATCGAAGATCGCCGGCGTCATCTGCGAGGCCACAAACCGCCGCCAGATCAGCGTGTACAGCTTCAATTGCTCATCGCTCAAGTAGCGCGCAATCGACTCCGGCGTCCGCTCAAGTAGCGCGCAATCGACTCCGGCGTCCGCGAAGGGTCCGTCGGGCGAATCGCTTCGTGCGCGTCCTGCGCATCCTTTTTGCCCTTGTACGCATTCGGTGTCTCGGGCAGATACCTGGAACCAAGCTGCTTGCCAATGTATTCGCGCGCACCGGCAATCGCATCCGGCGCCACGCGCGGCGAGTCGGTCCTCATATAAGTGATCAGGCCGGTCGTTCCCTCCGCGCCCAGATCCACACCTTCATACAAGCGCTGCGCCACACCCATGGTGCGCCGTACATTGAAGCCCAGTTTCGTCGAGGCATCGCGCTGCAACTGGCTGGTGATGAACGGCGGCAGGGGCCTGCGCTGCTGTTCGCGCGACTGCACCGAAGTCAGCGACCAGCTGGCGCTCTCGAGCGCGGCGATGACTGCGTCGGTTGTCTTCTTATCCGGCAACGCGTTGGCGATGAACTGATCTTTCCCGTCTTTATCCTGCCCGTTGGCAACTCGAGAAGGCTCGCCGTCGATGCCGATGAACTTGGCCTTGAAGCTTTTATCCGCCTGCTTTTCCGCATGCAGCAAAGCATCCAGCGTCCAATACTCTACCGGCTTGAACGCGCCAATCTCGCGCTCGCGCTCCACAATCAAGCGCACCGCAACCGTCTGCACGCGCCCCGCGGAAAG
>JBEKVS010000387.1:0-7275 GCA_049513795.1 Occallatibacter sp. | reverse complement strand
GCAGGTTGAGGGTGTCCTCCGTGGGCAAGGCCAGAGCCGGGCTGTATTGAAAATGCGCCGTATGCAGCGAAGAAAGAATCCGCGCGGTATCGAGAATGGCGCCGACGTACGGGCTGAATGTGCCCGCGCCGGCCAGCGTGGAATAGCTCAGCTGATTCATCAGGTCGCCTGTGGCGCCGTTGGCCAGTTGCGTCACCATGGATTGGGTGTTCGCGTCGTCGAGCACCAGCCCATCGGTATGTTGCACCAGGCAAGGTGCTTGCTGGTCGGTGGGCTTGTCGAAGCAGTCCTTGTCCAGCTTGATGCCCAGGCTGCGCGATGCCATTTCCGCCCGATCCTTCAGCAACTTGGGGTCGGTCTGAGAAGTGGTTCTTACTTCTGCCAGGTAGGCTTCGAGACGCATTCGGTCCAGGCTGGCTGCTTGCAGATCCTGGCTGGCGCGCACAAATGCACCGGGAAGCTTGGTCACGGCGTTGCGCAGAGTACTAAAGTCGCCTCCCGTCTCCGGCGCCAGAAAAATCAGCGCCTGTTGGGCTTCCGCGGGAACAGTCACGAAGACACCCTCGTCCCGCACCTGCTTGGTCCAGGTCTCCACGCGCCGGAACCAATCCGCGGGCGGCTGATTGGTGGTGCCGCGCAGAAAGGCAACGATCAGCACAAAATGCGTCGTCTGGCTCTCCGGGAAGTCGGGATGAATCCATAACCGGTCTCCCGGCTGCAGGTTGGGCACTTCGCCAATGGGCAGCGTGACCTCACCGCGCTTCACATGCACATCCACCTTGGGTCCCGCTAAATCGAATGCCGGGGCATCGGCGAGTAATCCGGTCGAAGCTAAACACCAAAGCAAAATAAACCGCAAACAACCACGCATATTCACCATTGTACGAACTCCCCGTCTAAATATCAGCAAATCGCCAGACCGCCAAGGCTCGAATTCAAAGTCGTTAGCGAGCGATTCGGAACAGATGTTTTGCATTGCAAAGCGCAATACTCCAGAATGGGTTACACTGTGGGATGTATAGCTCTTGAACGAGGGGATTAAGTCTGAAGAGCCGCTGAAATCCCTGTAGGGTTCAAACGACAACTGAAAGATGGTTCATCTCAGTAAACGAGCCAGCTAATTGCCAAAAATTGCCTTACAGAAACTTTGAGAGCCCCAAGATTCCCTATCTGCTTAATTCCTTTTGTGAGAATTGCTGTTGCCGCTGGAATAGGTCCGTCCGTGAATGGAGGGAGTCCAGTGGCCGGAAATAAGCTAGAATTGACCTTTTTTGATGCGTCACCGATGCGTTACAAAGCCAATCTTGAGCCAAGGCCGATAGGCGAACAGGATCGGGACTGCGCCGGGAATATGAAAGATGCGGCATGGAGAAGAAGAAATGAAATCGTTAAGAGCTGCGCAAAACAGCGTAGACGTGAACACCCTCAGCATTCCAGAAGCGGAAGAAATTATTGAAGAAGCCCTGAACGAACTTGCCTTTTCGTCCGACCCCGGCATGGCGCGGGCGCTGCATTTTCTGGCTCCTCCCGGCTATCAGGCAATTGTCGAGCTTTGCAGTGAGAACGGCCGCAGCAAGCGGCGCAACTCCTTTGCCGAGGCGTGGTCGCCGGAAGAGGACGAGGTGCGCATTTACTTCGAGCGCATCGGAGATGGCGAGTCGGCTCCGCGCCCCATGCGTGCCGCGCGCCCGGTCCCGGATCACCATCTCGACGACGATGACGATAGCCAGGAAGCGCAAATCCCCGCCGACCTCGATGCCCGCGTGAAAGAGTTGTGTGCCGCGCTTGCCGAAGCCGAGCGAGGCGGACATGCCTTTATCGCCCTCAAATGGTTCCGCGATTCATTCCTGCCGCGCAAAGCCTTTCGCTGGAATCAAAGCCCCGAGTCGCGCCAGGCGGTGCTGGCCGAGGCAATCCAGCGCGGCGTGGTGCTCACCAGCAAGATCGCCAACCCCAAGACGCCCGCCTATCCCACCACCACCATCCGCCTCAACCGCGCCGAAGCCGGCATGCCCGAAGAGGCACAGCGCTTTCATCCCGTTGCCGTCCATGGAGACTCGATCGCTGAGGCCATCGAAGAGGAACGGGGGAACCTTTGAGCTGCTACTTCCTGGAGTCCACCGCGTTCGCGAAATTGTTTGTCCAGGAGCAGGGAACCGACGCCCTCATCCGGCTGATGGAAGCTGTTGAGGATAATCGCAAGCTCATCTCCGCATCTACGCCGCTCGAGGTCTACGCGGCCATCCGCCGCCGCGAGCGGGTGGGCGGCATCTCCGCGGAAGACGCTACGGCGGCGCTCGAAATTCTCCGCCTCGAAGCTGCCCGCATGGTCCAGGAGCCGCTCAACCCAGCCGTCCTTGAAGCCGCCCGCCAGCTCCTCGACCGCACCACGTTGCGCTGGCCAGACACGCTGCAACTGGCCGCCGCCATCGCCGCCCGCGACATGTTCCAGGGTACGGAGATCATCTTCGTCTCTGCGTCGCCCCATTTGCTCGAGGCCGCCAAGGCAGAGGGCTTCCACACCCTTGACCCGGCGAAGGAAGCGGCTTAAGAGCCGAGCTTACCGTTGACTGATCGCGATCCCAGCCCGGCAGAAGTGATCGAAGTGTTGGCGGCAACGCGGGAGCAACAGCCCATTCTCGGCAACCTGCTTGAGCTCTACGCCTACGACTTCAGCGCGTTCCATCCCTTGCAGCTGGGCGAAGATGGAAGATTTGGCTATAGGGATCTTCCCCTTTACTGGGACGAAGAGAGCCGCAGTCCGTTCCTTGTCCGGGTGGATGGGGAGCTGGCGGGCCTTGCGCTTGTGCGCAGAGGATCGAGGATCTCGGAAGACAAGAATGTGTGGGACATGGCGGAGTTTTTCATCGTTCGCGGTTGTCGCCGGCGCGGTGTCGGCCGCGGCGCTGCCCATCAAATCTGGCGAAGATTTCCCGGCCCCTGGGAGATCCGCGTCATGGAGTCGAACCTGCCGGCGCTCCGATTTTGGGAACAAGCCGCCCGATCCTTTGCGGGTGGACGATTGGTTTCATCGCGATTCGAAGAGAATGGCCAGCCATGGCGGCTCTTTGCGTTCGTCTCCTCTGCCGTTTAGAGGGAGTTCGAGAATCGCCATTTCCTTCGGGTGCCCCATCCTCTTCGCGTTCTTCACGAAGAGGGTGGGAGACCACTCAAGTTTGGCTGCCGGCGTCCCGAAAGCCTATTCTTTCCGGAACCGGTTCGCCTTCTCAAACTCATCGCGCAACTCTGGAGTACGCAAATTCTCGCGCAAGTGCGCCAGCCTCTGCTCCAGCCCATGCAGCGCGGCGGCAACGGCATCGGTGTTGGTTTGGGCGATATCGCGCCACATCGAATACGGGCTTGCTCCCAGCCGCGTCATCTCGCGCAGGCCGCGCCCGCCCACGTCTTTCAGCTCCGGCGCTTCTCCTACTTCTTCTTCGAGGAGCGCGCTCAAGGCGGTAGCCACAAACTGCGGCAGGTGGCTGACCCACGCAACCAGCTCGTCGTGCCGCACAGGGTCCAGATCGATGGTCTTTGACCCCATCGCAACCACCGACTCACGCCAGCTTTTTACCAGCTCGGCCCCACGCGGCGAACGGTGCACATCAGGATCGTCGGTAAACAGCCACACCGCGCCACGAAACAAATCCGCATCCGCCAGCGTCGCGCCGCCGCGTTCCTTGCCGGCCATCGGGTGGCCGGGGAGAAATGCCGCGCGCTCCGGCATGTTGTAGAGCCGGCCGGCTGCTGCGGAGATTTGCGCCTTGGTGCTGCCCACGTCGGTCACCAGGTGATCGGGCCCCAGCACCCCCGCCAGCTTTTCCATAAAGTCGAGCGTTGCGAAAATGGGCACCGCAATGAGCACAACCTGACTCTGCCGGGCCGCCTCCAAAGGGTCTGTAGCGACCGCGTCGAGACCACCCATGATCAGGGCAACTTCAGCCTGCTCGGGGCTGCGGTTCCATCCTGTGATCCTGCCCTTGAATCCCGCCGCACGCAGCGCCAGGCCCACCGATGTGCCCAGCAAGCCCGTGCCCAGAATAGCGATGCGCTCGATCATGCGGCCTCGTTCCTGATCCGGAGAGATTTGAAGGGGTGACTTCAGCCGTGCCGTAGAGCGACAAAAGAGACGCAGAGATTTAGCCCCTGAGGGAATGCACACCTTGCCAAAACATACGCCTCAATGGCTGAAGCCCGAATCATCTCTTGTGGCGCCCTTGCACGACTGAACACCCCATTCATTCAAACTACAGTGTTCGACCCACGGCTGTTGCAATCACTCTAAGCTCGCCGACCAGTTTCTCAAACTGATCATGGAACAGAGTCTGTGCGGCATCCGATGCCGCCTTATCGGCGTTGGGATGAATCTCCACAATAATCGCATCCGCGCCGGCAGCTACGGCAGCCTTGGCCATCGAGGGAACCATGTCGCGCCTCCCAGTTCCATGCGATGGATCGCCGATGATCGGCAGATGCGAGAGCTTGTGGATCACAGGAATGGCGGAGATATCCATCGTATTCCGCGTAGAGGTTTCATAGGTTCGAATACCGCGCTCGCAAAGGATCACGTCGTAGTTGCCGCCGGAGAGAATGTATTCGCTCGAGAGCAGCAGCTCCTCGAGGGTGGCCGCGATGCCGCGCTTGAGCAGAATCGGCTTACGCACCTGGCCCAGCTCGCGCAGCAGGTTGAAGTTCTGCATGTTGCGCGCGCCCACCTGGAAGCAGTCGACATAGGGCAGCATGGATTCGATCTGCGCGATCTCCATCACCTCGCTGACCGTCATCAGCCCGTTGGCCTGCGCCGCCTCATGCATCATTTGCAAGCCGGGAATGCCCAGCCCCTGAAACGCGTAGGGTGAGCTGCGCGGCTTGAATGCGCCTCCGCGCAGAAATCCGCCGCCAGCCTTCTTTACACACTTGGCAATCACCGCGATCTGTTCGCGGCTTTCGATGGCGCACGGCCCGGCGATGATGGCCACCTGCTCGCCACCTATCTTGGAGCCGTTGGGAAACTCGACCACCGTTCCTTCCGGCCGGAACGCCCGCCCGGCCAGCTTGTACGGAGCGGTTATCCGGTGCACATAGAGCACGCCCGCGAGCAGCTCGAACTTACGCAAATCCACGCCGGCGGTCGGCCCCACCCCGGCGAGAATGGTCTGCGTCGCGCCCGTCGTGCGATGGACATTCACTCCAACTTCCACCATCTGATCGATCACCGCGTCGATCTGTTCTTCGGTGGCCTTGCGGCTGGATCATTCCCGGCCCCCGTGCCTTGCCCCGGCGCGTTCGCCTGGGCGTTTCTCTCTGAAGCCAACTCGTCCCTCTGCAGGGCCCGCATCACGTCGATGATGCGCTCGTAGATGTGCGTCAACTCAATGTCTGGCAGCGGTCCCTTGTTAGCCGCGCGCACGTTGGCGTAGATCACCTTTTCACGCGCCGGCTCATAGACCGGCAGCTGCGTGGCGACCTTCAGGTGGCCGATCATCTGCGCGGCGCGTGCCCGTTCGCTGAGCAGTTCCACCAGCTGCCGGTCCAGAACATCGATTTGATTGCGCAACTCTTCCAGCGTCATTCAGTCCTCGTGGTGCTCCCGTCGATCGCGCTCCGGCCTATCGCCTGCGGCAGGTACTTGGCTCGCCGCTTCACCGGTTGCATAGGAGCAGGAGTTGGTTCCGTTCACCCGGTTATGCAGTCCGGACCGTCGCCAGCGTGGGTTCCTTTTCCGCGCCTGCGCTGTCTACGGTAGACAAGCCCAGGCTCCTGATAAATCGCGTCACTGCTGCTGCGGCCGTCTCGGGTGTAGAGTGCTCAATCAGCTCCACAATCGCGCTGCCAATCACCGCCGCGTCCGCGAACCGCGCCACCTCGGCGACGTGATCCGCATTCGAGATGCCGAATCCCACAGCGACAGGCAGCGAGGTCCATCGGCGAATGCGCGCCACCAGCGCCGCAGCATCGGCAGCTACGCTCTGCTGCGTGCCCGTAATCCCCACACGCGAGATGGCGTAAATAAATCCTCGTGAGTATTTCGCGATTGCTTCAAGGCGTTCGTCCGGGCTGGTGGGCGCAGCCAGAAAAATCGGCGCCAGTCCCACCCGCTCCATCTCCGCCCTGTACTCATCTGCCTCTTCCAGAATCAGGTCGATCACCAGCGCGCCATCCGCACCGGCCCCCGCTGCATCATCTGCGAACTTCGCCATGCCGTAGCGCAGAATCGGATTCAGGTAGGTGAAGATCACGAGACCCGCCCCGGGCCGTGCCGCGCGAATCTCTGCCGCCAGTTTCAGCACGTCCACGAGCCGCGTTCCTTCGGCAAGCGCCCGCTCACTGGCTCTCTGAATCACCGGCCCATCCCCCAGCGGATCGCTGAACGGAACCCCCAGCTCAATCACATCCGCCCCTGCGTCGATGGCCTCGAGCGCAATGGCCTTCGTGGCTTCGAGGCTTGGGTCTCCAGCCGTCAAATAGACGACCAGCCCCGGTTTGTGATGGAAGTGAAGCGCCATTGAATTCTCTATCCGAGCAGGGTGTCCCAAGTCTCGATTCTGAGACCTGGGTTTCAACAAATGTTGGGGTGCCCCATCCCTGAATCGTTCTTTGATTCAAGGGTGGGAGATCTCGACCTCAAATTCCGGGTGGGTGGCAGTACATCCGTGCGAGCCCCGCGAGCGTCTGCCCCACCGCAGGTGGCTACAGCTTCAACTCCCGTGCCAGAATGCCCATATCCTTATCGCCGCGCCCCGACAGATTGACTACCAGTATGTCACGCGCCGCCATCGCGGGAGCAATCTTCAAAGCCTCCGCGACCGCATGCGCGCTTTCGAGAGCCGGCAAGATTCCTTCCGTCCGCGCCAGCCGCACCACCGCATTGAGGGCCGCCGCGTCATCCTGCGAAACGTACTCCGCGCGCCCCGAGTCGTGCAGAGCCGCATGCTCCGGCCCGATCGACGCATAGTCCAAGCCGGCCGATACCGAATGCGTCAGCGCAATCTGCCCATCCTCATCCTGCAGTACGTAAGAGAATGTGCCCTGCAACACTCCCGGCGACCCGCCCTGAGCCCCACCCCCAAACCGCACTGCATGATCCCCGAGCGCCGGCCCGCGCCCACCCGCCTCGACGCCAATCAGACGCACCTGCCTGTCAGGGATGAATTCGTAGAACGCTCCAATCGCATTCGACCCCCCACCCACGCATGCAACCACCGCGGTTGGAAGCCGGCCTTCCTTCTCCAGAATCTGCTCTTTCATCTCGCGGCTGATGCAGCGGTGAAAGTC
>JBEKVS010000386.1:0-5666 GCA_049513795.1 Occallatibacter sp. | reverse complement strand
CGATCCCACGCTGCTGTTTACCAACGCCGGCATGAACCAGTTTAAAGACGTGTTTCTCGGCGCCGAGAAGCGCAACTATTCCCGCGCCACGACATCTCAGAAGTGCGTCCGTGCCGGCGGCAAGCACAACGATCTTGAGAATGTGGGCTTTACGCGCCGCCACCACACCTTCTTCGAGATGCTGGGCAACTTCAGCTTCGGCGACTACTTCAAGCGCGAGGCCGTTCAGTTCGCCTGGGAACTCGTCACAAGCGACGCATGGTTTGGTATCCCGAAGGACCGGCTCTACGTGACCATCTTTGAAGGGGCAGATGGGGTTCCGCGCGACGACGAGGCAGAGGGCTACTGGATCGAAGTCGGGGTTCCCAAGGAACGGATTTTCCAGTATGGATTGAAGGACAACTTCTGGCAGATGGGCGAGACCGGGCCGTGCGGTCCGTGTTCGGAGATCTTCTACGACATGGGGATGGAAGCGGCCGAGACGTCGGGCGTTGACTTGCCCTTCGGCCAGGACGATGCGCGGTATGTCGAGATTTGGAACCTGGTCTTCATGCAGTTCGACCGCTCCGCGATTGTCGACCCGGTTACAAAGGCCACCACCTACAAGCTGACGCCGCTGCCCAAGCCTTCCATCGACACGGGCATGGGGCTGGAGCGGGTGGCTGCCGTGCTGCAAGGGAAAGTGTCCAATTTTGAGACGGATTTGTTTCGGCCCTTGATCGACGAGGCTTGGGATCTAATTCGCGATGGTAACGATTCTTGGATGCAGTTAGAAGGGCTTTCCGATCAAAAGAAGGCATCTCTTCGTATCATTGCTGACCATTCGCGGGCCGCGGTCTTCCTCATTGGCGACGGTGTCCTCCCCTCGAATGAAGGCCGTGGTTACGTACTGCGCAAAATTCTTCGCCGCGGCATCCGTCACGGCCGCCTGCTCGGGCTGGAGAAGCCTTTCCTAAACCAGATGGTCTACGCCGTCCGCGATCTGATGGCTGGAGCATATCCCGAGCTCAACGCCGCCGCCGACCGCGTTTCGCGGGTCGTTCTCGCCGAGGAAAAACAGTTCGACCGCGTTCTGAAGATCGGCGTGGCACGGCTCAACGAGGAGCTCCAAGGTCGGTTCACGGGTGAGAAGGCATTCCATTTGTATGAGACATTTGGCTTGCCGCTAGACTTCATGGTCGATGCAGCCCACGACGCTGGAATTGCTTTCGACCACGAGGGCTTTGAGCAGGCCAAGGAAGCCGAGCAAGCCCGCGCCCGCGCCAGCTGGAAGGGCGGCAGCCAGAAATCCGCCAGCCCGGCGTTTCGCGAACTGCCGAAGACTGCCTTCCTGGGCTACAAGCAGCTCACCGCCAACAACGCCGAAGTCCTGGCCATTGTGAAGGACGGCGTCGGCGTGCCCGCAGCAGCGGCGGGGGACGCCGTCGATGTCGTCCTCGACCAAACCAGCTTCTATGGCGACTCCGGCGGGCAGGTTGGCGATACCGGCGTCTTCCTCACGCCTGACGGCAACTCGACGATTGCGGAGATTACCGGCTGCGTGCTGCCTGTGCAGGGGGTCCGCGCGCATAAGGCAGTGCTCAAACAACCGCTGGCGGTCGGCGACCACGTGCGTACGGTCGTCGATGGCATCCGCCGCGACGCGATTCGCCGCAATCACACCGGCACGCACCTGCTGCATGCGGCGCTGCGCCAGGTGCTGGGCACGCATGTTAAACAGGCCGGCTCGTCGGTCGAGCCAACGCGGCTGCGCTTCGACTTCTCGCATTTCGCCCAGGTCGCAGATGAAGAACTCGAAGAGATCGAGTCGATTGTGAATCGGGAAGTGCTTTCGAATGCACGCGTCGAGACGCTCGAAGACGTGCCCATCGATGTGGCCGTCAACGAGTATCACGCCATGGCGCTGTTCGGTGAAAAGTATGGCGACAAGGTGCGCGTGGTCAAGCTGTCGGATGGCTTCTCAACGGAGCTTTGCGGTGGCACGCACACTGGCGCGACGGGCGAAATTGGCCTGATCAAGATCGTCAGCGAGGGGTCGGTTTCCTCGGGCGTGCGGCGTCTCGAAGCCATTAGCGGTTTCGGCTCGCTGGACACGTTCAGGCAGGATTTTGCCGTCGCGCAGGTAGCCGCGCAGGTTGCGCCTCCAGCAGCCGGAAGCAGCCAGGCTGATGCCTTCAAAGCCAAGCTGGCCTCCCAGGAAGAGGAATTGAAACGGCTGCGCCGCGAACTCGAAGAGGCGCGGATGAAGTCGGCAGCCGGGGCGCTCGACGACGCGCTCGGCAGGGCCGTCGAAGTGAAAGGCGTGCGACTGGTGACGCTGCGTGCGGACTCGCTGGAACGGGGTCAGTTGCGGACGCTGGTCGACAATCTCAAGCAGAAGCTGGGCGAGGGCGTGGTGCTGCTGGCGTCGGCGCAGCCGGAAGGAAAAGTCGCGCTGATTGCCGGCGTGACGGCCGGGTTGACCAAGCGCATTCAGGCCGGCAAGCTGGTGGGTGCAGTGGCCAGGCTGGTGGGTGGATCGGGCGGCGGAAAGCCGGAGATCGCTGAGGCTGGCGGGAAAGACCAGGGCCAGATTGAGGCGGCTCTGCAAGCGGTGGCGGGGATAGTTGAGGAGTTGCTGGGCTAGGACGAAGCGGCTTGGGGTCTGTGGTTTCCCACCCTTTCCGCTGGAGAGCGCGGAAAGGATGGGGCACCCAAGTCTTCGTGGCTGCGGGAGACTGCCCACCTAGCGGACGTGGAAGCTATAGGCCAAGCCGACTGAAACGATTGGATATGTCTTCAGCGGATTCAGGTCGCTGGTCCATTTGACTTCTTGTGCGGCCAGGTTGGTCTGGACGGCAACGGCGATGGGGTTGCTGTTGCCTGCGATGCTGGCGCATTCCGTCTGCGCCTGGTCATAGCAGGCCCATCCGGCGAGGTTCACGTTGACGGTTGGCGCGCCGATGAAAGCGACGCCGGCTTCGGCCGGCACTGACCAGTGTCCCTTGCCGCGCGCCAGGTTGCCCCAACCCGCGGTGATGGCGAAGGCCGGGTTGTTGGTGTTCAAGCCGAGCAATCCGGTTCCAGTGATGGGCGTGGCGCCGGTGGCGGCATTCGCCGTAGCCGAGTAGAAAGTCTGACCGTTCAAAGTGAAGCTGGTTCCAGCCGGCACGTTAGCCGCAGCCGTGACCTGGTTCTGATTGTTGAGCAGAATGCCAGGGCTGATGTGGAACGCGGAGCGGAAGGGATAGACGTCGAGCGTGGCGCGCGCGGAAGACAAGCTCAGCTTGCCTGCGGCGGTGATGCCGTTGCTCGTAATGGTGGTGTTGTAGTTGAAGAAGTTTCCCGTGCCGCGCAGGACAAGATGGCCGCTGAGGTTAGTCGCCGTCTCCAGTTGAATGCCCAACGGCGAGAAGCCTCCGGCAACCGCCACGCGGGAAAACGGCCTCTCGGATTCGGATCCGTAGCCTCTGAACGAACTACCCATGGGTGATGCAGCCTGGCCTCCGCCGTCGGGGTCGGAGTCCGCGGCAATCAGGCTGGATGAGACAAGAGGCGAGGGGGCGTAGGCATTTGGGTCCGCCTGGGATAAGAGCGCTAGGGGTGCGGCGAGTAGTGCGGCAGTGAGGAAAAGGGCGGTGCGCTTCATTGCTAAATGCTCCAACAAAAGGGATGCAGGTTCCGGTCGACCGGGTTGACCTGGCAAATTAACTCCTGGCGCCGCGACCCGACCGGCTTGCCATGGCAAACAACTCACTTGTGGGGCCCTTTTCACCAGGTTGTGTGAGTAAAGTTAGCACGGTTGCCGTTCTGAAAAGCGCCCGTTAACTGCCACTTTTTGGTGAGTCAAAGCGGCAAAAGGAAACATGCCTAAGTAGACTCGACGCAGGTACGCCGGTAACCCTTTGGCCATCTCACATTGCAAACCGCGCCCACTCACAAAGATGGGGGCGCATGCCTTAATCTGGGCGCATGACAAAGCAGGGCTGGGACGCGGCCGAAATCGTTGCAATGCGCCGCGAGTTGCTCGCGTGGTACCGGCGTAACCGGCGCGACCTGCCCTGGCGGCGTAGCTCTGAACCCTATGCCATCTGGGTGTCGGAGATCATGTTGCAGCAGACGCGAGTCGCGGTGGTGGTGGAGCGATACCAGGCCTTTCTGGCGAGATTTCCAACGCTGGTGTCCTTGGCCCTGGCGCAAGAGGAAGAGGTTCTGGCGCTGTGGAGCGGCCTGGGCTACTATCGCCGCGCGCGCATGCTGCACAAAGCCGCGCAGTTTGTGGCCGGCAATCACAGCGGCAATCTGCCCACGTTGGCAGTGGAATTGCGCAAGCTGCCGGGCATCGGCGCTTACACGGCGGCGGCCATCGCCAGCATCGCGCATGGAGAGCCGGTGGCGGTGGTGGATGGAAACGTGGAGCGGGTATTATGCCGGTTGGCAGGATGGAACGTCGCGGGCCGGACAGGCGGGGCCGAGCTTAAACGGAAGATCGAAGTTCTTGCCGGTGAACTGGTTGACCCGGCCCATCCGGGCGATTTCAACCAGGCGATGATGGAATTGGGAGCGACGGTTTGCTTGCCGCGCAATCCCCAGTGCCTGGTGTGTCCTCTTTGCCGCCAGTGCGCAACGCAAGGGGAGCACGAGACGCAGCCCCGGCCGCCCATGGTGAGCCGCGAAGTGGCTTACGCGCTTTCGGTGCGCACGGGAAGCCAGTCCGGGGCGGGAAATCGCGAAGTGCTTCTGGAGCGGCGGCCGCCGACGCAGACGGTGATGCCGGGGATGTGGGAGTTACCCGAGTTGCGTGAGTCAAACGTTCCGGAAGACGAACTGCGTATGGCGGTGCGCCACTCGATCATGCAGGTGAACTATTACGTGCGCATCCGCACGGTCTTTGAAGACGATGAGCCGGCGATGACCGTAGCCGGCGGCGACAGGCGGTGGGTTCCGCTTGGCCAGGCGGGCGGCATGGCGCTGACCGGACTTGCGCGCAAGGTGCTCACCCGCGCTCATCTGCTCAATGGCATTGCGATGGACGCGAGGAATTCCAGAACGAAAGACGCAGCAGACTGAGAGCAGGTGAAGAAGATGCGCACTGCAATCGTATCCGACATTCACGGCAACTTGACGGCCTTTGAGGCTGTTCTCGAGGATTTGCGGCAGACCGCTCCAGACCTGATTCTTCATGGCGGCGATCTGGCGCAAGGAGGCGCGCGGCCGGCTGAGATTGTGGACCTGATTCGCGATCTTGGGGCCAGTCAAATCCTTCGCTGCAGCCTGTCTTTAACGCGGTGGAAGAGATGGCGGCTGCGCACCGCGCGACTCTTGGTGCGGAGAGACTCAAGTGGCTAAGTGAGTTGCCGCGCATGCAAATACACGGCTCAGTAGCATTAGTCCATGCCAGCCCCGATAGCTTGTGGCGCGCACCGGCGCCCGAAGCAGGCGACGCAGAACTGGAGTCGGTCTTTGCGCCCCTCGGGCACGAGATTGCGGTGTACGGACATATTCATCTCCCTTACGTTCGCAAGCTGACGGCAATGACGGTCGTCAACACCGGAAGTGTAAGTCTGTCGCACGATGGCGATCGCCGCGCGAGCTATCTTTTGCTGGATGAAAATGAAGCATCGATTCGGCGCGTCGAGTACGACCTCGACAGGGAGTTGAAGGCGCTTGCGGAATGCGGTCTTCCT